>JANPKV010000175.1:0-12451 GCA_031426185.1 Rhodobacterales bacterium | reverse complement strand
GGTAAGTGCATTGATCAGTGCAATGCCGGGGGGCTGCGGTTTGGCGCATATCATTGTTGTCGGCAACGAAAAGGGCGGCTCGGGCAAGTCCACGACCTGCATGCACGTCGCGACCGCCCTTGTCCGCATGGGCCACAGGGTGGGTGCGCTCGACCTTGACCTGCGCCAGAAATCCTTTGGCCGCTATATCGAAAACCGGCGCGCCTATCTTGCCCGGGTCGGGCTGTCGCTGCCGACACCCGAATACCGCGATCTTCCCGAGGTCGATGCCGCCCAGGTCCCGCAAGGCGAGAATGCGTTTGATCTGCGCCTGTCGGCTGCCGTCACCGCGATGGAGCCTCAGTCGGATTTCATCGTCATCGACTGCCCCGGCAGCCACACCCGGCTGTCCCAGGTCGCCCATTCCCTGGCCGACACGCTGATCACGCCGCTGAATGACAGCTTTGTCGATTTCGACCTTCTGGCGCGGATGGACATGGAGACGGGTCGCGTCAAGGGGCCGTCAATCTATTCCGAGATGGTCTGGGGGGCGCGGCAGTTGCGCGCCCAGGCGGGCCTCAAACCCATCGACTGGATCGTGCTGCGCAACCGTCTTGGCGCGCAACAGATGCATAACAAGAAGAAGGTGGGGGCGGCCCTTGAAGAATTGTCGCGCCGGATCGGGTTCCGCGTTGCGCCCGGGTTTTCCGAACGCGTGATCTTTCGCGAACTGTTTCCACGTGGTCTGACGCTTCTTGATCTCAAGGATACCGGCGTCGACCAGTTGAACCTGTCAAATATCGCAGCGCGGCAAGAGGTTCGGGACCTGATGAATGCGCTGCGCCTGCCAGGCGTCAGCGTGCAGTTTTGAACACCAGCCCCTTGGAAGCTGCCGAATCGGACGGGCGGGCAAGCCGCTTCAGGCGCATGTCATAGCGTTCGTCGTCGGCGCTGTCGGTGGTTGATTTGTGCGAAAAGAACCCGAGACGTTCGATCAGTGCGAGACCAGCTTTCATGACATCCTCCTGCTTCGTCATTACCCATACAATTTCACGGATGGTCGCGGCAGAACTGGGGCACAAACGGGGGCGTTTTGGGGAACTGTGTGAAACAATCCGTTTCAGCTTTGGCCCGCGACACCTTGGAAACCCTCCAAAAAGCCGCGGTTGGCGGGCAAATGCGTCGAAACCCGCGTCAAATAAGGTTGAATGATGGCCAACCCCCTGTTTGATGCCCTTTTCGCGCCCCTCGGCGCGCGGTCCGGTCCCTTGCTGCACCTGCCCGACGACAGCAGCCTTTCCTGGCAGGATTTCCTGGATCTCGTCAGACACGCGGCGGCAGTCCTGTCGGCCTTGGGCGTAGGTACAGGCGACCGCGTCGCAGCCCAGATCGAAAAATCGCCATCTGCCCTTGCGCTTTATGGCGCGACGGTCGCGGTGGGGGCCGTCTTTCTGCCTCTCAACACCGCCTATACGGCGCATGAGGTTGACTATTTCCTGACCGACGCCGCGCCTGCGGTGTTTGTCGTGTCGCCAGCCCGGGCTGACGCGTTTGCCGGCAGGGCAGGAATGCCGCGCCATGTCCTGACACTCGGTGCCATGGGCGAGGGGTCATTTGCGGCCACGCCCGCATCCTTGCCGGCCGACTGGCAACCGACACCGCGCGGGCCCGACGATCTTGCGGCAATCCTGTACACCTCTGGCACGACGGGCCGCTCAAAAGGCGCCATGCTGACCCATCGCAACCTGTTGTCCAATGCCGAAACCCTGGCCCGCCTGTGGCGTTTCACGGACCGTGACGTCCTTTTGCACGCGCTGCCGATCTTTCACACGCACGGCCTTTTCGTCGCGTCCAACATCAGCCTGCTGACCGGCGGACAGATGATCTTCCTGCCCGGCTTTGATCCCGACACCGTGATGCGTCTGATGCCGAGGGCCACCGCGATGATGGGGGTGCCGACCTTCTACACGCGCCTTCTGGGCGACCCCCGCCTCACCCGCGACGCGGTCGCGCATATGCGGCTGTTCGTGTCCGGCTCGGCGCCCCTGCTGGCCGAAACCCATGCCGCATTTCACGCAAGGACCGGCCACCGCATCCTTGAACGCTACGGCATGACGGAAACCAACATGAGCACCTCCAACCCCTATGACGGTGACCGGCGGGCAGGCACGGTCGGCTTTGCCTTGCCGGGGGTGGACCTGCGGATCATGACGGGCGGCCTCGAGGTGCCCCCGGGCGAGGTGGGCGGGATCGAAGTGCGCGGCCCGAACGTCTTCAAGGGCTACTGGAACATGCCCGAGAAAACGGCTGAGGAGTTGCGCCCCGATGGCTGGTTCATCACCGGCGATCTGGGGCGCATCGATGCCGACGGCTATCTTCATATCGTTGGGCGTGCCAAGGACCTGATCATCACCGGCGGCTTCAACGTTTACCCGATCGAGGTGGAAGAGGCTCTTGATGCCGTCCCCGGCGTTGCCGAGTCCGCTGTCATCGGCCTGCCGCATCCCGATTTCGGCGAGGCGGTCTTTGCCGTCCTGACGCTAAGCGATCCCCGCGTGATCCCTGACGCCGCTCTGGCGGCAATCCGCGACCGGCTTGCGCGCTTCAAGCATCCCAAGGCCGCAGTGGTGATCGATGCCCTGCCAAGAAACGCGATGGGCAAGGTACAAAAGGCAGCCCTGCGCGCGCAATATGCGGACCGCTTCCAAACCTAGCCGCACGTGAAAGGCGCATGACACCCGCCTGTTACCCGGCATCCGGCCGATCATCGGCCAGTTCTCCCTCCAGAAACCTCTCGAACGCATCCAGATCGACCGGCTCGAACTGGCCGAAGCCCTGCATCCAGACCGTCGCGTCCCGCATCGCGTCCGGCTCCAGCTTGCACCAGATGACCCGCCCCCGTCGCTCCCGGCTGATCAACCCCGCCTCGGCCAGCACGGCCAGGTGCTTGGAGATCGCGGCAAGGCTCATCTTGAAGGGCTCCGCCACATCCGTGACCGCCATGTCGTCCTCCAGCAGCATGGCAAGGATCGCCCGCCGCGTCGGGTCGGCCAGCGCTGCAAAGACGGTATCAAGGGGCTGTGACATGGGGCGACTATGGGCGGTGCGGTGCGGGATCGTCAACCGGATGGTTGAATATCACCACAGCAAGGGCATGACGGGCCGTGTGGCAACGCCGATTCACATTCTCAAGAATATCCATATATAGCAGATGCTTGGGTGGGAACCATCATCCGTCTTGCCCCGTTGACTCGGACGCAGCCCCCCTCTAGACATGCGCCAACTGTGATGGGGTGTCGCCATGGCCTTGGAACCCGATCCCGACCGTCTGCGCCAGCTCGAGGCGCGGCTTGAGGGGTTGAAGGAAAAGGCAAAGCCGGCGCCAACCAACACGGTCAAGGGTTTCTCGCAGGGCGAGGTGGCCTGGAGGATGGTGATCGAGCTCTGTACCGGGATGATCCTGGGGATGGCGATCGGTTACGGGCTGGATGTGCTTTTCGGCACGCTGCCACTCTTCCTGATCATCTTTTCCCTGATCGGCTTTGCGGCAGGCGTCAAGACGATGCTGGGAACCGCAAGGCAGCTGGCAAAGACCAAAGCGGTTGATCCCGCAACGGACAAAGGGGACTAGACATGGCGGGCGAGGCAGAAGCAGGCGGTGGTTTGCAGATCCATCCGATGGATCAGTTCATCGTCACCAAGCTGTTTTGCACCGACGACGCCGCGACCCCTCTGAATGACTGCACGACCAACATCGCCTGGTATGATCCGACCAACGTGACGCTCTGGATGGCGATTGCCGTCCTTTGCGTCGTGGTGCTTTTGGTTCTTGGCACCCGCCGCCGCGCGATCGTCCCGACCCGCAGCCAGTCCATCGCGGAAATGCTGTATGGGTTCATCTACAACATGGTCGAAGAGGTCTCCGGGCATGAGGGACTCAAGTTCTTTCCCTATGTCATGACGTTGTTCCTGTTCGTCTTTCTGTCCAACATGCTTGGCCTTATCCCGACGTCGTTCACCACGACATCCCACATCGCGGTCACCGCGACCCTGGCCTTGCTGGTCTTCTTCACCGTGACCATCGTGGGATTTGTGCGCAAGGGTCCGGGCTTTCTGAAGATGTTCTGGGTATCCTCTGCGCCCCTGATCCTGCGTCCGATCCTGGCGCTGATCGAGATTATTTCCTACTTCGTGCGGCCCCTGTCGCACTCCATTCGTCTGGGCGGCAACCTGATGGCCGGTCACGCAGTGATCAAGGTCTTTGCGGGATTTGCCGGGGCGATGGGCGTGGCCTCGGTCGTGCCGATCGCCGCGATTGTCGCCATCTACGGGCTGGAGCTGCTGGTCGCAGCGGTTCAGGCCTACGTGTTCACCATTCTGACCTGCGTGTATCTGCGTGACGCCGTCGGCGACGCACACCACTAGGGTCCGGACCAACTTTTCAGCCAATTCCAAAAAGGAGCTACCAAATGGAAGGCGATATCGCAGAAATGGGCAAGTTCATCGGTGCCGGTCTGGCCACGATGGGTCTGGGCGGCGCTGGCATCGGCGTGGGCCACATTGCCGGCAACTTCCTGTCGGGTGCCCTGCGCAACCCGTCGGCAGCACCGGGCCAGATGGCCAACCTCTTTGTCGGCATCGCGTTCGCCGAAGCTCTGGGCATCTTCTCGTTCCTGATCGCCCTTCTGCTGATGTTCGCCGTCTAATCCTTGTGAACTTTAGGATCGGCCAGTGGGGGACACCCCCTCTGGCCGGACACTACAGGGTTTCGCGAAGGAGTGTGACGATGGCGACAGAAGCCGCAACAGGTGCAGCCGAGCACGCCGAAAAGGCGGGCATGCCGCAACTGGATTTTTCGACCTGGCCGAACCAGATCTTCTGGCTCGCCGTCACGCTTGTCGTGATCTATCTGGTGCTGACCCGCATTGCCCTGCCGCGGATCGGCGGAGTTCTGGCCGAACGTCGGGGCACCATCACCAACGACCTCGCTTCGGCCGAAGAGCTGAAGCAAAAGGCCGTGGCGGCAGAAAAAGCCTATAACGACGCCCTGGCCCAGGCCCGGACCGAGGCAGGCAAGATTGCCGCCAGCACCCGTGCCGAAATCCAGAAGGATCTCGACATCGCCATTGCCAAGGCCGATGCGGACATCGCCGCCCGATCAGCCGAAGCAGAAAAGCGGCTGGCTGAAATTCAGGCCGGTGCGACGGAGGCTGTGGGCGAAGTGGCCCGCGACACCGCCGCTGCACTGGTCGCAGCACTTGGCGGCAAGGCGGATGCCACGGCAATCGCCGCAGCCATGTCCGCCCGCCTGAAAGGGGTGATGTGATGATCCGCCTGATCCCGATCCTGCTTTTCGGTGCTTCGCCCGCAATGGCTGCAACCGGGCCGTTCTTTTCGCTCGGCAATACCAACTTTGTCGTGCTGATAGCCTTTATCTGTTTCATCGGCGTTCTTGTTTATTACGGTGTGCCGGCCAAACTGACCGGAATGCTGGATGCCCGTGCCACCCAGATCAAGGCCGAACTGAACGAAGCCCGTGCGCTCCGTGAAGAGGCCAAGACGATCCTCGCCTCCTATGAACGCAAGCAAGCCGAAGTCCGTGAACAGGCCGACCGCATCGTCGCCACGGCACGCGACGAGGCGATGGCCGCATCCGCTCAGGCCAAGCAAGACCTGGCGCAGTCCATCACGCGCCGCATTGCCGCCGCCCAGGAACAGATCGCGGCGTCGGAAATGGCCGTGATGAAAGATGTCCGCGACAAGGCCGTGGCTTTGGCCGTCAGCGTGGCAAGCGACGTTCTAGGCAAGCAGATGTCGAAAGACGCGTCGTCGGCATCGATCGACGATGCCATCGGCTACGTCGAACAGCGCTTTCACTGACGGATCGACGTCGTCAGGAAGAATGAGCCCGGTCCTTTCGGCCGGGCTTTTTCATGTCGCGCGCGTGCTTTCGTGATCGAACCGCTGCCGGGCAATCGTCTCGTTCTGCTCCTCGCGCAGCTGGTCTGCCAATGATTTTTCGACAAAGCCCATATGCGCCTCGACCGCCGCACGGGCACCTGCCGGATCGCGCGCCTGCAAAGCCGCGTTGATGGCTCGGTGCTGGTCCAGAAGGTGATCGCGGGTCATGCGGTTGCGGAACATGATCTGGCGATTGTAGAACACCCCCTGCCGCAGCAGGTCATACATGGACCGCATCATGTGCAGCATGATCACGTTATGGCTGGCCTCGATGATCGAAAGATGAAACGCGGCATCAAGTTCCGCCTCGTCCGTCGGATCACGCTTTTCATGCGCGGCTTCCATCCGGTCGAAAATCATCCCGATCACGCGCAGGTCGGTGTCTGATGCAAATGTCGCGGCACGCTCTGCCGCCAGTCCCTCCATGTCGCGGCGAAAACTGACATAGTCAAAGACCGCCTCTTGATGCGACGCGAATAGGCGCACCAACCCTTCGGAGAACGCCGATCCCAGCACGTCGGCCACAAAGACGCCCGCGCCCGGCCGCGTCGACAGCAACCCCTTTTGCTGCAGGTCGGCGACCGCATCCCGCAAGGACGGCCGCGACACGCCAAGCCGGTCGGCCAGTTCGCGTTCGGCAGGCAGCCGTTCGCCGGGCCGCAAAATGCCGCGCAGGATCAGCAACTCGATCTGGCGCACCACGGAATTGGACAATTTGTCAGGCTGAATCTTGGTGAAAGGCATGGCCCTGGCTCCGGAATTGGTCAAAACATATGACCGCGGTCACCAAGGCTCAATGAAAAAAGGACCCGCCGGGCAAACTGCCTGCGGGTCCCGGTGGCTTTCGACGGTCTGCGATCAGTTGGTCGGGCGGATGATGATCTCGACGCGGCGATTTTGCGCGCGGCCGTCGACGGTCGCGTTGCTGGCAATCGGCTGATCCTCGCCCCGGCCAAAGGCGATGAGACGACCGTTCGGCACGCCGCTTTCGCGCAGCACATTGGCCACGGAAACCGCGCGGCGCTGCGACAGGTCCTGATTGTAGGCGGCTGAACCGGTGTTGTCGGTATGGCCGATGACGTCGATCCGGCTGTTTGGATATTTCAGCAAGCTGGCCGCAACCGTCTTGATGTCGCTGGTCAAGGCTGGCTGAAGTGCTGCGCTGTCGGTCGCGAACAGCAGGTCCTGCGGCATGTTCACGATCAGGTACTCGCCGGTATTCGTGACCGAAATGTCAGAATCCAGCGATCCGCGCAGTTCTGCGGCCTGCTGGTCCAGCGTGGCCCCGATCGCGCCGCCGATCGCGGCCCCGATCACGCCGCCGGCCACCGCGCGGCCAAGACTCTCGTCACCGCCCGACCCGCCCAGAACGGCCCCGATCAGGCCGCCGGTAATCGCGCCGGTCTTGGCCCGCGCATTGGGGTCGTCGGGGCTGACAACCGGGTTCACGCAAGCCGTCAACGCCAAAAGGCTGACGGTTGCCAGGATCAAAGGGGTTCTTATCATCATTGCTCTCGCCTCGTCGTGTCACCGGCCCGTTTCTCGGGCTCGAGCCACAGTATAACAAGGGTCGCGTAAGACTTACAGGGGACAGTGTTATCGGCAGTCATCCGCGCATCGGGCAGTTCCGTCACATGTCCGTGCGGGCGGCTTCCCAGGCCAGGATGGCGCGTTTGGTGGGCAATCCCCAGTGATAGCCGCCAAGCCCGCCGTCTCGGCGCAGCGCCCGATGACACGGGATCAGGAAACTGATCGGATTGCGCCCGACGGCGGACCCGACGGCCCGCATCGCTCCGGGGTGGCCGATGGCGGTGGCTATATCGGAATAGGTCGTGACATGACCCGAGGGGACCCGCAGCAGCGCCTCCCAGACCTTGATCTGGAACGGTGCCCCGATCAGGAAAAGTGGCGGCCCTCCGTCCGGTTCGGACCCGAATGCACGCAGAACCCATGGCCGCAGGCGCACTGGGTCCTCGACGAAACCGGCCCTTGGCCAACGCTGCAGCAGATCCTCCATCGCGGCGGCCTCGCCCATGTCGGCCGCGAACCCCAGGCCGCAAAGGCCCTTGTCGGTGCCCATGGCGATGACAGCGCCAAACGGGCTTTCGAACCAGCCCCAATGGATGGTCAGCCCCGCACCCGCACGGGCATAGTCGCCGGGCGACATCGCCTCCCATGTCAGGAAAAGGTCATGCAGACGCCCGCCTCCGGACAGCCCCACCTCATGCGCCGTCTGCAGCGTGGTATGCCGTTCGGCCAGCAGGCGGCGCGCATGGTCAAGCGTCAGGTATTGCTGATACCGCTTGGGACTGACCCCGACCCATTGCGAAAAGGTGCGCTGAAAATGCGCGGCGCTCATGCCCATCTGCGCCGCGAGGTCATCCAGCGTCAGGCCTGGACCGCCGCCATCGATGATCTTCAGCGCACGCGCGATAACGGCGTAATGGTAGGCGGGGGACTGGTCGGTCATGGGCGTTCTCCTCGAGACCCTAGATAGGCGGCATCGGCGCCACCCGCGACCCGAATTCTGCGCCTAATGCTTGTCGGGCAGCAGCCCCGCTGGCATATGGGGCGGATGGCAAGGCAGCTCGACTATCGCACGATGCGCGCAATCTTCACCCGGTTCCGCCAAGGCGAACCGGAACCGAAGGGCGAACTGGAGCACATCAATGCCTTCACTTTGCTGGTCGCCGTTGCCCTTTCGGCGCAAGCCACCGATATCGGCGTCAACAAGGCCACACGCGGCCTGTTCGCAATTGCCGATACCCCCAAAAAAATGCTGGCCCTGGGCGAGGATCTCCTGATCCAGCACATCAAGACCATCGGGCTTTATCGCAACAAGGCCAGGAACGTGATCGCGCTCAGCCGCATTCTGGTCGAACGCTACGACAGCGAGGTGCCGTCCAGCCGTGCGGCGCTGGCATCGTTGCCCGGGGTTGGCCGCAAGACCGCGAATGTCGTCCTGAATATGTGGTTTCACCAGCCCGCGCAAGCCGTGGACACCCACATCTTTCGCGTCGGCAACCGCACCGGGATCGCGCCAGGCAAGGACGAGATCGCGGTGGAGCGCGCCATCGAAGACAACGTACCCGCCGAATTCCAGCAACATGCGCATCACTGGCTGATCCTGCACGGTCGCTACATCTGCATTGCGCGCAAACCCAAATGCGGCATCTGTCCCATCGTGGAATGGTGCCAGTTCGAGGACAAGTCCATATGACACGCTATCAGGTTGTCGGCATCGGCAACGCCATCGTCGACGTGCTGAGCCAGACCGAAGACACGGTCCTAGACCTGATGGGCATCACAAAGGGCGTCATGCAGCTGGTCGAACGCGAACGCGGCGAGATGCTTTATGGCGCGATGCGCGACCGCACCGAAGCTCCGGGCGGGTCGGTGGCCAATACCTTGGCGGGTCTGGGGAATCTGGGAATGAAGACCGCCTTTGTGGGCCGCGTGCGCGACGACGCGCTGGGGCGGTTCTATGCGCGGTCGCTGGCCGCCGAGGGCACCGATTTCCCGAACCCGCCGGTGGCGGATGCCGATTTGCCGACGTCACGCTCCATGATCTTCGTGACCCCCGACGGTGAACGCTCGATGAATACCTATCTGGGCATTTCTGCCGATCTCAGCCCCGCAGATGTGGCCGCGACAGTGACGGGCCAGACCGATTATCTGTTCCTCGAAGGGTATCTGTTCGACAAGGACAAGGGCAAGCAGGCGTTCCTGCAGGCGGCGCGCGATTGTCATGCCGGGGGCGGCAAGGCCGGCATTGCGCTCAGCGATCCCTTTTGCGTGGACCGCCACCGCGCTGATTTTCAGCGCCTGGTGGCCGAGGACATGGATTACGTGATCGGCAATCGACATGAATGGACCGCGCTTTATCAGACCGAGGATCTGGAGGCGGCGCTGACCGAGGCGCGCCGGATTTGCCCGATGGTGGTCTGCACCCAGTCGGGCGCGGATGTGATCCTGATCCGAGGCCACGAACGTGTCGAGGTGCCGGTTCACCGCGTCGTGCCGGTCGACGCCACCGGGGCAGGGGACCTGTTCGCGGCGGGGTTCCTTTACGGGATGGCGACCGGCCAGTCGCTGCAGACCGCTGGTGCCATGGGCTGCGTCGCCGCCGCCGAAGTCATCAGCCATTTCGGTGCCCGCCCCGAGGCGGACCTCAAGGCGCTGTTCCGCACCCGCGGTCTGATCTGACGGGCCGGATCGATCATCACTGTCTGGTCAGCCATGGAGATTTCGTGGTTGCCGGTTCGCAGCGGACCGCAGGTGCACCCGGCGGGTCACGAAGATCACTCGCCCAGTCTGGCATGCACCTCGGCCAGATCGATCTCGCCCAAGGGCATCTTGTTGGCGGGGTTGTCGAAATCGTATCGGAATGCTTGAAAGTCGCGCTTGTACATCTCCCAGATGAGATGCATCGACAGATCGTCGAAATAGTCCTCGACCGGGTGGGCCCGTTTCGGCCCATGCCCTTCGCTCTCGTTGAACTTGGGGATTTTCTTGAGGTTGACCTTGTGCTTGACCGTGATGTTGTCGAGCACGACCTGCATGCCCTCGTCGAACTTTTCGGTAAAGAAGATGTGGTCGTATCTTCCGCCATTCACGATGTAGGTCGACACATGCCCCGACATGGCTGACCAGTGGATGTCCGGCTCCATCGGCTTTTTCCAGCGGATCGTGTCGCGCGCGAACAACAGGAACCGCCGGAAACTGGCGATCTGGTCAAAGTCGTCCTTGCCGTCAGGGCCACCGACATCGA
Organism: Rhodobacterales bacterium; assembly: GCA_031426185.1. Lineage (GTDB taxonomy): Bacteria > Pseudomonadota > Alphaproteobacteria > Rhodobacterales > Rhodobacteraceae > JAJNPS01. The sequence goes on along the minus strand of JANPKV010000175.1, from coordinate 1,740 downwards.
TCCCGTATTTTTGCGTCAGGAGGGGCACGAGATTGCCGCGATACCGCTTGCCGTTGCGCTGCACGCCGCAGATCTTGTCAAAGAACGATGACAGGATGCGCGTATAGGGATTGCGAACGCAGGTGAACGCATAGGATGCGTGCGTCTTGACGTTGCGGTCGATCAGCGGCTGGCTGGCATCAAGCGCCCATTTGTGCAGGCCCTTGGTTGCGTCATGGATGTCGCCGTCAAAGAACGCTCCGTGGTCGGAATAATACATGATCTGCCCGATCGTCGAGCAGGCACATTTCGGCACGACGCGGTACACCACGCTTTCGCTTTCAGTCATCCAGGTTCCGGGAAACCCCATCAATCCACCTTTTTTCGCGGTCTCAGCATGTCACCGCGCAATAAAATACATCACTGTCCTTCTTTATGAACTCAACAGACCAAAGAAGTAGTGTCTTTTCAACCGGGCATCGGACACTTTAAGCAATCTGTGCAGCTTCCTGATCGGATCACGTCACCTCAGATGGCACGTATCGCCTTTATCCTTCTATGTCACAAGGATCCCGCAGGGATCATCGCGCAAGCGGAACGCCTGACCCAGGCGGGCGACTTCCTGTCCATTCACTTTGATGCGCGCGCCAGGCCCGCCGACTTTGCGACCGTCCGCAACGCGCTGAAGGACAATGCGTCCGTGGTCTTTGCCCAAAATCGGATCAAGTGCGGTTGGGGCGAATGGAGCCTGGTGGACGCGACGCTGCAAGCGGTACGCGCCGCAATGAACGCCTTTCCGCATGCCACCCACTTTTACCTGCTGTCGGGCGATTGCATGCCGATCAAATCGGCAGATTACTGTCGCACCTTTCTGGACCGCAACGATGCCGATTTCATCGAAAGCGTCGATTTTTTTGCCTCGGACTGGATCCGGACGGGCATCAAGGAAGAACGCCTGATCTATCGCCACTGGTTCAACGAACGCACCCAGAAACCGCTCTTTTACGCCGCGTTGTCAATGCAGCAGCGGCTGAAACTGGAACGCGCCATTCCGGCCGATCTTGTCATGCAGATCGGCAGCCAGTGGTGGTGCCTGCGTCGGCGGACGATCGAGGCGGTGCTGGACCTGTGCGATCGCCGTGCGGACATCGTGCGGTTCTTTCGCACCACCTGGATTCCCGACGAGACGTTCTTCCAGACCCTCGTCCGTCATCTCGTCGCAGGAACCGAAATCCGGTCGCGGACGCTGACCTTCCTGATGTTTTCCGACTATGGCATGCCGGTCAGTTTCTACAACGACCAGTATGACCTGCTGATCAGCCAGGACTGCCTCTTCGCCCGCAAGATCAGCCCCGAGGCCCGCGATCTCAAGCGGCGTCTGGGAGAGTTGTACAACGACAGCAAGGCGACGTTCGCGATCTCGAACGAAGGGCGGAAACTGTTCGGGTTTTTGACCGGGCGCGGGCGGCTTGGTCGTCGCTTTGCGCCGCGGTTCTGGGAAAACGAGGCGACCATCGGGCGCGAACGCACGCTCATGATGGTCACCTGCAAGAAATGGCACGTTGCCAAACGGCTGGTGGAGCGCATGCGCCAGTCAACCAACCTGCCGGCCATCGACTATCTTTTCAACGAGGACGCCACCCCGCTTCCCGATCTCGGCGGGATCCAGAGCACCATCGACAAACGCATGCGCCACCGGCGCGCGCTTGTGCGGATGCTGTTCGACTATTGGCAGACCGACCGGCTGGTTTTCTGCATCGA
>JANPKV010000174.1:0-31170 GCA_031426185.1 Rhodobacterales bacterium | reverse complement strand
GGTCCGCCCGAGGCCACGACCAATGTGGCGCAATGATAGATCGCAAAGCCATGCGGGTTGCTGTCGGACCGCGCGTCGGCGCGGATCGCGACCAACCCCTGAACATGGCGGTCCGCGCCCTGCCCCAGGGTCAGGATGCGTATCGCTGTGGTCTGGTTGTGCAGCGGGATGTCCAGCCGCATCGCCTCGGCGGCCAGCACCTTGACCATCAGACGCGACGTGCGTGGCCCGCAACTGGTGGCCCGGCCCACCTCGTCATGGTCAGTCTGATAGCGCAGCGTGCCGCCAAGCCGGTTCTGCGGCAAAGGCAGGCCCAGATATTGCAGGCTGGCCACCGCGCGCGATGACCCGACCGCCTCCACATAGGCGGTATCTTCGTCCATTGCCCCGCCCGCCCGGATCGCCCGGGCCATGGCGGTATAGTTGTCGCCCTGATCGGCGGTGTTGGCGGTGTGCAACGTCTGCTTGTCCGAACCCGAACAGGCCGAGGTCCCACCCCAGGCGCTTCGGCTGATGATCGTCACATCCACAGCGCGGCGCTTCATCTCCACCGCGGCGCGCAGACCCGCCGCGCCGCTGCCGACGACCAGACAAGCCGTGGTGTAGGTCGGAACCAAAAGCCCTGCGATGTTGACGTGTCGGCCCGGATTCCCGTCAGGTTTCAGCCGCGGCATGTCGACATCGGTCAGCGCATCAAGGATCTGTTGCGGGACATCAATGCTCACCAGCGGGGATCCTTTGCGGGACTGAAGCAGCAGTCACATTGGCTTTGTGGAACGTTCCAATCGTCATATTGCTTTTCGTTTGCCCGGTCAATCGGATGGCGGCGCGGAAAAGCGCCGGACCAGGGATTTGTGCGCGCAGTCCCGTTCCTGCCTTTTGGTGTCGCGGGCAGGACAGACCGCGGCGAACCCACACCTTCATATGCGTCCATGGCTCTGTCGCGCTCTCTGACCGGAATCCTGCTTGCCATCGGCGGGACCGTGATCTTTTCGGTCAACGATGTGTCCATCAAGTTCCTTTCCGGCGGCTATGCCTTGCATCAGGTTATCCTGATCCGGGCGCTGATCGGAATGTCGTTCCTGATGTGCTTCATCGCCATATCCGGGACGGGATTTGCCCAGCTGCGGTCAAAGCGCCTGGGGGCGCAGCTGCTGCGCGTGGCCATCGTGATGGTGTCGAACGTGGCGTTCTTTCTTGGCCTCGCGGCGATGCCCATCGCGGATGCCTCGGCGGTCGCTTACGTCAGTCCGCTGGCCATCACCTTCCTTTCTGTCGTCATCTTGGGCGAAAAGGTCGGGTGGCGGCGCTGGACTGCGGTTGTTGTCGGGCTGATCGGCGTGATCGTGATGCTGCGACCCGGCGCCGGGGTGATCCAGCCGGCTGCCCTGTTGGTGCTGTTTTCGGCGCTTCTTTATGCGACGGGAAATCTGATCACGCGGGCGATCGGCGGCACGGAATCGGCCGTAAGCCTGAGCTTTTTCGTGCAGCTCGGCTTCGTCGTCGTCAGTTCGCTGATGGGGCTTTGGGTTGGCGACGGACATCTTGCGACGGATGATGCGATCCTGGAATTCTTGTTCCGGCCCTGGATCTGGCCACCAATGGCCGACTGGCCGATCTTTCTGGCGACGGGACTTGCAGTCTGCATCGGCGGACTGATGATCGCGCAGGCGTACCGGACGCTTGAAGCGGGGTTGGTCGCGCCCTTTGAATATGTCGGAATGCCGATGGCGATCTTCTGGGGCGCGGTGGTCTTTGGCACCTGGCCGGATTGGGTCGCCTGGATCGGCATCACGCTGATCTGCGGGGCCGGGATCTACACCTTGTGGCGCGAGACGGCGAGGCGCAAGGAAACGGTGGGACCAGTGGGGATCGAGACGGGGCAATGAAGGTAGACATGATCGGGGCGGAGGCCGAGGCTGTCCTCGACTGGCACGGGTTGTTGGAGGCGATGGTCGCGGGACATGCGCGGCCCCGGGCGGAAATTGCCGATCTGATCCTGCGGCGGGGACCGGATACGTTGCTTGACCGGGCGGCGTGGATCGACGGGCTGGGATCGCTGGTCAAGGTGGCGACCGTGGTGCCCGCCAACACCTCGCGCGGATTGTCGTCGATAAATGGGGCGGTGGCCCTGTTTGACGACGCGACGGGCGTGCTGTCGGCGATGGTGGATTTCCATCTGGTCACGAAGTGGAAAACGGCGGGCGACAGTCTGCTGGCCGCAAGCCTTCTGGCGCGCAAGGATGCCCGCAATATCTTGCTGGTCGGGGCGGGATCGGTGGCGCGCTCCATGGTTCAGGCCTACCGGGCCATCTGGCCCGACGCCCGGTTCACCGTCTGGTCGCGAAGCTCGGCTGCGGCGATGGGATTGCCGGTGGCGGAAGATTTGCAGGCTGCGGTGCGCGCGGCGGATATCATCTGCACCTGCACCATGGCGACAGAGCCGTTGGTCAAGGGTGCGTGGTTGCAGCCGGGACAGCATCTGGACCTGATCGGTGCCTACCGCCCCGACATGCGCGAGGTGGATGACGCAGCGATGGCGCGGGCGCGGGTCTTTGTCGACGCGCGGGCGACGACGGTGCATCACATCGGCGAGTTGATCGCGCCGATCCGGTCAGGGGCGATCACCGAGTCCGACGTGGTGGCGGACTTTTATGACATCGCTTCGGGGGATTTCGGACGCAGGTCCGACGATGAGATCACCATCGCCAAGAATGGCGGCGGCGCGCATCTGGACCTGATGACGGCCGCCTATATCATGGACCGCTGGCAGGGACGCTGATCCGCGGGCCGGGGCAGCTGTCACGTCGCGCCGGACGCGCGTTCCACAAAGCGTTTCACGCGTTCCGGTTCGACCGGGTTCCACCAGACGCCGCCGACCTTGAGCGACGACGCGACGATGACGCCGTTGGTGCGCGACAGGATCGACGCGATGTTGTCCTCGGTCACGCCCGACCCCACCAGCACCGGCAGGTGCGTTGCCCCGGCGATCTCGTCGATTTCCTCGGGGCTGGCGGAATGGCCGGTGCGCTGGCCGGTGGCAATCACGCAGTCGGCGTCGAAGAAGGCCAGATCACGGGTCAGCTCGGCCACCGTGCGATCCGCGACGATGGCGTGGCTGCCGTGCTTCACATGCGCGTCCGCAAAGATCCGCACGTTTTCCGCCCGAAGAAGCGACCGGTAGCGCAGCGCCTCGCCCGCGCGGCCCTCCATGAAGCCTTCGTTGGCGACATAGGCATTGGCCCACTGGTTGACCCGGATGAAAGCCGCCCCGCCTGCCACTGCAATCGCCAGCGCGGGCAAGGGCGCGTTGGCCAGCACGTTGATGCCGACAGGCACGCCGGTTGCCCGGCGCACCCGGTCGGTCACCACCGACAGGAAGGCCGGGGTTTCCGGGCCGATATCCTCGGGCTTGGAAAACGGGATGTCGCCGTGGTTTTCGACAATCAGCCCGTGCAGGCCGCCTGCCACCAGCGCCTCGGCGTCGCGCAGGCAGGCGTCATAAAGGCTATCCACCGTCGCCCCACGATAGCGCGGAGCGCCCGGAAAAGGCGGGCAATGGATCATTCCGATCAATACCTTTTCGCGCCCGAAGATTTCGCCTATCGCGCCTGAGCTGCGGTTGGATATGGTTTGCATTGAAAGACCTTAAGTGGAGAGTGGCAGCGACATGCGCGCCTTTGTGATTGGCAATGTGGCCCTGGACGAGGCCGTGACGGTGGCGGAACCGCCCACCTTCGGCGCATCGATCCATGCCGAGGCGGGGGAGGTCGATCTGGGCGGCAAGGGCGCGAACCAGGCGATCGTCTTGGGTCGGGCGGGGCTGTCCTGCCGGTTTTGCGCGGCTGTGGGGGAGGACACGCGCGCCGATGACATCCGGCTGCGGCTGGCGGCGGAGCCTGTCGAGGCGGAGCTTGTCCGCGTGGCAGGGGTGGCCAGTGATTTCTCGATCATCCTTCGCACGCGGTCGGGCGACAACGCGGTCATCACGACCAATGCCGCAGCGTCGGGGATGACGGCCGAGGCGGCCTCAGCGGCCCTTGTCGGCGCGGTGGCGGGCGATCTGTTGGTGCTGCAAGGCAACCTGTCGGCGGCAACCACGGGTGCTGCCCTGCGGCAGGCCCGCGCGATGGGGATGCAGACCGCCCTCAACCCTTCGCCGCTGCGCGCGTTCTTTGGACAGCTTTGGTCGCTGATCGACATTGCCTTCGTCAACGAAAGCGAGGCTTCCGCGTTGGGCGGCACCGAGGCGCTCAGGGCGTCTGGCGTCGCCCAGGTAGTTTTGACGCTTGGGCCGAAGGGCGCGCGGCTGGTCACGGCGACGGCGGACGTCCACGTCCCGGCGCAGCCCTGCGAGGTGGTGGACACCACCGGGGCGGGCGATTGCTTCATGGCGACCGCGCTGGCCTCGGCGGCCCTGCGGGGTGTCGCCCTTGACGCGCGCGCCCTGCGCCATGCGACGGCGGCGGCGGCAATCACGGTATCGCGCCCGGGGACTGGGGCTGCCTTCCCGACCCGCGCTGAGATGGCGGAGATCCTGCGGCAGCCCTGACGTCCGTCAGTCCCGATCATGCGAAAGCCAACCGAGCAGGTTCTTCCAGAGCCGCCCATAGCCCTCCCAGGCGCAGAACGCTGGCGACAGCCAATGCGGCCCGATATCCGAGGTCCAGGCCGCCGTGCGCCCCTTGCCGTAGCCACCCAGAACCAGCAGCGGATGCCCGCCCTGATCTTCAGGTATCCGCGCCAGAACCTGTGCATCGGGGCGCAACTCGACCTCGTTGACGCCAAGGACGAACGGCCATGCGCCGTTCAGTCCCGCCAGCACGGGATGGTCGGGTTGCAAGACCTCGGCCACGGCGCCCTCGGGCATCTCGACCCGGTCGTCCCACGGGTGACAGGTGACGGGCAGTACATCCTCTACCGGGGTCTTGCGCCAGCGCGCCTTGCCATCGATGCCCTGAAAGCTGAAATAACCCCCCACCATCAACAGCCCGCCACCGCGTTCGACCCAGGCCTTGATCAGCCGCAGCCGGTTCGGCACGGTCTGCGACCGGAGCCAGACGGCGGGCGGCAGCAGGAAGGAATTGGCCCCGATGTCCGACAGGATGATGACGTCATAGGCATCGAGCCCCTCCATCTCGAAGGGAAACGCTTCGACCGCTTCATGCGCGGGCATGTAGGTCAGCTCGAACTCTGATCCCTTCAGCGCCGCCACCAAGGGTTCCGCGCCCAGATGGAACGTCACGCTGCCGAACTGATCGAACCCCTTGTAATGGGTGGCCGAAGAGACCCAGCTTTCACCGACCAGAAGTACCTTGGTTGTCATGGAATCCTCATTTCGTCAGATGGAGGCGTCGAAGACGCGCCGGGGATTGGTTGTCATCAGCATATCACGCGAGGCTGCGTCCATCCCGTGGCGCGCCAGTCGCGGCAGGAAGTGGCGCTGCACGAAGGCATAGCCGTTGCCGCCATAGCGCGTCAGCATCATCTTGATGAAGACATCCTGCGACAGCAGCACCTTGTCCAGATGACCCGCATCGGCCAGCCGCAGGATCGCCCGCGCCACCTCGTCATCGCTGGGGCATTGCACCTGCTGGTCGGCGTAGAAGTAATCCATGCCGATCATGTCGAATTCGATGAAAGCGCCTCGCTCGGCGATGGTGCGCTGATAGTCCCAGTCGTCATGCGAGGGGTTCATGTGGCAGAGGACAGTGTGGAAGAGGTTGGCTCCCTCCGCCTCGACGATGTCCAGAACACGGTGACCATGCCGGAACCACCCCGGCAGATGCACCATCAGCGGCAGACCGGTCCGCACCTGCGCCCGCGCCGCACCACGCAGGGACTTTTCTTCGTCCGGGGTGAAATCTGAGGAAACCCCGATCTCGCCGATCAAGCCGATCTTGGCATCCGTGCCGTCGGTGCCGTGCAAAGCCTCGGCGACGATCTGGTCTGCGATGTCGTCAACCGACAGCCGCGCCACCTCTTCCGGCATGGACGACGCCAGATAATACCCCGACCCCATCACGATATTCAGCCCCGTCTCGGCCGCGATCCGGCGCAGTTTGACCGGATCGCGTCCGATGCCGCGGCAGGTCGGGTCAACCACGGTGCGCCCGCCTGCCCGGGCAAAGTCGGCGACCTCTTCGATGCACAGGTCCAGATCGTCCAGTGCGATGTTGTGCTTGTTCACGAAGGGGTCCTGTCGCAGTTCGGACAGGATTTCGATCCGCACCGGACCGTCGACCAGATATTGCCGCGCGGGGTCTGTCGGCGGATGCCACCAGCACGAACAGTCGTTCTGCAGATGCTCGTGCATCAGGGTCACGCCCAGATCGCCGCTGTTGATCGGGCCGTCCACCGTCATCACCTGACCGGACCCGACATGCGCCGGGGAAAGTTCGTGCGTCATTTCGGTCTCTTTCTTAGCCGCAAGCCACCGCTGAACAGTTTGGTGTTCATCCAGATCGCCGCAAGGATGATCGTCCCCGTCACGATTTGCGTGAAGAAGGGCGATATGTGGACCAGGATCAACCCGTTGCCGATGACCGCGATCGTCATCGTACCCAAAACGGTGCCGATCATGCTGGCCTTGCCGCCCATCAGGGACGTGCCACCAAGGACCACCGCCGCAATCACCTGCAATTCGAACCCCACGGCGGCGTTCGACGACCCCGACCCTAGCCGCGCTGCAATCAACAGGCCCGCAATGGCACAAGCCACGCCCGACACCACATAGACCGACGCCACTGTCCAGAGCGCGGGCATCCCCACACGCCGCGCCGCCTCCATGTTCGACCCCACCGCCACCACCTGCCGCCCATAGCGCGTGCGCAGCATGACGACAAAGCCCAGAACTGCCACCAGGATCGAGATTAGGGCTGGCACCGGGAATCCCCAAAGCGTGCCGCGTCCCAGCCAGAAGAACCCCGGCACGTCCTTGATCGGGATCGAGTACCCTTCGGTCAGATACAGCGCATAGCCACGCAGGATAGACAGACCTGCCAACGTGACGATGAAGGCCGGGATGCCCTGATAGGCGATGAACCAGCCCTGCACGGCCCCGATCACCCCGCCCATCACCAGCATCAAGACCACGACAAGCGGCCAGTCCAGCCCCGCCGCCAGCGCGATTGCTGCCACCGCGTTGGCCAAGGCCACGTTGGAGCCGACCGACAGGTCGATCCCTGCGGTCGTGATCACCAGTGTCATCGCCACCGCCACGATCAGCACCGGCGCGGCCTGCCGGACGATGTTCAAAAGGTTGCCCGCGGTCAGAAAGGTCGAGGACAGCAGGCTGAACAGCAGCATGCAGGCCAGAAAGAACACCGCGATCGACAGAACCTGCGCATGTTCGGCCACGAAATCAGCAAGCGACGACCCCTTGGCGCGTTCGGAATAACCCTCCATCAATGCGCCCCCTTGCCGACGATCAGATCGACCAGTTCTTGCAGGTTCGTCTCGCCGATCAGCCGTTCTGCCACCTTGGTGCCCTCATACATCACGGCGATCCGGTCGCAGACGCGGAACAGGTCCTGCAGGCGGTGCGTGATCAGCACCACGCCGACGCCCTTGGCCTTGACCCGGTTGATCAGCGCCAGCACGGCCTCCACCTCGGCAACCGCAAGCGCCGAGGTCGGCTCGTCCATGATCAGCACGCGGGGCTGAAAGCTGGCCGCCCGCGCGATGGCGATGGCCTGCCGTTGGCCGCCCGACAGCTTTTCCACCTTGGCCGTCAGGCGCGGAATGCGGATCTCCAGCGCGTCCAGCATCTGCCGCGCTTCGGTCAGCATGCGCTTCTGGTTCAGAAACGGGCCGCGCGTCAGCTCGCGCCCGAGAAAGAGGTTGCCGACGACATCGACATGGTCACACAGGCTCAGGTCTTGAAACACCATCTCGATAGCCCTTGCGCGGGCATCGGACGGACCGGAGAACCGGACAGGTTCGCCATTGACGCTGATCGTTCCGGCATCGGGAATGTAGGTGCCCGACATCACCTTCGACAGCGTCGATTTTCCCGCCGCATTGTCGCCGATCAGGCCAAGGCATTCGCCGGGCCGCACATCGAGATCGACGCCCCTGAGCGCCTGATGCGAGCCGAAGGTCAGGGTGATCCCGCGCAGTGACACCAGAGGCACCGGCGCCGCGGCGTGCGAGAGGGGATCCCCCCCTCCCGCAGCGGACGCTTCAGGGTGAAGCGTCGTTCCGGTCATTCGAACATCGAGCGGAAGTCGTCGACATTCGCCTTGGTGACGATGGTGACAGGAACCGAGATGTTGCGCTCGACCGTGCCGCCTTCGGTGATCGTCTTCAGCGCGTCAATGGCGGCGGCGCCCATGCCGGCCGGGTCCTGCTGGATCACCGCCTCGACATAGCCTGCATCGATCCCGGCCACGGCCGAGGCGGTCAGATCCCAGCCGAACACCTTGACGTCAGCCTGCCGCCCCTGGCTTTCCACGGCCGCGACCGCGCCCAGAAGGGCCGGCTCACCCGTGGCATAGATCGCCGTCATGTCGGGGTTCGCCGTCATCAGGTTTTCCGCCGCCGCAAGGGCCGTGTCCTGCACGTTCTGGCCGTCAACCGTTCCTGCGATGGTGATGCCTTCGACGCCGGTCAGAACGCCGGTGAACCCATCCATGCGCAGGTTCTGGATGAACGAGTTCAGTGCGCCCACAACGCCAAGCTTTGCTCCGCCCGCGCCGTTTGCATATTCGACGAAGTAGGCGCCAAGGTCAGCACCCGCCTTGCCGTTGTCGACACCGATCACCGCCGACTGCTTGCCGTCCTCGGGCAGGATCGCGTCGATGGCGACGACCGGAATCCCCGCCGCCACGGCCTGATCCACCGCCGGCATGATGCCGTTGACGTCGATGGCGACGATGGCGATGCCGTCCACGCCTTCCTGGATATAGGTCTCGATCGCAGAGTTCTGCGCTGCCGGGTCATTGTTGGCATTGAAGATCACCAGTTCGACCCCGGCCGCATCCGCTGCCTTTTGTGCGCCTTCGTTCATCTGGTTGAAGAACAGGGCCTGCTGGTTGATCTGGACAAGGGCGAACTTCTTGGTTTCCTGCGCCAGTCCCGGCACCGCCGCCAGAAGAGCCGCCGAGCCGAGGATTACCCCAAGGCCCCGCCGTGAAAGGGTCGTCATTTTCATCGTGTTCATCTTGTTTCCCTCAAGTTGGACGTTGCAGTTCAAGACCGGATCCGCGGCGCAACTGAATTCCGCAGGATCAGGGTGACAGGCAGAATCTCCTCAGCCGGGAGGTTCTCCGGGTCGGTCCAGTCGGTATCCAGAAGCAAGGCCAGGGCGCGAACACCCAAGGCGCGGACCGGCTGGCGCACCGCAGTCACGGCGGGTGCGAAAAGATGCAAGGGGCCGACATCGTCGAACCCGACAAGCGAAAGGTCCTGCGGCACGCGAATGCCTGCGGCATTCAGCACCTCCAGCACCCCGATGGTGATTTCATCGGACGTGGCGAACACGGCTGTCACTTTGTGCTCTGCCGCCAGCATGCGTTCGGCCGCCGCGCGCCCAAACTCGGCCAGATATTCGCCCTCATAACGTTCGATCCGGGCATCCTTGCCCCAGACCTCGGTCATGGCGCGCCTGAAGCCGGCAAAGCGGCGCGTACCGCTAAGCATGGCATCGACCCCGCCAATGAACAGCACCCGGCGATGCCCGGCTTCGGCCAGATGCCGACCGGCCAGATACCCGCCCATGTCGTTGTCGCAAAAAAGCTTTGGCACCGAGGTACCGGCCACATCTTCGTCCAAGACCACCACCTGCCCGCTCGTGTTGATCGCCGCTGCAAGGGTACCGTCATCGGGATGATTGGTCACAAAGATCAGACCGTCCACCTGATTTCGGCGGACCGCCTGCAGATAGGACAATTCACGCTCTCGCCTGTTCAGCGTGGCATGCAGGGTCAAGCCCAGCCCGCGGCGATCCGCCTCGGATTCGACTGCCGCGACCAAGGTGGCAAAGAACGGCGTGGCGATATCGGGGATCACAAGTCCGATCGTGTCGGATCGTCCCCGGCTAAGCCTGCGGGCGTGCGGATTGGGCAGATAGTTCAGTTCAACAATCGCAGCCTGAACAGCCGAGCGCGTCCTGTCCGGCAGCTCCAGCGAGCCGTTCAGAAAGCGCGAGACCGTCGTCACGGACACGCCCGCCGCCTGCGCCACATCCCTGAGGCTCGCTACTGGCACCGATCATCCCATCATGTGAATCGGTTTACTAAACCGCTTTACAAAAGGACATGCCGCCGGTTTCCGAGTCAACCGAAATGTGGTTCAGCGGCAGCACGGTCCCGCGTCGCTGGGCGCCCGTGCCGGCCGATCAGGCGATCAAGAAGACCTGTGCAGGTCGAAAGCACCGGTCCATGTTGACCAGATCCGGTCTCGACCGTCCGCTGTTCAAGCAGGGACTTTGAGGTTCGATTTTGCCGTTTCAATCAGCTCACCCAGACCTGCATAGTTATAGGAAATCTTTGCCCGCGTTCCGTTCCTGAAGGTAAAAAGATAGTGCTTCAATTCCGACACCTCGCGAATATCCACGAGATCGGACCACTGATGGGTCGAACGACCGCCGATAGAGTCGGAAACGATCAGGGTTGAGTCGTCGAAAAGCATCTTGGCCTTGAGAAACACCGGGATGCAGACAAGACAGAAAAGGCCGGCTGCCTGAAAGGCCCATGGATGCGGGGCCTGTGGGTCCAACATGGGATAGCCGAAGAACAGAGCGGCGGCGCAAAGGCAGGCGATTGTGTAAAACCAGAGGCTTCCGGCTTTGAGACGAAGGACCTTGTAGCCGTGGACATCCCTTTGTGTCCTGTCCGACCCGAGGCGGCCGATCGCATAGATCAGGGCGGTCAGCGGCACGCCCAGGACCACCGCAAATATGAGTTTCAGGACGTTCCGGAACACGGGGTCGTCACGCGTGATCCCCTGCGCATCCAGCCAGGGCTCCCAAAGCTCCGGGTGCCACGCGGTAAAGGCGACCAGTCCGAAGACCGCTGCGGTGACAAGGAACAAGTAGAGCACTCGTTTCACAGGTATGTCGCTTGTATCGGTTTGCCCAGCGCGTGGACGCAGCATATTACGTGGCGAGTTGCTGTGAGAAGTCGAAAAAACAGCGAAACGACTAGTGAAGACACTTTGCTGCAAAAGGGAGCTGTACGTTCCTTGCGGGAGATCGGGCGGCGCGCAGCGTGAAGCACGGTTTCGGGGTCGCTGAACAGGGGGCATTCGACTTTGTCTGCTGGCCAGCTTGCACTTGCAGAGAAAACGCGTCCTGGTCGTTTACGTCAGATTCTCCGCTCGGACGGTAGGTCTGCTTTGGGCTCAAAAGCGGACGAACGCCGCCCCAAGAGTTTGACCCTGCCACCTGCTGCCACAAAGCCGGGGAGTTTTTGCTATGCTACGATTCTGCCACAGTGCGCATAAGGTGCGCACCTAGGGTCCAGACTCATTGATCGTCAAAGCCAGCATATGACGGTTGGCGCACCTGACATAACGCGTGGCGACCCTGCGCCAGTCTTTTAGCCGACCGAACCTGATCTCGATCCGGTTCCGGCGGTAGCGTCGCTTGTCATATCGGATGGCCTTTCCGCGCGACTTTCGGCCGGGGATGCAGGTGCAGGGGCGTATCCCCTTGTCTTTCAACGCGTCTCTGAACCAGTCCGCATCGTATCCCCGGTCTGCGATCATCCATTCGGCAGTGCCGGGCTGGAGCTGACACTTGTCCTGCAGGGCGCCCATGCCGATGAGAACGACCACTTCGGTCGGGGTGACATCGAGATTGCGGAGTGAAGCGGTGAAACACACGCCCTTGGCTCTGGCCGTAACGGACTGCATATGTCTTGCCGCGACCGGCGCGCCGCTGCGGTTCGTGGGGCTGAACCCGCGTCTGGCGCACCCGCTGCTGCGGATCTGACGGGAACGCGGGCGATTCGCCCGCCCATCATTCACTCGCAGGGACGATCAAGCTTCAGGACCTTGTAGCTGCCGACTTCGGTCATCGGCTCGAAGCCGGGGATTGCCGAATGCATCGCCGCCGGCAGGACCATTGTCTTGACGCAGAGCGCCGACAGCGCAGCTTCAACTTCTGCCTGCGTCGGCGTGGCCCGGCCGTCGATCCAGTCGGCCAGCAGAACGCGCGATGCGATCGCCTCAGGCCGCATGACCTGGCCGCTGTGGAAGAGATAGAGACTGCGCGAAAACACGACCGGCGGGCGGGTTTCCAGTATCGGCAGCCAGGCGGCGATCGCTTCGGGGGCCAGGGTCATCGACTGCCCGGCCATATCGACGATCTGGCGCGCGAGATCAGCTTCCGCCGGAAGCTTGCGGAGCGACGGCTTCAGCGAGGTGTCCGCCATCCCGATCAGGCCCGAAGGAAGGACGGCCATCCCGGCCAGTCCAGCGGCGACCAGGGCTGCGGCCAATTTTGGCCTCGGCGTCTGGCTGGCCGCCCAAGTCAGCCCGAGCGCCAGTAGCATCGGCACCGGAATGGCCCACCAGACCCGGAAAGCAAGCCCGCCGGTCACGTGCTGATTGAAGAGCGGCCAGAGCAGAGGGTTCACGATCAGCACGAGGCCGGCGAGGACAAATGCGGTCAGCACACGCGTGCCAGGCACGAAACGGGCCGCCAGCGCCGCCGCAAGAAGAGTGACCAGCAGCACCCCGAGGTTGACCTTGCCCCCGGCCATGTCCCAAAGTGACAAATCGCGGACGTCGTTGCCGTGGCCCGCCACCACCGGAGGATCGACGGCAACCAGCCAGACCCCGACCAGAAGCGGCACGGCGGCAGCGGTCAGCAGGATCAGAGAGCGCTTGAGGTCCGGCCGGATCAGGAACGTCGCGGCGAGCGACAGCCCCAGCGTCAGCGGCGCGATGTAGATCGCGTTTGCCGTAAGCCCAAGGGCCGCTGTCTGAAAGATGAAGAGCAAGGTCCAGGCGCGTCCTGTCGAAACCAGATTACCGTGCACCATGAGGACCGTCTGCACGATCAGGGGCACCACGATCACCAGAAGTGGCGCCTTGCCGTGGAACATCCGTGCGACGCCGTGGGTGCCCCAGGTCTGTAGCGTCCCCGCAAGCGCCATGGTTGCAAGCACCGACAGGATCGCGAAGATCCACCAGTGTCGGCCAACGGCCATGCGGCCGATGACCGCCAGGGTCAAAGCCCAGGTCAGGCACCAGATGACCGGCAAGACGCCATGCGCCACGGCGGTCACCGAAAGCCCGGTTGCCCATGCCAAAGCTGCGGTCAGGGTCGGAAGTGACTCGGCCCGGTAGTTCGAGCCCAGGATCGGCCAGCCGGGCGTGCCGTACATCGTATCTTCGACCATCATTCCGGCACCGGGCAGCTGTAGCCCTAGCGGCAGGTTCAGATAGAAGGCGTCATCCGCATCAGGCCGGTGCAGGATGACGTAAAGCGCGATGATCCCGAGTGCCAGGAGCGCCACCGCCCATAAAGATAAGTTAGGAGCAGGGGCGCGGCCGGACGTCGTCCGCTCCGGCAGGTTTTCCGGGCGGGAGGTGAAAAACGCAGCCACCGCCAGCACTAGCATCACGGCCCAAAGCGTCAGGGCGTTTCCGGACTTCACGAACCAGACCGCAGCCACGAGGAAGACGCCCGTACCGGCCAGCCACGGAAGTGCCGATCGCAGGGAGGGAAGCCGGAACGCGGGCGCCACCTCCGGCAGGACCACGGCAGGCCAGAGAGCAGGGCCGCAGCGCGCCCCGATGACCGCACCGATAACCCCGGCGACCCCGGCGATCCAGAGTGTGGCGAAGGGTGCACCGGCCAGTGTCAGCGGGATCGACCCGAGGGTCCAGCCGGCGAAGGAGCCCAGCACGGCTAGAAGCATAGCTGGCAGAAGCGGGGTTAAAGTGCTGAGCATGAAGGCTTTAGGTCCATAACTGGGTGACAAGGATCCCGGCCACGATCAGCGCGCCCCCGACGGCAAAGCCGGGCGTGAATTGTTCGGCAAAGACCAGAACCGAGATTGTCGGCACGATCAGGAACGACAGGGACATGAGGAAGTAGGCCCGGCCCAGCGGCAGGTCGCGCAGCGCGAGGATCCAGAGCATCGTCGCAATCCCGTAGATAGCTAGCGCGATGGCGAAAGGTAGGAGGACCGTGCTGGTAGCAAGCGCTTCAAGGATTGGTTTGCCGGACATCTTCTGCGCGGTCAGCTTGAACAGGACCTGACCGACGGCGAGCAGGATCACGGTCGCGAAGGTCAGAATGTAGGGAAGTGACATGTTAGGCTCGTTCCTTGCTGGCAGGCAACTGGCCCGCATCCGGCGGTGTGACAGCCTCTTCAGTCCATTGCGGGAGCAGCGAAGCAACCACGCTCTGGCGCTGCACGGGGCGTTTCGGCTCGGCGTTGGTGTCGTAGCCAAGGAAGAACAGAAACATCTGGGTCCCCATAGCAACCGGCAAGGCGGCAAGGAAAACAGTTCCGGTCGTTGCCGGTTCACCGGTGCGCATCGAGAGGATCCAGTGGAATGACCCAAAGATCACGCCGAAGAATAGAAGGATCGTTCCGAAAAGCAGACTGAGTGACGCCACATTGAAATCCCGCAGGAAATAAGAATAGATAATCCGCCGAATTGTTGCGCGAATGTGCTTGAATAGAAACTCACCCAGGACTTTGCTGATCTTCAGACCGCTGACTTCATCTTCGTAGACAGGCCGCATCGGAATATCCAGAACGACTGCACGCACTTCACCAAGCCGGATCAGCATGTCGGTTTCAAAGAAGTACCGCCGCGACAGGGTGCGGTGATCAATGATTTCAAGTGCGCGGCGGTGAATGGCGGTGTAGCCATTGGTCGGATCGAAAATGCTCCAGTATCCCGACGAAAGCTTGGTCATGAAGCTGAGGCCTGCATTCCCGATCAGGCGGGCCATGGGCATCCTGCGCACTTCCGATACTGAGAAGAAGCGGTTTCCCTTTGCATAATCGGCCTCTCCCGCAACAAGCGGGGCAACAAACCGCGGCAGGAGGCTAGGGTCCATCTGGCCGTCACCGTCGATCTTGACCATGATGTCCATACCGGCTGCCAGCCCGGCCCGATAGCCGGTGATCACCGCGCCTCCGACGCCCTGGTTCACCTGGTGGCGCAAGACGGTGACCCGTGGATCCGTCACCTGCCGTTCGATCAGGTCGCCTGAATTTTCCGGACAGCAGTCATCGACTGCAATAATGGCATCAACCTCGGGCCCGATTGCGGCAATTACGCTGACGACATGTCTGGTAACCTTATAGCACGGAATTACAACGCCAATTTTCAAATCAAGTATCCTTTCAACGCGCCAAGAGCCGTAGCGCCAATCACTACCGGACCATTGTACACGCCGCTAGCAATAAAATTGCTACGGTAGCTGCCGCGTCCCGCATGATTGCGCGGTGATTTGACGAAGAGGTGGGGGTGCGAGCTGTGCCAACCCTTCATCACGAGCATTGGTGTTCTGCTTCCCAAAGCTGATTGTGGTAACTGGGTGTTGTAGAGGTAAAGATAGCGCATCAGGGTCTGCTCCAGGTCAAGCGCGCTGTCGAAACGATTGGTTTTCAGCACGTCGCTGATGCGGCCATTGAACCGCTCCACCATCCCGTCGGTCTGGGGCGAATTCGTCGGCGTCAGGCGGTGCTCGATGCCCAGTTCGGTGCAGAGTTGATCAAACTCCTGGGTTCCGGATGGTGCCCGTGCCCGTGAGGCAAAGAGCCGATCAGTGAACTCTTTTCCGTTATCAGTCAGTATCTTGGTGATCCTGATCGGACAGGAACGGTGCAGATCGCGCAGGAACCTGCGGGCATTCGCAGCGGTCTTGGCCGGCAGGATGCGCACGAAGACCCAGCGTGTCGCCCGATCTATGGCCACGAACAGATAGTGCCGGGTGGTCTCGTCCGCCATCTGCGGCAGATGTTTGACATCGACATGGAGGAAGCCCGGCTCATAAGCCTTGAATGTCCTGTGCGGCTCGGCGGGGGCCTTGGGCCGCAAGGCATTGAGATTGCTCACGCCGTGGCGGCGCAGACAGCGATCCAGACCTGAGCGCGACACATCGGGATTGAGAAACTCGCGCGTAACAGCCAGCAGGTCATCCAGCGGCAACAGCAGCATCCGGCGCAGCTCGACCACCACAGCTTCCTGTGCCGGGGCCAGCGTTTTAGCCAACTGATGCGCGGTGTGCGAGCGGTCCTCGAAGCTGGTCCGCCCCCGCCAGCGATAAATGGTGTCGAGCGTCACCCCATCGCGTCCCGCCAGCACCGCCGCAGGCTCCTTTCTGCCTGCAATTTTCGCCCGCAGCGCCGGCGTTGTCGTCGCGTTCTTGTGCAGAGATAGCATCATCACGTAGCACCAAACGTTGCGCGCGCTTTCAGCCCCGCGATCAGATCACGAAGCGTTGCCCGCGCGATGAACAGTGGCAGACGGCGTTCGTCAATGCAAACGTCCGGGATGGGACAGTTAGCGTGGAAAGCCGGTCAAGGAGTATTTCTCGCGCTTTGGTGGCTGACGCGGCGGCCCGCGCTGGCTCTTGCAACACTGAGTTCTTCAGCGCTGACGCTGTCGCCTTGGGTGATCTATTCCGTTTCGACCTTTGGCGTTCCGTTTGTGACTGAAAACTCCTAGGTTGCGATGGCACTGGATCGGTCCGCTTTCGTGACGGACTGGTGGCCCGCCCCTGTGGCTGGCCTGACGACGCTGATGGAACCGCGCACATGTAAACCGGGCGACTCGATGCGAGCGGCAGCAGAGCCTTTGCAGAAGCATGGGGTGTCGATTACGTCCTGGCGAGACAGCCGTGAAACGTTGACTTTGCAAAGGAAACGTTTGACCTCTCGCCGGTTCCCGACTGCGCCCTGGCCTTGTTCCGTATTGATGGGCAAGGATCTTAGCGGTGGCAGTGGGATTCGAATCGGAGGTGCGACTTTCCTGCAAGCGCTGCCAATTGGCCGAAGCAGTTCGAACATTAATCGGCCTTCAACTCGGAGTGCATACCGCCCGGCCGCTATTGCTATGTCGGATCGAGTTCGCCACCGCGCACCTCTGGGGTTGGCGGCTATGTGTTTACTATTGTTCGGGAAATTGGTCGGAGCGAGAGGATTCGAACCTCCGACCCCCTGCTCCCGAAGCAGGTGCGCTACCAGGCTGCGCTACGCTCCGACCGTGGCGCGGGGGTTAAACGCAAAGCGGGGATTTGGCAAGGGGCGAGCCTTTGACCGTGCCATCAATCTCGCAAGGCCCCATTGCATGATCGACTTGCTCATCGGGTAGGTTTCAGCAAGGTTCCCGCCAAGCGACAGACCGGTCAGGGATTGCCGCTGAGAGGGAATTCTATGACGATCAATGCGGGCGGCCGTGTGCCGGATGCCATGTTGCTGAAGATGGGTAAAGCAGGGCCGGAACTGCTGCCCATCCGTGATCTGTTGATGGGCCGGAGGGTCGTCCTGTTTGGTCTGCCCGGGGCCTTCACCCGGACCTGCAGCACGTCGCATATGCCGAGTTTCATCCGCACCCGCGCAAAATTCGCCGCGAAGGGTATTGACGAGGTCATCTGCGTTTCCGTGAACGATCCCTTCGTGATGCATGCCTGGGGCGAGGCGACCGGGGCTTTGGCGGCGGGGATCACGATGCTTGCTGATGCGGCATCCGAATTCACGCTTGCCGCAGGCCTTGCGTATTCCGCCCCGCATCTCGGCTTTGCAAACCGCTCAAAGCGCTATGCGCTTTATGCCGAGGACGGGGTGGTCAAGGTTCTGCATCTCGAGGATGCGACCGGGGTCTGCGACATCTCGGGTGGGGAATCGATGCTGGCGGCAATCTGACCCCAGGCAGGTCGATCACATGAAGCCGAACGCGCGCCCGGCTATCGGGGACGCGCCGCGGGTCCTGCCGACCTTCGGAGACGTGCGTCGGCATTGTGCGTCCTGGCGCACGGTTGATCCTCAGGACGCGCATCGGATGACGGCAGGTGCCCAAAAAACAGGCAAATGCCAAATTGCATGGCCAAGCTTCGGGCCGGCTTCGGTCTGTCCTTGACTCTTTATGTCAATTGTCAACAAAAACGAACAAGCTGTCTTGTTCACCCGAAAGCAGACCCACGTGATTGCTGATCTGTCCGCTGTCGAACTCCGCCACCTGATTGGCGCGAAAGCCGTGTCACCGGTGGAGGTGATGCGCAGTTCGCTGGACCGGATCGACGCGCTCAACCCGCTTCTCGTCGCGTTTTGCGACATGCGGCCCGAAGCGGCGATGGACGAGGCGCGCGCCGCCGAAGCGGCGGTGATGCGCGGCGATGTTCTTCCGCCCCTGCACGGATTGCCCATCGGCATCAAGGACATGAATGATGTGGCGGGGCTGCGCACCACCTATGGGTCGCATCTTTACAAGGAGAACGTCGCCGCCGAGGATGAATTCATCGTGGCCCATCTGCGACGTCAGGGGGCCATCGTCGTGGGCAAGACCAACATTCCGGAGCTGGGATTTGGCGCGACATCGTCGAACCCGCTCTGGGGGACGACCTGCAACCCGCATGACCCGCGTTATACAGCCGCAGGATCATCTGGCGGCACGGCGGTGGCGCTGGCGTCCGGCATGGTGCCGCTGGCCATGGGATCGGATTTCGCGGGGTCCCTGCGCACCCCTGCATCGTTCAACGGCATCACGGGCATCCGACCCTCGGCCGGGACCGTTGCGAACGAGCGCCGCGCCTTCGGGTTTTCACCCTTCAACGTCGAAGGTCCGATGGGGCGCGAGGCGCGGGATGCGCGGCTGTTGCTGGCGGCGATGGCCGGACCGCAAAGCTTTGACCCCCTGTCGCAGCGCCGCGATCCCGGTTTCGATGCGCCGGGCACACCAGACCTGTCGCGCCTGCGCATCGCGCTGTCCGAAGACCTTGGCTTTTGTCCGATCGACAACAGCGTGCGGGCCAGCTTTCGCGCCGGGATGTCACGTGTCGCGGGTTTCTTTCACGCGGCCGAGGATGCCTGCCCTGACCTTTCCACGGTGGATCGGGTGCTGCAGGTCATGCGGTCCCTCGAATTCCTGCACGACTTCAAGGCCATCTACGACCGTGACAAGGCGTCCCTTGCGCCCAACGTCGCCTACGAGGTCGAACGCGCCATGACGCTGGGCATTCCTGATGCGGCCTGGGCCCTGGGCGAGCACGCCCGCATCCACCGCGCCTCGCAGGCCTTTTTTGACCGCTACGACCTGCTGTTCACGCCCGCAGCCTCGGTGCCTCCGTTCCGCCACGAAGAGGAATGGCCGCGCCAGATCAATGGCAAACCGATGGCCAACTACCTGAGCTGGGAGGCGATTGCTTATGGCGTGACGCTGATGGGCAATCCGGCGGTGGTCATCCCTTGCGGCAAGGGGGCGGACGGGCTGCCCTTTGGCCTGCAGATCGTGGGACCGTTGCACCAGGACGCCTGGCTTGCCGACGTGGCTGTGTCGCTGGAGACGCTGTTCGCGCATGAGCCAGATCTTTGCCGACCCACAATCGACATGCCCGCGCTGATGCAGGCGGCTGAAAGCCGGAAAAACAAAACCCACCAGGAAAGGAAAACGACATGAAAACTTGGTACGCGCTGGCCTTTGGCGCCACATTATCTGTTCTTGCGACGACTGCTGTGCATGCCGATGCGCTTGAGGACATCAAGGCCGCGGGCGAACTGAAATTCGGTCTGGAGGCGCAATACCGCCCGTTCGAATTCCGCGACGAGAACAATAACATCGTGGGGTATGACATCGACCTCGGCAATGCCTTTGCGGCCAGCCTGGGCGTGACGGCGGTGCCCGTCGATACCAACTGGTCCACCGTGCTGGAATCGCTTTACAGCGGGCAGTTCGACATGATCCTTGGCGGCATGACCGCAACCGAGGTGCGCTACGAAAAGGTCAATTTCTCGGTACCCTACATGGATGCGGCGTCGGGTCTGCTGGTGACCAAGGCAAGCGGAATCACCGATTTCGCCGGACTGGCCGGCAAGGCGGTGGGTGCCGGTGCGGGCACGCCGCAAATCGACATGCTGACGGGCTGTGCCACCGCCAAAAGCGTGGCTTTCGACGGCGACATCCAGACCTTCGACAATGATGCTCTGGCCTACGAGGCTTTGGCCACCGGGCGGATTGCGGGCTACGCCTCGTCCATCGTGGCTTTGCTTGAAGGGGCCAAGGCCAATCCTGACCTGATGGCGATGCCGTGGAACTGCGACGGAACCTTCGAAGGGGCCTGGACCGCCGCCGCCTTCCGCAAGGAAGACGACAGCCTGCGCACGGCCTTCGATACGTTCATCGCCGGGATGGCCGCATCGGGCGAGCTTGAGGCGCTGCAGGTCAAGTGGTTCGGCCAGTCGTTCGTCGCGGCGCTGCCGTCCACTGCACCGACCTGGTAAGGACAGCACGCGGTCATGGATCTGGTGTTCATGGGGCAGGTTCTGGTGCGGCTTTTGCCGCCCCTGGGCCTGACCATGCTTTTGTCCCTGACCGCACTTGCCATCGCCACGCCCCTTGGACTTGTACTTGGGGCGTGGCGCGCCGAACTGGCCGACCGGCATCCGGCGGCGCGACTGATCGACGCTTGGGTGTTTTTCGTGCGCGGAACGCCCATCCTGATCCAGATCTTCGCCATCTACTTCATCCTGCCGAAGCTGGGCCTGCACCCGCCCCTGTTCGTGATGGGCGTGGGCGCGCTGGTGCTGAACTCGGCCGGCTATCAGATCGAGATCGGCCGCGCCGCCGTGCAATCGGTGCCGAAAGGCCAGTGGGAGGCGGCACTTGCGCTGGGGTTTGACCGCAGGGCCAGTCTGCGCCAGTTCATCCTGCCGCAGGCTGCGCGCCGCATGGTCGGCCCGGTGATGAACGAGCTTTCGCAGCTGATCAAGGCCTCGTCCGTGCTGTCGGTGATCACGCTGTTTGAACTTCACAAGGCGGCCGAGGCGATCAGTTCCGCCAATCTGCGGTTCTCCGAGGTGATCCTGGTCGAGGGCTTTCTCTACTTCGTGTTCATCTTCGGCATTAGCCTGATGGCCTCGGCCATCGAGCGGCGGCTGTCGGCGGCGGGGGGCCTTGGCGATACCGGCAGTTTCGCAAGATGAGCTTCGACTGGGTCGCGTTCTTCGAATACCTGCCGCGCCTGATCCGCGCGGCGGGGGTGACGCTGCAGGTCAGTCTTTTGTCGTTGGGACTGGCGTGCCTGCTGGCACCCCTGCTGGCGCTGGCGCGGCTGCTTGGACCGCCGCCGCTACGCGCGGTGGCACAAGCGGTCATCGAAGTGGTCCGCGGCCTGCCGCCCCTGGTCGTCATCGTCTTTTGCTACTTTGCCCTGCCCAAGATCGGGCTGGTTCTGTCGGGCTTCTGGTGCGGCGTTCTTGCCCTGGGGGTTGTGGGTGCGGTCTATGCGGCCGAGATCATCCGCGCGGCTATCGAAAGTCTTGGCAAGGGGCAGCTCGAGGCGGCCCTTGCCCTGGGGTTCGCGCGCTGGCGGGCCCTTCTTGAAATCCTGATGCCGCAGGCGCTGCGCCGCATCCTGCCGCCCCTGACCAACGAGCTTGCCAATCTGATCAAGGCCTCGTCGCTGTTGTCGGTGATTTCGGTGCACGAGATTTCGCAGGTCGGGCAGTCGCTGATCTTCGAGACCTTTGTGGTGATCGAGATCCTCGTGCAGATGGCAGTGCTTTACCTCATCATCATCGGCAGCGTGTCCGTGCTGTCGCGCCGGTTGGAAAGGGGTCTTGCCGCATGACACTTCTGCAGGCCCGGGGTCTGGTAAAGCGGTTCGGCGCCTTTACCGCGCTGGACGGTGTCGATCTTGATTTGCAGCGGGGTGAGCGGCTGGTGATCTGCGGGCCGTCCGGGTCTGGCAAATCGACGCTGATCCGCTGCATCAACCGGCTGGAGCACCCCGACGCCGGCTACATCACCATCGACGGTCTGCCCGCGACCGACCTGCAGGCGCTGCGCCGCCGGGTGGGCATGGTGTTCCAGCAGTTCAACCTGTTCCCGAACCTCACTGCGCGGGAAAACGTCGCCGTCGCCCCGCGCAAGCTGTTGGGATTGACGCGCGCCGAAGCGGATGCGCGGGCGGAGTCCCTGCTCGACCGGGTGCAGCTTTCGGGACATGCCGACAAGCTGCCATCGGGCCTGTCGGGTGGGCAGCAGCAGCGCGTGGCCATCGCCCGCGCGCTGGCGATGAAGCCGGTGCTGATGCTGTTTGACGAGCCGACCTCGGCGCTGGACCCCGAGATGATCCGAGAAGTTCTGGATGTGATGGTGGAACTTGGGCAAGGCGGGATGAGCATGATCGTGGTCACCCACGAGATGGGCTTTGCCCGCCGCGCGGCCGACCGGATCGGATTCATGGACCAGGGGCGGATTGTCGCCATGGCCCCGCCGCAGCAGTTCTTTGATGCGCCGCCCCATCCCCGGCTGGTAAGGTTCCTCGACAACATCCTGGGGCACTGACATGCGCGGGGCGAAGGGCCGGATCGGATTCCTATTTCCGGGCGACGGGCTGAACGATGACGAATTCTGGTCCTATCTGCCCGATGGCGTGGCCTGGCTGACCATGCGCTATCCCGGCACATTGCCGGATCAACCGCTGAACCACGCGACCTTTGCCGCCTCGGCCGACCTTGGCCCGATGGTCGCGGCCGCCCGGGTCCTGGCCGAAGCGCATCCCGACGTGATCGTGACGGGCGATCATGCCGGGTCCTTCATCCTGGGGCACGGACATGATCTGGCGCAGGTGCAGGCGATTGTCGCGGCCAGCGGCGCGCGGGCGGGCAGCACACCCTCAACCGCGATCGTGGCTGCACTGCGGGCGTTAGGCTTGGACCGGGTCGCGATCACCTCGCCCTATGATGCCGAAGTGACGGCGGCGGGTCGGGCGTTTCTTCAGGGCCACGGGATTGCGGTCGTCAACGAGGCCCGCCGCAGCTTTGCCGATGAGACGGGTATCGCGGGCCAGGAGTCCGCGTTCTGGGAACAGGCCGCAAAGGCCGCCGACCATCCCCAGGCCCAGGCCATCGTCCTGATGGGCGGCGGTTTGCGCACGGGGGGGTCGGTCGCGCGGCTAGAAGCCACGCTCGGCAAGCCGGTGATCGCCGCCACCGCAGCGCTGGTCTGGCATGCCTGCGCGCTTTTGGGGGCAGATCAGCCGCGCCCGCAGCTGGGTCGTCTGTTCGGGCCGCCCCCAGGCCGTGCCCCCCTTTCGCGGCATCTGTCTTCGGGCACCAAGGGGATGTCGGTCATGTCCGATCCGCCAATCTTTGCCTGGGGCCAGGGCGCGCGGCTGCATGATACCAAAGGCCGTTCCTATCTGGATTTCGCCTGCGGGTCAGGGACCTCGGTTCTGGGTCATGCGCATCCAGCGGTTCTGCGGGCGCTGGCGGATCAGGCGGCGACCGGGGTGCTGCATCTTGGCCCGCACTTCCACGCCCCGGTACAGATCGCGTTGATGGAAAGGCTGGCCGAGGTGCTGCCCCCGACCCTGTCCGTCTTTCACCCGGCCACCAATGGCACCGAGGCGACCGAGGTCGCGCTCAAGGCCGCAATCCATGCGACGGGACGGCAGCGGTTCGTGGGGTTCGAAGGTTCATATCACGGCAGAACGCTGGGGGCCTTGTCGGTGAGCGCCGCCAAGGGGCGGAATGCCGGGCTGGCGGGTCCGCCACAACCGACACATCATCTGCCATGGCCCGACCGCGATGCAGACCTCGACGCGCTGGCGCCCGTGTTGGAGGCCGCCCTTGCCGCCGGTGATGTCGCGGCGATCATTGTGGAGCCAATGCAGGCCACCGCAGGAATGCGGGTACCACCTGCGGGCTTTTTGTCGTTGCTTCGGCAGACGGCGGACCGGCACGGCGTCCTGCTGATCCTCGACGAGGTGTTCACAGGCTATGGCAAGACCGGCCATCTGTTCGCTTTTGAAGCCACAGGGATCGTCCCGGACCTGTTGATCCTGGCCAAGGCGGCGGGGGGCGGCCTGCCCGGTGCCATGGTCGTGGGCACGGCGGGGGTGTTGCAGAGCTGGCCTGCAGGCATGCAGTCCTCGACCTTTCAGATGCACCCATTGGCTGCGGCAGCCAGCCTTGCCACGCTGAACACCCTGATCGATGAAGATCTGCCTGCCCGCGCTGCGGGGATAGACGCCAGCCTTCGGGCCGCGCTTGCCCCCTTGGGCAACCTGCAAGGCACCGGCGCGATGCTTGGTCTGCCGATCCTTGATGCAGACGGCGCGGCTGACCAGCCCCGCACAAAGGCCATCCGGGCGCGCGCGCTCGCCATGGGCCTGATCACATGGGAATGCGGCACCGAAGGCCATGTCATCGGGCTTGTCCCGCCCTTGACGGTGACCGAGGCCGAGATTGCCGAGGCGGCCGAGATTCTGATCGCAGCCGTCAGGCAAGCGCGATGAGCGAAATTTCCACCAAAGCCGCATCGCCGATATCGCTGACCGCAACCATGTTGCGCGCCACGGGCCGGTCGCCGAAGGTGTCGCGGAACACTGCGTTCACGGCAGGTTTGACCGCCAGATCGGTCACAAAAACCCAGGCCATCATCACCTTGTCCGGCCCCGACCCGGCAGCCTTCAGGATTGCCAGACAATGCTGCATCGACAGCCGCGCCTGTTCGGCCCCATCCGGGGGGATCAGGCCCGTGTCAGGGTCGCGCGGCATCTGGCCGGAGACAAAGACCATGCCGCCGCCGCGCGTCCCCAGCGCCACGGGAGATGTGGATGCCGGGGCATCCGTCGTCGTGACAACCTCGCGCATCATGTTCCCCATCTTTCGTTGATCGTGGTCTGGAATTCCTGCAGACCCCATTCGCCGCCCTCTCTCCCGATACCGGCTGTGCCGAAACCGCCCGTGGGCACCTCGGCCCCCTGAATTCTGGTGGAGTTGATGCCAAGCGAGCCAAAGCGCAGCGGGGCCAGTTCGGCGGGGCTGACCTCGCCGTACAGATAGCAGACCAGTGCCTGTTCTTCCTCTGCGGCCAGTGCCAATGCGGCGGCGCGGTCCGGAACGGAGCAAAGCGAGACCAGCGGCCCGAACGCTTCGGCATGGCGCAATGGCGTGTCATCGCCCAGCACCGTTGGGCCAAATGCAAGGGGCGCGGGGGCCGTGCAGGTGCCGAACGTCTGCCCCCCCAAGGCCAGCGCGCCCAGCCTGTCGAGGTCACGCGCAGAACGGACCGGCCCCATGCCAACGCCGCCATCCGACGCACCAAAGGTCACGGCGGAAAGCCGGTCAAGGAACCGCGCGCGAAAAGCGTCGAACAGCGAGGCGACCACATAGATGCGGTTCTGCGCCGAACAGGCCTGCCCTGCCGCGCGGGTCTTGCGGGCCACGGCATCGGCGGCGGCGCGGTCAAGATCGGCGCCCTCCAGCACCAGGAACGGGTTGTTGCCGCCCAGTTCCAGCACCAGCCGCTTCAGCCCGGCGCGTGATGCCAGGGCCATCCCCGTCGGCGTCGATCCGGTAAAGCTGAGGACCCGGAAACAGGGATCGCTCACAAGCCTGTCCAGCACGTCGCGGTCGGTGTGGTTTACCATCTGGACCGCGCCAGCCGGCACGACGCTTGCCAAGGTATCAAACAGGGTTTGGGCGGTCAGTTGGCCCAGTGCCGACGGCTTGACGACGACCGGGCATCCCGCAGCGATGGCGGGTGCGATCTTGCGGACGATCCCCGCCAGCGGGTCATTGTAGGGTGTGATCGCCAGCACCGGACCGGCGGGCACGACGCGCAACCGCCGCTCGCCCCCGCCGGCATGCGCAGGATCGGGCACCTGCGTCAGGGCATGCCGCAGGAAGCCCAGCGCATAGTCGACCTCGTCGGTTGCTTCTGCCGGGGTCTTTCCCACCTCGGCGATGATGACGGCCGCAAGCTCTTCGCGTGATTGGTCCAGCGCCGTGATCGCCGCCGAAAGGATCGCGCGCCGCGTTTCCGGCACGGCGAGCCCGGTCATCGCGCGTGGCAACCCGTTCAGCACCGCACCGATGCGCGCCCCGCTGTCGGGGGTCCATTCGCCGATGACGGCACCGGTATTGGGAGAGATGATGTTGACCATGCTGTCAGTCTTTGGCCAACAGGCCCGCCGCGTCCACCCGTCGCATGACTTCAGCCATTTCCGCCACGGGGCGGCCAAAGCACAGCCTCAGGTGGTTGGCATAGGGCGCGCCGAAGATATCACCTGTCAAGCCGAACAGCCCGACGTTGCGCAACCGCGCAAGCGTGTCTGACGGATCCGGCAAATGCGGAAAGTGGTAAAAGGTGCCCTGATTGGGCAGGCATGACCAGCCCGCGCGCCGAATAAGATCAACCGCAATCGCGCGGGACGCGCCGTAGTCCGTCACGTTTCCGGCCTGAAGTGCGGCCAGTGCCGCCGCCTGGCCCAGACTTGGGGCCGATGACATCAGCGCCTGATGCACGGCAATGAAATCCTCGCGTAGCGAAGCATGCACCATGCATGCCGCCACGCGTTGCCCCTGAAGATGGTGGTTCTTGGAAAAAGAGTTGATGACGACAAGGTTCGGATGCGCCGCAATGACTGACTCTTCCCAAGCCTGTCGATCGGCTATGATCTCGGAAAAGCTTTCGTCCACGACAAGCAGGGCGCCCGCCGCGGCACATGCCGTCATGGCCCCGTCAAGCTCGTCCCGGGTGGCGATCGTGCCGGTCGGGTTGCCCGGATTGGCCAAAAGCACCGCGCGCGCGCCAGTGTCCGCAAGAAGGCGGGCGAGCGCTGTGGAGTCCAGGCGGAATCCTTCGTCATACCGGGCCTGATAGGCGACCGGCTGATGCCCCGCCAGCCGGACGATGTCGTCATAACTGGGCCAGGCCGGGGCCGTCACGATCACGCGCTCGCCGGGTTCTCCAAGGATGCGCAGGATGCCAAAGAGCGCAGCCTTTGCCCCCGCCGTGATGCAAAGCTCATGGTCGGGCAGGGTCCAGCGGCCGAAAAGCGCACCCCGCGTTGCCTGCCGCAGCCCCGGATCACCCTCGGGTGCCGACAGCCTCAGCCCAAGCGAGAGCGGTGCCAGCGGCAGGCTTGTATGACGCGGAAAGCTGGGCGTTGACAGCGACAAGACATCCTGCCCCGCCTGTCGGGCAGCTTCCATTTCGTCAGCCAGCCCCAGGGTTGGAGACCGGCGAAAGGCTTGGCGAGCAGAGACGGCCGCAAATGGCTGTTTCGATTCCTGCCTTTTTTTCATGCAGCTAAGATCCTGTCTGCCACTTGCAACCTCTTTCGTATCAACCGGACCGGATATGCGTTGCCGCACGCACGCGGTGACCGAACCACCATATTGACCCAAGGTCGAGTTTATCTATATTGCAGATTGTCAACAAAATGGCGACAGACGCAAGTTCAGAATCGCAGTTCGGCAGACAACCAACAGGGATCAACGAAAATGTCCAAGGCACCTCTTACAAACATCAATCGCCGCAAGCTTCTGACGACCGCAACCGGGGCGGCCTTGGCGCTGCCGTGGCTGTGGAACCGGCCTGCCTTTGCGCAGGATCAGGTCGTGAACGTGCTTGCCTTCGGCGGCTATGAAGAGCCGGGAATGCTCGATGCCTTCACGGCCGAAACCGGCATAACCGTCAATCTCAAGATCCATGACGGATCGGATGAAGAGATGGTCGCGCTGGTCAAAACCTCGCCGCCCGGCACCTTTGACATCATGACCCCGACCTCGTCCTTCATCCCGAAGGCGGCCGCCGAGGGTGTGCTGATGGCGCTGAACGATGCCGATTATCCGCTGGCGGACTATTTCCCTGTCATCGCCAACTGGGCACCGACGATGGTGGACGGCAAGCGCTATGCCATCGTGAACCGCTTTGGCTATTACGGCATCACCTACAACCACACCAAGTACAGCGAAGAAGATGCCTCGTCCTGGGCGCTTTTGTTCGACGAAAAGGTGAAGGGCAAGGTTGCGCTGTTCGACTGGTATCTGCCCAACATGGGTTGCATCTCGAAATTCAACGGCAATGCCAACCCCTATGATCTGGACGCCGCCGCCTTTGGCAAGCTGGGCGAGACCATGGCGACGCTGCGCCCCCAGGTCGGCATGGTCGGTGGCACCAGCCAGGTGCAGCAGGCGCTGGCCGGCGGGTCGTTCGATCTGGCCATCGCGGGCGAGTGGGTGCAGGCGGGCATGTTCGACAGCGGGTTGCCGTTCAAGGCCGTCGTGCCGAAAGAGGGTGGCGTGACCTGGGATCAGGCGCCCTGCATCGCGGCCAACACCCCGCGCCCGGAAAATGCGGTCAAGTTCCTGCAATACATCTCGGGGCCGGTCTTCCAGTCAAAGCTGGCAGTCGCCAAGACCTATTACTCGATGGTGCCGAACAAAATGGCCGCCGAGGCCTTGCCGATGGACAAGCGAGAGCTTTTGAACCTTGCCGACCTCGACAAGTTCGACAAGGTGTTCATGGCGAACCTGTCTCCGCGCAAGATGCCCGACAACGATGCTGAATGGCTGGCATCATGGGAAAGTTTCAAGAACGCCTGAGACGTTCCCAACCCTCTGGCTGCGCCCTCATCCGGGCGCGGCCATCCTTCCAAGGTGACGAATGCCGATCATCGATTGCGCCCAGACCATCGAGCCGCACTTCCACTGGCAAAGCCATTCCTTTGTCAGTCAGGATCCGGGCCGCGGCGACGAGTTTCAGGAATTTGGCCTGAAATGGCGCGGCAGCGGGTTCTCCTTCGTGTCGGCCCCCGGCTGGCGGATCGCGGGCGCAGCGCGGCTTGACGCCTACCCGCTTGACGCCGTCGCAGGCGTGGCGACCGTCCTGGATGCCAAGGGTACGCGCATCGTCAGCGATGACCTGCGCGCACAGTTGGACAACCCGGCCCGTCGCAAGCTTTTGATCCTGCGCACCGGCCATGCCGACCGTCACCGCAACAGCCACCTGGCCTATTGGCGCGAAGTTCCAGTGTTTGACGCAGGCCTTGCCCCGCTGATCGCGGCAGCAGGCTATGTCCATGTGGTGCTGGACATCCCCTGCGACCCGATGACCCCGCGCCGTCCGCTGTTCGACGGCGACATCCCGAACCCGAATTTCGCCTTTCGCGCGGCCCTGCATGCGGCGGGCCTTCTGGTGACCGAAAACGCGATGAATCTGTCGTCCATCGCGCAGGCCGAAGTGTTTCTTCTGTCACTACCCCTTGCCATCCCGCGCGCCACGACCTCGCCCTGTCGCCCTGTCGCCTTTACCGACTGGCCCAAGGACAACCCGCGGATGCTGGATGTCTCCACGCCCTTGTTCAACCACTGGCGCTGGTTCATCGACGTGAACGATGCCGAGCCCGCGACGCGCCTTGACCGGGACGAGATCCACTTCACCGTGCGCGGCCACGGGTTCACGCATTGCGATGCCCCCCGCCACATGCGCCGCGACGGACTGACCATCCAGGAACTGCCCAATGAGGGGCTGGATGTCTTTACCGGCCGCACCAAGATCATCGACCTGTCGGACCTGCCTTTGCCGACGCCATTGACGCCCGAGATCATCTCGGCGCGCGCCGGTGTCATCCAGCCCGGCGATATGGTGGTGCTGCGGTCCGACCTGACCAACCGCATGGGCTATGAAAGCCGGACCTGGCATCTGGCGGCGCCGAATCTGGAGGTCGCGGCGGCGAACTGGCTGCTGGATCAGGGGCCGAAGGCCATCGTGATCGACTTCCCGCAAGACCATGTCGCGCGCGAGATGCCTTACCGGCATGTCCAGAACCGCGAGTTCGTCACCCATCACGCGGTCTTTGCCCGCAACGTCCCGTTTGTCGAAGACCTGCGCGACATCGGGCTTTGGGGGTCTGACCGACCCTATCTTCTGGCGATACCCTTGCGGACCAATTGCATCGACGGGGCCATGATGCGGACCTTGCTGGTCGACTGGTGATGGCCCGCGCGCCGGTCGCCAATCTGTGGCAGGGCATCTTGCCCGCGCTGGTGCTGATGGCGGGGTTCTTCCTGCTGCCGATCCTTTACACCCTTGGCTTGTCGCTGACGACCGAGGGCGCGTCCGGCCTGACGCTGGCGAACTATCGCACGTTTGCAGCCGAGGCGACGCTGACCGATGCCCTGCTGCGCTCGCTGGTTCTGGCGCTGTCGGTGGTGGTCATCGCCACGTTTCTGGCTTGGCCGCTGGCCTGGTATCTGGCCTTTTGCGTCACCGAGCGGCGTCGGGTGCTGATGCTGTTCATCCTTGTGGCCCCGTTCTGGACCAGCTTCACCATCCGCGCGTTTTCGTGGCAGATGGTGCTGGCCGACAGCGGCATTGTCGCGGCCGGCATCCGCAAGCTGACCGGTGCGGAGGTCAGCCTTGGCTTCCTTTACAGCCTGCCTGCCCCCATCTTCGGTCTGACCCTGTTCGGCATCATGCTGATCACGCTGATGGTCTATTCCAGCATGGTCACCATCGACCGCCGCCTGATCGAAGCGAATGCGGTTCTGGGGGGCACCGGCTGGACCGCGTTCCGCGAGGTGGTGTTGCCGCTGGCCCTGCCCGGCTGGATCATCGGGGCCGCGCTGACCTTTATCGTTGCGGTCGGCGATTATGCGGTGCCCACGCTTTTGGGTGGCGGGCTGCGGCCGGTACTGGCGCAGGTGATGCTGTCGGTGCTGAAGGGCACCTATGACCTGCCGATGGCGGCAACGCTGGCCTCGGTGCTGGTCGTGGTCATCATTCTTTGCGTGGCGCCGTTGTTGCTTTTGGTGCGCGGCACGAGGTTGCAATCGTGACCGGGGCGATCACAAGCCGCGCGCTGGCGCTGCTTTTCTGGGTCACGGCAGCGGTGATCTATCTGCCGATCGGCGTGATGGCGCTCTTTTCCTTTTCATCCGCGCGATACCAGATTCTGCCGATCCCGGCCTACACCACCGAATGGTACGGCCGGGTCTTTACCGACGGGCAGTATTCGGCGGGGTTTGTAAACTCTGTCCTGCTTGCCGGCACGGTCAGCCTTGCCGCCACGCTGATCGGCTTTGCCTGTGCCTATTCATTGGTCAATGCCCGCTTTCCCGGCAAGACCGCCTTCACGCTTCTGGTCCTGGCACCACTGGCGGTGCCCCTGCTGCTGGTCGGCATCGCGCTGCGCATCTGGACGACGATGCTGGGCCTGCAACCCTCGCTGCCGCTTGCCGG
>JANPKV010000173.1:0-5064 GCA_031426185.1 Rhodobacterales bacterium | reverse complement strand
CGACGAGTTCACATGCGCCACACCAGCGGCGATGTTCTTGCGTTCTTTTTTCTTCGTGCGGGATGCTTTTGTATCGCGTGCCATGATGTCCGCCCCTTATTTCTTCTTGCCGGCAATGGCCTTTGCGGGGCCTTTGCGGGTACGGGCGTTGGTATGGGTGCGCTGGCCGCGGACCGGCAGGCCCTTGCGGTGACGCAAGCCACGGTAGCAGCCAAGATCCATCAGCCGCTTGATGTTCATGCTGACTTCGCGGCGCAGGTCGCCTTCGACGGTCAGGTTCGCATCGATGTATTCGCGGATCGCCAGAACTTCTGCGTCGCTCAACTGGTTGATGCGGCGCGACTGGTCGATGTTCAAAGCGGTGCAGATCTGACCTGCGATATTCGGGCCGATCCCGGTGATATAGGTCAGCGCAATCGGAATACGCTTTGCGGTTGGAATGTTAACGCCAGCAATACGTGCCACGCGTGTGTCCTTTTCTGTTGCGGTTCCGTGATTCCAGAACCTTTTTTCACAACTCCATCCGCCCCTTGAGACCGATGGAACCTTTTCCCAACAAGGGAACCCCGGCAGACGATTCCGCCGCAGGACGCCGTCACCTATGGGGTTTTGCCACCCCCGTCAAGGGCGAGGAAAGAGATTCTCAACCTCTGTCAAGAACTTTCGAAATGGCGGCGCCGACCGCGTCCATTTCTGCCAAACCATCTACTGTCGATAGGCGGCCCTGCGCGTAGTAATAGCCGATCAGCGGCGAGGTTTTCTTGTAGTATTCCATCAGCCGCGTCTTCAGCGCATCGGCATTGTCATCCGCGCGACGGCGCAAGTCGTGGCTGCCGCAAACGTCGCATGTGCCCGCGACGGCGGTGGGTCGGGTCTGGTCGTGATAGACGGCACCGCAGTTACCGCAGGTGTACCGGCCGGAAATCCGGGCCACCAAAGCGGCGTCGTCAACCTGCATTTCGATCACCGCATCCAGCGACTGGCCCTTGCGGTGCAGCATTTCCGTCAGCGCGTCGGCCTGTTTCAGCGTCCGGGGAAAGCCGTCAAAGATCAGCCCGCCATCGGTGCCTTGAGTGATCTTCTCCTCGATCAGGCCGATCACGATGTCATCGGTGACAAGCTCGCCCCGCGCCATGATCGCTTCGACGCGTTTGCCAAGCTCGGTGCCGTTGGCGATCGCCTCTTTCAGCATGTCGCCGGTTGACAGCTGGACCATGTGGCGGCTGTCGACCAGCCGCTTGGCTTGCGTTCCCTTCCCCGCTCCCGGGGGACCCAAGAGAATGATGTTGGCCATGGATGCTAGCGCCGGGCCGGGGCTTTGGGCGCGGTGGTGCGTTTCTTGCCGCGCAACTGCGACTTTTCGATCAAGCCTTCATACTGGTGCGCCAGAAGATGCGACTGGATCTGCTGGATCGTGTCCATCGTCACCGAGACGACAATCAGCACCGACGTACCACCAAAGTAGAACGGCAGGCCGACATTGGAGATCAGCACCTCGGGCAGAAGACACACAACCGCCAGATAAGCAGACCCAAGTACCAGCACGCGGTTCACCACATAAAGCAGGTATTCCTCGGTCTTCTTGCCGGGCCGGATGCCGGGAATAAAGCCGTTCTGGTTCTTCAGGTTGTCGGCAACCTCGTCGACCTTGAAGGACACGTTGAGGGTGTAGAAATAGCTGAAGAACACGATCATGACCGCCAGAAACACCAGGTGCAGCGGCTGTCCGTAACCCATATAGGCGGCGATGAAGGAAAAGACCGGGTTGCTTTCGTTGCCGGAGAACGTGCCGATCGTCGTCGGCAGCAGCAGGATCGACGAGGCAAAGATCGCCGGGATCACGCCCGCAGGGTTCACCTTGATCGGCAGATGCGAGGACCCGCCGTCATAAACCTTCATGCCCACCTGACGGCGGGGATACTGGATGTGGATCTTGCGCAGCGCGCGTTCCATGAACACGACAAAGCAAATCACCGCGACGACCATCACGATCACGCCGAGGATCACTGGCGTCGACAGCGCACCGGACCGGCCCTGTTCAAAGAACTGCGCCAGAGCCATCGGAATTTCCGCCACGATGCCGACAAAGATGATCAGCGACACGCCGTTGCCGATGCCACGCGCCGTGATCTGTTCGCCGATCCACATCAGAAACATCGTGCCGCCAACCAGCGTGATCAGGCAGGATGCGATGAAGAACGTGCCCGGAGTGTGGGCGAGACCACCGGCTTGCAGAGATACTGCAACGCCATAAGCCTGGAAGATCGCCAGAGCAACGGTGCCATAACGCGTGTACTGGTTCAGCTTTTTGCGACCCGCCTCGCCCTCTTTCTTCAGCGCCTGCCAGGGGGCATACATCGACCCCAGAAGCTGCACGATGATCGAGGCCGAGATATAGGGCATGATGCCAAGGGCAAAGATGCCCATCCGGCTGATGGCCCCGCCGGTGAACAGGTTGAGCATGCCGCCCAGCCCCTGCCCCGCGCGCTCCATGAACTCGCGCAGGCTGTCACCATCGATGCCGGGGACCGGGATATAGGTGCCAACGCGATAGATGATCAGCAAGCCGATGGTAAAGAAGATGCGCGCCCGCAGGTCAGTCGCCTTGCCCAGCGCCCCCCAGCTCAGGTTTGCCGCCATTTGCTCTGCAGCCGATGCCATACCAGCACCTTTCCGAGACCACGTCTCTATCATGCGCAACGCCGCCAGACCGTTTTCCGGTAAGGCGGCGCGGGAAAACTCTGGATGGATGTAAGCGACCTCGGGGTCGCTCACAATCCCCTATCGCGACCTGCAGGCCGCCACGCGCCTTATTCGGCGGCTGCCGCTGTCTTGACCGTGATCGATCCGCCAGCCTTCTTGACCGCCTCTATCGCCGAGGCCGAAGCGCCGGTGACGTTCAGCGTGATGGCTGTGGTGATCTCACCCTTGGCCAGCACCCGGATACCGTCATGCTTGTTCGAGGTCAGACCCGCCGCCACCAGCATGTCTTCGGTGATCTCGCCCTTGGTGTCGAGCTTGCCGGCCGCGATGAACTTCGCGATCAGACCAAGGTTGACGACGGCGAAATGCTTTTGATTGGGCTTGTTGAAGCCGCGCTTGGGCAGGCGACGATAAAGCGGCATCTGACCGCCCTCATAGCCGCCGATGGCGACGCCCGAACGGGACTTTTGACCCTTGATACCACGGCCGGCAGTCTTGCCCTTGCCTGAGCCGGGACCACGGGCCACACGCTTTTGCTTTTTGGCCGCACCGGGGTTGTCGGCGAGTTCATTCAGTTTCATGTCGCATTCTCCTTTGCCGGAGGTGCCCTTGCTGCGACGGCAGGACAAACACGGCGTTTCTTGTTGATTCTTGCAGCGCTGAACGCCACCGGGGGGCCTTACACCTTTGCCGCAAGCCTGACAAGTCGGGCGTGCCCTCGCGCGTCCGGACCGCCGACCGGGGCAGCCATCGCAGCGGGTTCACAGCCTGAAATTACCGGACAGCAGAGATGCACCAATCGCGTTTGTCGGCGTGATCTGCCCGGAACATTTCGCGGCCGTGCCGGTTGATCAACCAGAGACGCCGGATAACCCGGCGCCCGCAGAAGATGGAGCGGACTATGGCGAACAACCAGAAGCAGGCCGGTCAGGGCCAGGTCAAAGACCCCAAGAACGACCAGCGTCTCAAAGAGAACGACGGCGGATCGCAAGGTCAGGGCAAGGTCAAGGACCCCAAGAACGACGGCCGCACCAAAGAGAACCGCGACAAGTAAGTCGCAGCTTGCCGGACGCATCCGGCAAGCGACACCGTGAGATCACCTGCACGCCCCGCCCTTCCCGGTGGGGCGTTTGCATGCCAGCGGTATGGCCCAGGAGGTCCGCCGCAACCGTCAGGCGGATGCGGGCCACGCAAAGCTTGGCTGCAACCCGTCATAGACCGGGCGGCCGTCATGCGGCTTTTCGTACCCCTTCGTCTCGTCCCAGAACGCGTGATAGGTGGCCTTGGGGAACTTCGCGTCATCGTAGCCCATGACGTTCGGCACCGCGACGCGGATGCGGTGCTGCTTGTCGTCGAGCATCAGCGCCGCCCCGCATTCCGCACAGACGCAGATTTCCAGGGGACCATCGGGATTGTTCGCATTGAACGGCACACGTTTCATCTTGTCGGGATGATCAACGTTGACATCGGCGTAGTTGAAGAACGCGACATGCGTGTGCTGCTGCTTGGTCACCGACTTGCAGACATTGCAGTGGCATTCGTGGTTGTCGATCGGCTCGGCGCTGGCGGTCACATGCACATGCGCGCAGCCCCCGGTATACTTTGCGGCCATGGTCTTTCCCTCCCTGAAGACAAGGCGGGCTCCCTCCGAACCCGGCGAGTCGGGGGCAGACTAGCACCAGCCGTCCCAAACGCAAAACGCCCCGGGATTTCCCCCGGGGCGCCGCTATTCTTCAAAGGTCGGGGTCTCCCCCGCCGCTTATCCGCGCTCTTCGACGATGGTTACAAGATGGCTGATCTTGTTGACCATGCCGCGCACCGAAGGCGTGTCTTCCAACTCGCGCGTGCGGTTCATCTTGTTCAGACCAAGGCCCTTGAGGGCCGCGGTCTGCTTGGCCGGGCGGCGGGCGGCAGACGCCACCTGCTTGACGACGATGGTCTTGCCGGTTGGTACCTTTTTCTCGACCATGATCAGGCCTCCACTACTTCGGCTTCGGGCTTGCGCAGGATCTCGGCGACCTTCTTGCCGCGACGTGCGGCCACGTGGCGGGGCGAGGTTTCCTGACGCAACCCGTCCATGGTGGCGCGGATCATGTTGTAGGGGTTCTGCGACCCGATGGATTTCGCCACCACGTCCTGCAGGCCTAACATCTCGAACACGGCGCGCATCGGACCACCGGCGATGATGCCGGTACCCGCAACGGCAGTGCGCATCACGACCTTGCCGGCGCCGTGGCGCCCTTCCATGTCATGGTGCAGCGTGCGCGCGTCTTTCAACGCCACACGGATCATCTGACGCTTGGCCTGCTCGGTCGCCTTGCGGATCGCCTCGGGCACTTCTTTCGCCTTGCCCTTGCCGAA
>JANPKV010000172.1:0-9970 GCA_031426185.1 Rhodobacterales bacterium | reverse complement strand
GCAACCACCGGCGACATCCGCACCAATCCCGGCATTTCGGTGAAGCTGAGCGCCCTGCATCCGCGCTACGAGGTCGCCAAACGCGCCCGCGTGATGGAGGAACTGGTTCCCCGCGTGCGCGCGCTTGCTGGCCTTGCCAAGGCTGCGGGTCTGGGTTTCAACATTGACGCCGAAGAGGCCGACCGCCTTGCCCTGTCGCTGGAGGTCATCGAACAGGTGTTGTCTGATCCCGCCCTGCGCGGCTGGGATGGCTTTGGCGTGGTCGTGCAGGCTTACGGGCGCAGGGCAGGGGCCGTGATCGACTGGCTTTACGCCTTGAGCCAACGCCTGGATCGCAAGATCATGGTCCGCCTCGTCAAGGGCGCCTACTGGGACGCCGAGGTCAAACGCGCGCAAGTGCTTGGGCTGGCCTCGTTTCCGGTCTTTACCCGCAAGCAGGCGACCGATGTCAGCTACATCGCCTGCGCGCACAAACTGCTGGGGATGACCGACCGCATCTATCCGCAGTTCGCCACACACAACGCCCATACCGTGGCCGCCATCCTGGACATGGCCACCGACAAGACGCGGTATGAATTCCAGCGCCTGCACGGGATGGGCGAACGCCTGCACGACATCGTGCATGACGACCACGCCACCCGCTGCCGCATCTATGCCCCCGTCGGCGCGCATCGCGACCTTCTGGCCTATCTTGTGCGCCGCCTGCTGGAAAACGGCGCGAACTCGTCCTTTGTGAACCAGATCGTCGATGCCGACGTGCCGCCCGCCGTGGTTGCCGCCTGCCCGCTGACGGCGATGGAAAAGCTGACCGCCCTCGCCAATCCCGCGATCCCGGCAGGGCCGGCCCTGTTCGGCGCGCGCAGGAATGCCACTGGCTGGGACGTGACCGACGCCGCCGACCTTGCCGAGATCAAGGATGCCCGTGGCCCCTTTGCCGCGCACATCTTCGAAGGCGGCCCGCGCCTGGCAGGCACCGTCGCAGGCGACAAGCGCCTCGGCGTCGCCAACCCTGCCACCGGTGCGCTGGTGGGCCACGTCGTCACATCCTCGGCTGTCGATGCCGACACCGCGCTGGCCGCCGCCGCGCCGTGGGGTGCCACCGCCCTGGAACGCGCCGAGACCCTCCGCCGCGCCGCCGACCTGTACGAGGAAAACTTCGGCGCGATATTCGCACTTTTGGCGCGCGAGGCGGGCAAGACGCTGGCGGATGCCGTGGGCGAATTGCGCGAGGCGGTGGATTTTCTGCGCTATTACGCCGATGGCGCGGTGTCGCTGACCGACCCTGCGCGCGGCATCTTTGCCTGCATCTCGCCCTGGAACTTCCCGCTTGCGATCTTCACCGGCCAGATCGCCGCCGCCCTTGCCGCGGGCAACGCAGTGATCGCCAAACCCGCCGAACAAACCCCGCTGATCGCCACCTTTGCAACCGACCTTCTCCTCACGGCTGGCGTTCCGGCCACCGCCCTGCAGCTTTTGCCGGGCAATGGGGCGGTCGGTGCGATGCTGACCAGTGACGCGCGGATCAAGGGTGTGGCCTTTACCGGATCGACCGAAACCGCCTTGCGGATCCGTCGCTCGATGGCCGAACACCTGGACCCCGCCGCCCCCCTGATCGCCGAGACTGGTGGCCTCAACGCCATGCTGGTGGACAGCACGGCACTGCCCGAGCAGGCCGTGCGCGACATCCTCGCATCCGCCTTTCAATCCGCCGGACAGCGCTGTTCGGCCCTGCGCTGCCTTTACCTTCAGGAAGACATCGCCCGCACCGTCAGCGACATGCTGTTCGGCGCGATGGATGAACTTGCCTTGGGCGATCCGTGGGACCTTGCAACCGATGTCGGCCCCCTGATCGATGCCGGGGCGCAATCCAACATCCGCGACTACATCACCGCCGCCCGCGCCGAGGGGCGGGTGATAAAGGAAATGCAGGCCCCGGATGGCGGCACCTTCATCGCCCCCACAGTGATCCGGGTCAAAGGCATTGCCGACATGCCGCGCGAGATCTTTGGTCCGGTCCTTCACGTCGCGACCTTCAAGGCAGGCGACGAGATGAGGGTCGTGCAGGCCGTCAACGCCACCGGCTACGGGTTGACCTTCGGTCTGCACACCCGCATCGACGACCGGGTGCAGGCGGTCGTCGACGCGCTTCAGGTCGGCAACATCTATGTCAACCGCAACCAGATCGGCGCTGTCGTCGGCAGCCAGCCCTTTGGTGGCGAAGGGTTGTCCGGCACCGGCCCAAAGGCAGGCGGCCCGGACTACCTGCGCCGGTTCGTGACCTGCGCCGCGCCCCACTCGACGGCCAATGATCCCAATCTGCCCGAAGCTAATATCGCCCGTGCCCTGATGCCGGCCGTGACCGCGACATCCGCGCATCCCGCGACCGAGATCAAGGCCCAGGTCCTGCCGGGCCCCACCGGCGAATCCAATCGCCTGACCGCCAGCGCCCGCCTGCCGGTCCTCTGCCTTGGTCCCGGCACGGACGCCGCCCGGGCCCAGGCCGAAGCCGTCCGCGCCATGGAGGGGCAAGCCGTCGACGCCGCGGGCCTGTCGCCACTCGCGCTGGGCCGGCTCGACGGGTTTTCCGGCGCGATCTGGTGGGGCGATGTCGAGGGGGCGCGCGCCCGGGCGCAGGCGCTGGCCGCCCGCAAGGGTCCGATCCTGCCGCTGATCTGCGACATGCCGGACGCCGCCCACGCGCTTGTACACCGCCACATCTGCATCGATACCACGGCGTCCGGCGGCAATGCCCAACTGCTGGCAGAGGTCGGCCAGACCTGACGATGATGTCAGCCAGACCTGCCTGAAAGTCGTCTTGACCCCTTGCGACCATTCGGCAAGGGTGGACGGCGATGTTTCCGATCCGCGATCATAACCCCTCCGGGCGCCTGCCCATTGTCACCATCTTGTTGATCGCGATCAATATCGGGGTGTTCCTGTCCTATTTCACGACCCTGTCGGATCGCGGCATCGACCAGTTCATCTACGACTGGGGCCTTGTCCCGGCGCGCATCATGGCAGGACAGGGATACGAGACGTTGATCACATCAATGTTCCTGCATGGCGGGTGGCTGCATCTGGCGGGCAACATGCTGTTTCTCTGGATCTTCGGCGACAATCTCGAAGACGAGATGGGACATGCGGGTTTTCTGGCCTTCTACCTTGCTTCGGGTGTGGGGGCGGCGGCCGCGCAATCGGTGCTGGACCTGCAATCGGGCATCCCGATGGTGGGCGCGTCGGGGGCCATCGCAGGCGTCATGGGCGGCTATCTGCTGCTTTTCCCCAAGGCCCGCGTCGATGTGCTGTTCATCTTCATCATCATCTTCCGGATCTTTCCGATTCCGGCCTGGATCGTGCTGGGTGTCTGGCTTGCCACGCAGATATTCTCGGGCGTCTCCACACCCACCGATCTGGGCGGCGTCGCCTATTGGGCACATGTCGGCGGTTTTGTCGCCGGACTAATCCTGACGATCCCGGCTTGGCTGCGCCGCGGGGCAAGTGACTATTGGCAAAAGACCGGTGGCCATCCGCCACACCCGGATGCGGAGTACAAGCTGGGCAAGTCCTCCGTCCCCAGGGTGCCCCGACGCTAGCGCAACGAGGCAACTGCGGTCATGTCCCTGACCATCAGGCCCCGACGATGGCCTTGCGAAAAGGCTCTGCCAGATTGTCGTTCGACGCGATCACATGGCCCGTCACCAACGGATCGCCCTCACCGATGCCGCGCACGATGCCGCCCGCCTCGCGCACCAACAAGATGCCCGCTGCAATGTCCCAGGTC
This sequence comes from Rhodobacterales bacterium, assembly GCA_031426185.1. Lineage (GTDB taxonomy): Bacteria > Pseudomonadota > Alphaproteobacteria > Rhodobacterales > Rhodobacteraceae > JAJNPS01. Next base: position 6,189 of record JANPKV010000172.1, on the reverse strand, counting down.
TGCAACTCGCGCTCCCAGTAGCCGTCGAACCGTCCTGCCGCGACATATGCCAGATCAAGCGCTGCCGACCCCCAGCGCCGCAGACCCGCACAGACCGGCATGAGGCGAGACAAATCCTGGATCATCAGGGGAAGCGTGGCTTTGGCCCCGAACGGCACGCCTGTCGCGAACACCGCCTCCGACATCACCCTGCGCCCCGATACCCGCATCCGCTTGGTATCGTTCAGCCAGCAGCCGGCCCCTTTTTCAGCCCAGAACATCTCGTCCTTGGCCGGGTCGTAGACGATGCCCGACACGATCTCGCCCTTGTGCTCCAGCGCGATGGAGATCGACCAATGCGGCATGCCGTGCAGGAAATTCGTGGTCCCATCCAAGGGGTCCACGATCCAGCGTCGCGTCGGGTCCTCGCCTGCGCCCCCTCCGGTCTCTTCGCCAAGCCAGCCATAGCTTGGCCGCGCTTCCATCAGATCGGTCTTGATGATCCGCTCTGCCTCGCGGTCGGCTTTGCTGACAAAGTCGCCGGGTCCCTTTGTCGACACCTGCAGGTTTTCCACCTCGCGGAAATCCTTGACCAGCGACCGCCCCGCCTTGCGCGCGGTCTTCATCATCAGGTTGAGGTTGGCACTGGTCTGCATCGGCGTCACTCCGGTCGGTTTTCGGCTGTCGCAATAGCCCTGGGGGGTAGCAAGAACACGGGCGGGCATACACGCGCGCCACCGCGAAGTGAAGTGCCGCCGGACCACCACCGGCAAAGTGCGCGCGCGCTTTGGCTTGATCGGCGCGCGCAAACAGTCATGCTGTGATCTGCCGGGAAGAAACGGGGAGGGGCCGCATGATCTTTGACTGGGTGCAGACTGCGCAAGGGGGTGCCGTGATCGGAGGCGGCCTTGTCGGCCTTGCTGCCGCGCTTCTCTTGATATTGACGGGGCGGAGCATGAACCTGTCCGACATGCTTGGCAGCCTTCTGGGCGGCAACGAAGGACCGGCCGCCGCGAACATCGCCTTTCTGGCGGGGCTGGTGCTGGCGCCAACCCTATGGCAACTTTGGGCGCCAGCGCCTGCAGCGGCGGATGCAGGCAGCCTGACGCTGGTCCTGGTGGCGGGGTTGCTTGCAGGTTTCGGCGCGCGTCTTGGTGGCACCGGCATCAGCGGCCAGGTGATCCTGGGCCTGGCGCGGCCGTCAAAGCGCGCGCTGGTCGCGGTGGTCTGCCTGTTTCTGGGCGGGGCGCTGGGCGCGGCCGCGATCGGCTGGTTTTCCGCCGTCACGGTGCCGACATGATCCGGCTGGCGGCGCTTGCATGTGGACTGGTCTGCGGGATCGGTCTGGTGCTGTCGGGCATGGCTGATCCCGCGCAGGTCCAGGCCTTCCTGCGCCCGGGTGCTGGGTGGGACCCAACTTTCGGCCTGGCGCTGGTTGCGGCGGTGGCGGTTACCTTTGTGGGCGTCATTCTGCACAGACGCGGGCAGCCTGCAACCGCAGGCAGCGCAGCAAGCACCGACACCCTTGACGCCCGGCTGATCGCGGGAAGCCTGATCTTCGGGCTTGGCTGGGGGCTTTCCGGGTTTTCTCCGGGAACTTCGCTGGTCGCGGCGGGGCAGTTCGTGGGTGACGGCGCGCTTTTCGCGGCGGCGGCCCTGATCGGAATGCTTCTGCATGACCTGACGACCACCCGCGGTCGTGCCAACATGAAAAACCTGCGGTCGCGCGGCTAGCGTGGCCGCGCGCTAGTTCACGATTTCGATCCGCATGTTTTCCATCCCTTCCGCCTTGACCATCCCGAACAGGATGCGTGCATTGTCGGGATGCAGCCGCACACACCCGTTCGAGGCCGGCGCCCCAAGCCGCTTGATCTGGTCGGTGCCGTGGATCGCGTAATGCCCGTCATAAAAGATCGCGAATGGCATCGGCGCGTTGTTGTAAAGGCTCGAGCGGTGGTTTTTCGACAGGAACTCCGGCGTGAACCGCCCCGTCGGCGTGATCTTTCCCGCCTTCGCGGTCGAGACCGGCCATTGGTACAAAAGCCGGTTCTCGTGATAGACTTTCATCGTTTGTTGCGACACCGATACCAGCGCCCAGACGCGTTCCGCCATCGCGGCAGGCGCGGGTGCCAGCAGCAGTAAAACGGCAATTGCCAGACGTCCAAATCCTGCGCGCATGAAATCCTCGTGACGCTTGACCAAGGATTGACCCCGACGCCTGCCAGTCAATGGGGATTTTGACGAAACTGCGCGCTAATCCGGCATATCCACAGAATTCTGCGACACGTCTGTCTGCAACGCCGCGTGCCCGGGTCACGCTGCCTTGCCATCCTGCCGGGTGACCGCCAATCTGGCCTTCACAACACGCAAAAGGGGCCCCGAATGGCCACGGAATCTGCCGGCGTCGACCTCGGTGCCATCGTGACACTGCTGGGGGCTGCCGTGATCGCGGTGCCCTTGTTCAAGCGGCTCGGCCTTGGTTCCATCCTCGGCTATCTTGCCGCCGGTCTTGCCATCGGCCCCTACGGGCTCGCGCTTTTCTCTGACCCGATGTCGATTTTGCACGTGGCCGAACTTGGCGTCGTGATGTTTCTTTTCATCATCGGGCTGGAGATGCGCCCCTCCAAACTTTGGGCGATGCGCCGCGACATCTTTGGCCTCGGCCTTGCGCAGGTGTTGGTCTGCATGGCGCTGCTGTCGCTTGTCGGCCTTGCCCTTGGCTATCCTTTTGCCCCCTCGCTTGTCGCCGGGACCGGGTTTGTGCTGACCTCCACCGCAATCGTCATGCAGACCCTGGAGGAGCGCGGCGATCTGACCGCCCCCAAGGGCCAGCGCATCGTGTCGATCCTGCTGCTGGAGGACCTTGCGATCGTTCCGCTGCTGGCGCTGGTGGCCTTTCTCGCGCCCGGTGCGGAAACGGTCACCCTGGCCGACCGTGCCTTGGGCGTGGGCATCGGACTGGGCGCCATCGCCGCCCTCGTGCTGGCAGGGCGCTACCTGATCAACCCGGTGTTTTCGCTGCTGGCCGCGTCTCGCGCCCGTGAAGTCATGACCGCCGCCGCCCTGCTGATCGTCCTTGGTGCCGCGCTGTGGATGCAGATCGGTGGGCTGTCCGCCGCGATGGGGGCCTTTCTCGCCGGGGTCCTGCTGTCGGAATCCTCTTACCGCCATCAGCTGGAAACTGACGTGGAGCCATTCCGCGGCCTTCTTCTCGGGCTGTTCTTTCTTGCCGTGGGGATGGCGCTCGACCTTGCCGTCGTCTGGGACAACTGGCGGCTGATCCTGATTTCGGTCGTCGCGCTGACAGCCCTGAAAATGCTTGCGATCTATGCCCTTGCCCGCCTGTTCAAGGCCAGCCACCGCGAAGCCGTCGAACGTCTGGTCCTGATGGCCCAGGGCGGCGAGTTCGCCTTTGTGCTTTATTCCGCAGCACTGTCCGTCGGCCTGATCAACACCGAGGAAAACGCTGTCCTCACCGCCGTCATCATCCTGTCGATGGTGATGACGCCCCTATACCTTGCCATCCACGACCGTTTCATGCCCAAGCCCGTGGTCTCGACCGAAGGGTTGCAGGCGCCCGAGGACGACGGCGACGCGGTCCTGCTGATCGGGTTCGGGCGGTTCGGCCAGGTCGTCAGCCAGCCGCTCTTGTCCACCGGCCACTGCCTCTCGATCATCGACAGCGACCCCGAAATGATCCGCACTGCGCAGACCTTCGGCTTCAAGGTCTATTTTGGGGACGGCACGCGCCTTGATACTCTGCGCGCCGCCGGGGCGATGCGGGCCCGCGCCGTCGTCATCGCCGTCGACAATCAGGGGGCCGCGACGCGCATCGCGCATCTTCTGCACGAGGTCTGCCCGCTGGTCCCCGTCTTCGCCCGCGCTTTCGACCGCCGCCACGCCATTGCGCTCATCAAGGCAGGTGCCGTCGACCCGATCCGCGAGACCTATGAGAGCGCCATCCAGATGGGCGCGGATGTGCTGCGCAAGCTGGGGTCGGGCGATAACCTCATCGCGGATACGCTGGCAGACGTGCGGCGGCGCGATCTGGAGCGGTTCGCGATGCAACTGGCCGGCAACGAGATGTCGGGCAAGGCGCTCTTGGTCAGCAATGTGGGGATCGCGATGGAAAACTCGGGGTGAGGGGGGCCGTCTGTTCCCACGCCTTACTGCCCCGTAATCCCCAACGATCCCCTCACCCCCGCTGCAGCTTTACCGGCTCGCTTCTGCCCAACCGCAGGAAATGCGCCATATAGGGCCGCGCGGCATCTTCCTCCCGCGTGCAGGCGAACAACCGGCGCGTGACATTGCCCGGCGCCAGCGGGCGCGTCACGTAATCCGCATTGCACCGCACATCCCGGATCACCCAGTCGGGCAGCACTGCTACCCCCCTGTTTGACGCCACCAGCATCAGGATCACCGCCGTAAGTTCGACCTGCCTTTGCCCGCGCGGTTCCACCTTGGCAGGGGTCAGAAGGTCGGTGAAGACGTCCAGCTTGTCGCGTCCGACGGGATAGGTGATCAGCACCTGGTCGCGCAAATCCTCGGCCTCGATCATGGTCTTGGCCGATAGCGGGTTCTGCGACGATGCCACAAAGGTGGGCGCATAATCGAACAGCGGATTGGCCACGATGCCCGGAACGGGTTCGGGGTTGGAGGAAATCACCAGATCCACTTCCTCCCGCGCCAGCGCGGGAAAGCTGTCAAAGGCCAGGCCCGCCCGGATGTCGACATCGACCTCCGGCCAGGCATGGCGGAACTGCTCCAGCACCGGGAACAGCCAGTCGAAACAGGCGTGGCACTGGATCGCGATATGCAGCCTTCCCGTCTTGCCGGAGCGCAGGTTGCGGAATTCCTCCTCCATCGCGTCGATCTCGGGCAGGATGCGTTCGGCCGCCCGCAGCATCCGGATGCCGGCGGCTGACAGCGTCATCGGCTTGGACCGCCGCACGAACAATTCCATGCCCGCCTGATCCTCCAGCCCCGCCACCTGATGGCTGAGCGCCGATTGCGTCATGTTCAGCATCTCGGCAGCCCGGCCGAGGCCCCCGGCCTGATGCACGGCGCGGATCGTCCGCAAGTGGCGAAGCTCGATGTACATGTGGTCAACCTCATAAAGATGGTGAGTATTATGAATTTGTCTCACATCGATGGATTTGCGACAAGAGGGTCAGACATAAGGTGACCGCCATGACAAAACCGCCCCGCATCAGCTTTGAATTCTTTCCGCCGCAGACCCTGGATGCGTCCTTCCGGCTTTGGGAAACCGTGCAGGCGCTGGCACCCCTGCGCCCCGATTTCGTGTCGGTGACCTATGGGGCAGGGGGGACTACCCGCAAACTGACCCATGAAGCGGTGACGGCGATCGGGCAGAATTACGGGCTGAATGTCGCGGCACACCTGACCTGTGTGGACGCCACCCGTCGGGAAACGATGGCGATTGCAGAGGGTTATGCCGCTGCGGGCGTCACCGAGATTGTTGCCTTGCGCGGCGATGCTCCGCAGGGAGCAAGCCGGTTCGAAGCCCATCCTGACGGTTTTGCCTCATCGGTCGATCTGGTGGCGGCGCTGGCCAGGACCGGCAAATTCAAGATCCGCGTCGGTGCCTATCCCGAACAGCACCCCGACGCCGTGCGGGCAGGGGCGGACGTGACCTGGCTCAAGCGCAAGATCGACGCAGGCGCAACTTCTGCCATCACCCAGTTCTTCTTTGACGCGGACACCTTCTTCCGGTTCCGCGACGCCTGCTTCATTGCAGGGATCACCGCGCCGATCATTCCCGGGATCCTGCCCATCACCAGCTGGTCGGGCGCCAAGAAGTTCGCCGCCCGGTGCGGCACGCGCGTTCCCGCAAAGCTGGACGAGGCCTTTGCCACCGCCGCCCGCGACGGGCGCGAAGAGCTGCTGGCCCTGACGCAATGCACCGCCCTGTGCGACAAGCTGATCCAGGGCGGGGTCGAGGATTTGCACTTTTACACGCTGAACCGCCCGGACCTGACGCGCGAAGTCGTGCGGGCCTTGGGTATCAGCCCGGATGTGCAACTGGAAAAGGTCGCCTGACACCAGACTGACCTGACGACGTCTCCCTTGGCGGTCCGCGGCGGTCATTCGCACGGACCGCCACTTTTTTCGGGGGGGCCGCCCGGCAACCTTGTTCCCATGCCCGGATCGGCTATGGTCGCGCCAAACCCAATGGCGGAGCCGCCCGAT
>JANPKV010000171.1:0-10484 GCA_031426185.1 Rhodobacterales bacterium | reverse complement strand
TATTGCTGGGCCTTGTCGACGGCCTGCGTGGCCGTGCGGAAGTTGGTGCTGCGTGCGGCGTAATAGCCTTTCGCAGCCTTGATCACCTTGCGGTGACGGGCATGGGTGACCACACCGGATTTGACGCGGGACATCTGGTGCTCTCCTTACCGGTCGTAGGGCATGTACTTCTTGACGATCTTGGTGTCCGAGGCGGACAGCAGCATCGTGCCAGAAGCATCGCGAATGAATTTGGTCGTCCGCTTGATCATGCCGTGCCGCTTGCCGGCAACGCCAGCTTTGGCCCTACCGGAGGCCGTGAAGCTGAAACGCTTCTTGGCCGCCGACTTGGTCTTCATCTTGGGCATTTCCATCTCCGTGGTTTCAGGCACGACTCGGCATGCCACTTTGGCCGGCCATGCGGGTAAGAAGGCGTTCTCATAGGCGGCGCCATTCAAAGGCGCAAGGGGGAAGATCGGTCGCGCCGGCTAGTTGGTCAGCCGACTGAACACCTTGAGCATCGCATTGGGGATTTCGCCAAGCGAATAACCGGATGGCCGCTGTGTCAGCGCGACGGCAATGAGGATGATCGACACCATCAGGAAAATTGCGCCGACACGGGGCGGCCGACCTTCGGTCCACGCGTTCATAAGCGATGGCAAGGTCAGCAAGCCAAGGATAATTCCAAGCGTCAAATAAAGATCAGTATCCAAGCCTAAACACCTCCGCGATCCGTCACGAAAAGGTTACTCGGGCTCCACGCGAGAAATCAACCTTTCGTCGCAGGGCGCCACACGCAAAATGTTTGTTGTGCCTTTGACGTTGAAAGGCACACCTGCGGTGACCACGATCTGATCTTCCTCAGTTGCAAACCCGTGATCGCGCGCCGCCTTGATCGCTGCGATGACCGCACCCTTGAACCGGTCCTGCGGTTCGGTGATGACGCAATAGGCCCCCCAGGTCAGCGCCATGCGCCGGGCCGATGACATCAGGGGCGTCATCGCGATGATCGGCACGCGGGGACGTTCGCGCGCGACAAGGCTGGCCGTAGTACCCGTCTGGCTGAAGCAGCAGATCGCCTTGATATTGGTCGCCTCGGCGATTTCGCGTGCTGCCGCCACGATCCCGTCGGCGATGGTTTCGCGCAGGATCACGCGGCTGGCCTCGATGATCTGCTGATAGGTCGGGTCCCTTTCGACGGACATGGCCACGTTGTGCATCGTCGTCACGGCTTCGATGGGGTACTTGCCGGCGGCTGATTCTGCCGACAACATGACGGCATCCGCGCCTTCGTAGATCGCGGTCGCCACGTCCGACACTTCGGCCCGCGTCGGCACCGGGCTTTCGATCATCGATTCCAGCATCTGCGTCGCCACGATCACCGGTTTGGCCGCTGCACGCGCGCCCCGGACCAGACGTTTCTGGATCGGCGGCACGGAATAGACGGGCAGCTCCACCCCAAGATCGCCGCGCGCGACCATGATGCCGTCCGAAACCTGCAGGATCGCGTCATAGGCTTTCACCGCAGCGGGTTTTTCGATCTTGGACAGGATCGCGGCGCGCCCCTTGGCCAGGTGCCGCGCCTCGATCACGTCCTCGGGCCGCTGCACGAACGACAGTGCCAGCCAGTCGACGCCCAGCTCGCAGGCAAATTCCAGATCGACGCGGTCCTTTTCGGACAGCGCCGCAACCGGCAGCACGACGTCGGGCACGTTGACGCCCTTGCGGTTGGAGATCGTGCCACCGACCTGCACGGTGCAGTTCGCAAAATCCTTGCCGCAGGTATCGACCAGAAGCCTGATCTTGCCATCATTGACCAACAGCGATGCCCCCGGTTCAAGGGCCGCAAAAATCTCAGGGTGGGGCAGGTTCACGCGGGTTGCGTCGCCGGGCTTGGGCGACAGATCCATGCGGAACTTGGCGCCTTCGACCAGTTCTTCGGACGGGTTGGCAAACACGCCGACGCGCAGTTTCGGGCCCTGCAGGTCGGCAAGAATGCCGATCGGGCGGCCGGTGTCGGCCTCCACCTTGCGGATGATGACGTGGCGTTTGCGAATATCGTCATGCGTACCGTGGCTCATGTTCAGCCGGAAAACATCCGCGCCGGCATCGAACAGCGCGCGGATCATTTCGTAGGTGCTTGAGGCAGGGCCAAGCGTTGCCACAATCTTCACATTCCGAAGGCGTTTCATGTGGGGAGTCCTTCTTGCAATTTTTGCGTCTCTTGGCAGAGGGCGTTATGGCGCAATTGGAATGGCGGGGCAACCGCGCCGTTTGCGCTAACTTACAGCGCCGTCAAAGTGGCCGGATCGGGCAACAGCACGCCGCAGGATGGACCTTGGCTACGGGGATGGATATTGCAGGCATATACGCAGCCACGGAGGTCGGTTTGGCGGTCGACATCATAGGCAAGGATCGTCCCGGTCGCTGGGTTGTCAGCTGTGATCATGCGTCCAATGCGGTCCCCGACTGGGTGAACGGGGGCGATCTGGGCATCGCGCCACAGGATATGGCGCGCCATATCGCGTGGGATGTCGGCGCAGCCGGCCTTGCGCTGGCGCTGGGCGAGGCGCTGGACAGTCCGGTGATCCTGTCGCAATTCAGCCGCCTCGTGATCGATCTCAACCGCGGCAAGGATGATCCGACGCTTGTCATGCAGCTTTATGACGGGACCATCATCCCGGGCAACCGGCACATCACCCCGGACGACATGGCCGCCCGCAAGGCGCGGCTTTACGATCCCTATCACGCGGCACTGGGAAGCTTGATGGCGCGCCAGCCGGATAGCGTGCTGCTTGCGGTGCACTCGTTCACGCGCCAGCTCAACGGGCGCGCCCCCCGCCCGTGGCATGTCGGTGTCCTTTACAGCCACCTCGGGCCTGAATTGTCCCTGCCGCTTTTGCAGGCGCTGGCGCGTGACCCTGATCTGTGTGTCGGCGACAACGAACCCTATGCAGGGCATCTGCCCGGCGATTCCATCGACCAGCACGCGCTGCAGACGGGTCGCCTGAACACCCTGATCGAGATCCGCAACGACCTTGTCAGCGATGCACAAAGCCAGACGTCATGGGCGCTGCGGCTGGTACCACACCTTTGGGACGCGCTGGCCGCGGCGGAAACTGCCTGAGGTCAGATCGCGGTCTTGCGCATCTCGTCGATGTACAACTCGCGCAGACGCTTGGCCACCGGCCCGGGCTTGCCGCTGCCGATCTTGATGCCGTCGATCTCCACTACCGGCATCACGAAGATGGACGCCGCAGTCGAGAACGCCTCATCCGCCGCCTGTGCTTCGGCGACGGTAAAGGGGCGCTCCTCGACCTCGAACTGCGCTTCGACGGCGAAGCGCAGGACAGAGGCGCGGGTGATCCCGTGCAGGATGTCCGTCGACAGCTGGCGCGTAATGATCTTGTTGCCCTTGACGATATAGGCGTTGTTTGACGTGCCTTCGGTAATGCCGCCATCGTCGTCGACAAACCAGCTGTCATCGCAGCCCGATTTCTTGGCCATCATCTTGCCCATCGACGGGTACAAAAGCTGTGTCGTCTTGATGTCCACCCGGCCCCAGCGCAGGTCGGGAATGCTGATCACCTTGAACCCGGTCTGGGCTGCGGGCGCGTCGGCTAGGTTCGGCACGTTCTGGGTAAAGGCGATGACAGTAGGCGGCAGCGAGGCATCGGGGAACACAAAGGATCGATCCCCGGGATTGCCGCGCGTGATCTGCAGATAGATCATGCCCTGATCGACACCGTTCAGGCGCACAAGTTCGCGGAACATGTCGGCCAGCGCGTCTGTGGTGATCGGATTTGTGATCTCCAGCGCGTCCAGCGACCGTTGCAGCCGGAGGCCGTGGCCGGCAAAGTCGATCAGTTTACCATCAAGCACGGATGCGACCTCATAAACGCCGTCCGCCATCAGAAAACCGCGGTCAAAGATCGACACGCTGGCCTGATCCTCGGGCAGATACTGGCCGTTTACATAGACGGTGCGGGTCATGGTCGTCCCCAAAGCTGTGGCGTCGGTGCGTGGATCCCGCTTGCATGAAACGTCAGCGGGTGGATGCGGTCTTCGGCCAGAAGCGGCGGCCCGTCAAGGTCCACGAGTGCAGCTTCTGCCGTCAACAGCGCCGCCGGGACGCTTGCGCCATTGCAAAGCTCTGCGCCAGACACGGCCTCCCCGACCGCGCAGCGACCCGTCGGCTGCGCCTTCGGCTTGCGGATTGCGGGGCAAGAACCTATCGGGAAAGGGCATCACCTGCGCAATCCACATAACCCGAACCCGCTTTCCGAACGCATTGAGGTCCAGATGAGCTTTCGCCCCCAACCCGCCCCGCCAGCCCGCCCGAACCGGTGCCAGCTGTTTGGCCCCGGATCTCGCCCGGCACTTTTCGAAAAGATGGCCACATCTGCGGCGGATGTGATCAATATCGACCTCGAGGACTCGGTCGCACCGTCAGACAAGGCTGCGGCAAGGGCCAACGTGATCGCGGCCACGCACAATGTCGATTGGGGTAACAAGACCCTGTCGGTGCGGATCAACGGGCTTGATACCGGCTGGTGGTACCGCGACGTGGTCGACCTTCTGGAACAGGGCAGCGAACGGCTTGACCTCATCATGATCCCCAAGGTCGGCTGCGCGGCCGACGTCTACGCCGTCGACGCGCTGGTCACGGCGGTCGAACGGGCCATGGGTCGCACCAAGCCTGTGGGCTTTGAAGTCATCATCGAATCTGCCGCCGGGATTGCCCATGTCGAGGAGATTGCCGCCTCCAGCCCGCGTCTGCAGGCCATGAGCCTTGGGGCGGCGGACTTTGCCGCCAGCATGGGGATGCAGACGACGGGCATCGGCGGCACCCAGGAGAACTATTACATGCTTCAGGACGGCAATCGCCACTGGTCGGACCCCTGGCATTGGGCGCAGGCGGCGATCGTCGCGGCGTGCCGGACCCACGGCGTTCTGCCGGTGGATGGGCCATTCGGCGATTTCGCCGATGACGAAGGGTTCCGCGCGCAGGCGCGTCGTGTGGCGACGCTGGGGATGGTCGGCAAATGGGCAATCCACCCCAAGCAGGTGGCGCTTGCCAACGAGGTCTTTACCCCCAGTGAGGCAGCGGTGGCCGAGGCCCGCGAAATCCTGGTCGCAATGGCCGATGCCAAGGCGCGTGGCGAGGGGGCCACCGTCTACAAGGGCCGCCTTGTGGACATCGCCTCCATCAAGCAGGCCGAGGTCATTGTCCGCCAGTCGGAGTTGACCAAAAGGTAAAATAGCAGTTGTTGACACACCGCCGGAATCGGGGGCAATCTCCCGCGACCAACGGCCATTAATCAGGCAGTTTGCAAAGAATACCCGCGCTGCACATCCGGGACGGGAGGCCCCGTGCAGCACTCAGGGGAGGATGCACGCCCCGTAGCGAAAGCTGCGGGGCGCTGCTGTTTCGGGGCGCCTCGTTCAGCCGGTTATCGCAACGCCCCGGCGATCATGGCGGACGTCAACACGGATTGCTGCCGCATGAACTCCTGCAGCTCCGCAAACATCGACCGGTTGCGCAGCGCAAACGCCATGGCGGGCCTGATTTCGTCCTGTCGCAGGCAAACCGGCAGCGGCAGGCCGGTCCATTCGACGAAGGACTCGATCTTGTGGCTGTTTGACGGCGTCGCGACAAAGGGACAACCCGCAAGGGCAGCCGCATAGACCCCGTGATGTTGTCCGGTCATATAGATCTCGGCATTGCGCAAGGTCGCCACGATATCCTCGAACGAGGCATCGCCCATCCGCAGCCGGTCGCCCTGCAGTCCGGCAAAAGGGCGCTTCAGCAGGCCGTCCTTGTGGGCGCCGCCGATGACGGTTCCATCCTTCAGCCGCCGCGCCACGCCGGAAGCCAGAAAGACGGGATCAGCAGCGGAATCAAGCAAGACGTGCGGTTGGCCGCCATAGCGGCGGGCAAAGGCGGCACTGCGCGGCTCGCGGACCGCCAAGAGGGCGAGCCCCGCCAGCAGATCATCGCTGCTGCAGTCGTATTGCTGGAACAGGGCATTGACCAGCATCACGCGCTTGCCCCGCCGCTTGGCCTCTTCGATCATCGCCATGAGGTACCGCGCCCGATGCCCCGAATGGTGGATCGTGCCCTCGCCGTTGATCATGACCGCGTCGGCCTCGGCAAAGGCGCGCTCGTCCAACTCGATGGTCCCGACAAAATGCGTGCCCGTAACCTCCAGATCCGGCACGCCCGCCAAAGCCGCCCGCAACGACCGCATCACGGCCTTGCATCCGGCATGCGGCGCGGTCGATGTGTCATTGGCAAGAAAAAGTCGCACGCGTCTGTAACCTCAGGTTCCTTCGTGGCAGGCTAAACCGTGCCGGCGAACCGGCGCAACGCCAAAGCCGCGACGGGCCGGGGATGCTGGCGGTTGCACTTTTCTCAAGGCGCGGCCATACAGGGTGCCGCCCCTCGATGGAGATGTCCATGAACTACCTCGAATTCGAAAAGCCTCTGGCCGAGATCGAGGGCAAGGCCGAAGAACTGCGCGCGATGGCGCGTGCAGGCTCCGGCATGGATGTGGGCCGCGAGGCCGAGGCGCTGGATCGCAAGGCAGAGACCGCGCTGCGCGACCTCTACAAGAACCTGACGCCATGGCAGAAATGCCAGGTTGCGCGCCATCCCGACCGCCCGCATTGCAAGGACTACATCGACGCGCTGTTCGTGGAATTCACCCCGCTGGCGGGCGATCGCAACTTTGCCGAGGATCACGCAGTGATGGGCGGCCTTGCCCGCTTCAACGACACGCCCGTGATGGTGATCGGCCACGAAAAGGGCAACGACACCAAAACACGGATCGAGCGCAATTTCGGCATGGCGCGCCCGGAAGGCTACCGCAAGGCGATCCGGCTGATGGACATCGCGCACCGGTTCGGGCTGCCGGTGATCACGCTGGTCGACACGCCCGGCGCCTATCCTGGCAAGGGTGCAGAAGAACGCGGCCAGGCCGAGGCCATCGCCCGGTCCACCGCCAAATGCCTTGAAATCGGCGTGCCGCTGATTTCCGTGGTGATCGGCGAGGGCGGATCAGGCGGCGCCGTCGCCTTTGCCACCGCCAACCGGGTCGCGATGCTGGAACATTCGGTCTATTCGGTGATCAGTCCCGAAGGCTGCGCCTCGATCCTGTGGAAAGACGCCGAAAAGATGCGCGAGGCGGCCGAGGCGCTGCGTCTGACGGCGCAGGATCTGCAAAAGCTGGGCGTCATCGACCGCATCATCAAGGAACCGTTGGGTGGCGCACAGCGCGCCGCCAAGGACACCATCGAGGCAGTCGGCAAAGGCATCGACCTGATGCTGAAAGAACTGTCGGGCAAGAAACCCGAGGTTTTGGTCAAGGAACGGCGGCAGAAGTTTCTTGATATGGGGGCCAAGGGTCTGGCTGCCTGACATGCCGACCTTGGCGCAGTTTCGGGGGATTGCAGCGGCACTGGCCGTCGTTCTGGCAAGCTACCCCGCATTCGGACAGGAAACCCTTGAAGGCCGCCTGGTCACGTTCACGGTTCTGACCTACGACGATCCCGCCCAACCCTACCTGCAGGCGCGCGGCAGGACCGTCATGGTCGGGCAAGGTGTCGAATTCGGCCTTGGCCCCGAAGGATTTACCGGCGGACTCGAGGTCGTTCCTGTCACGGTTGAAATCGGGCCAAGCCGGATCGAGCTATCATATCCCATGGGCTTGGGGCAGTTCTACACATCAACCTTCAATGGCTATGTCCTGCGGTTCGAGACGGAATGTGCGTTGTTCCGCTCGGTTGCCATCGACACCGAGGCCACCACCATGCCGCTTGCACCAAGCGACATTCGTGCCGAAACGGGCGCCCTTTTCATCAACGTGTCAGGCCGCGACTACGGACCCGACCAGCGCATCGCGCTGAACATCGTTGTCGCGGATTGCCCGATCAGCTGATCGCCACGCCGCCTAGTCACTGTAACCGTCGGGATGCCCGGGCCGACGTGCTTATCTTGTGGCCTCTGCCGACAAGCGGTCCGATGCATCCTCGATCTCGGACGTCAGGCGCGCCATGAATTTGGGTACCGCAAGACCAGGTGCTATCTCGGGCAGGAACTCGACGACCGCGACACCAGGATACCGCATGATTCCCCGCTTGGGCCAGAAATGCCCGACATTGGTGGCGACGGGCACGCAAGGCTGGCCCAGCTGTTCGTACAAAAGACCTGTGCCCACCTTGTAGGGGCGCTTGTCGCCCGGTGGAACGCGGGTCCCCTGCGGATAGATGATCAACTGGCCCGGCAATGCCCGACCCTTGGCGACATCGGCCATCATCTTGGCAATAGCCGCACCGCGCTTGCCTCGGTTGACCGGAACACACCCGATCCTGAGCGCGTATTGCCCCAGGATCGGCGCAAACATCAGTTCACGCTTCATGATGAATTTCCCGCGCGGAACGGCGTGGTAGATCATGATGATGTCGAGAAAGCTTTGATGCTTGGCTGCAACCACAGCCTCATGCGTCGGGGGCGTGCCACGAACCTCGCATTTCACGCCGCACAGGACGCGCAGTGTCCAGATTACCCAGCGGCAAAAGGCGTGACAGGCCGCAATAGCACCGCCGCGCGACACAAGGGCCCATGGCAGGTAGAGGACCGCGATCACCGCCATCGCCAGATACATCTGCATGATAAAAATGGCCGACAGGACCCAGCGAAAAACCGACATCAGGTCAATTCCCTCAGCTTGCGAAGTGCCGCAAAACGCGTTGCGGCAAATGCGACGCCGGCGGCCAACACGGGCAGGATCAACGGTAGGAACCATGCCATGCCCTGAAAACCAAGCCCGGTCAGAAATCCGCCCGCCGCATCCATCCGCGGCAGGAACGCCACGCCGATCATGCCCAGCAGCGTCCCCGCCAGCGCCCCGACCCCGGCACGAAGCGTAAACCGTCGCACAAAGGCGCGCGCGATATAGGTGTCTTGCGCGCCCACCAGCCGCAGCACCTTGATCACCTGCTGGTTTGCCGACAGCGCCGACCCCGCCGCCAGCGTGATCATTGCGGCCATTGCAGCCCCGATCAGGCCGATCGACAGCAGCCCCAGAAGGCGCATCCGCGACGCGGCCTCTACCATCGGACGCCGCCAGCGGCTGTGGTCATCAAGGACCGCGCCCGGGGCCTCGGCTGCAAGGCGCAGGCGCAGTCCTTCGGCATCAAATCCGGCATCGGCTTCGGTCACTTCGATCAGGCGCGGCAGGCTCAGCGCGTCAAGCGGCAGGTCCGGGCCGAACCAGGGGGCCAGCAACCGGCGTTGTTCGTCATCCTCCAGGGCGCGCGCGTCGGCGATCCCCGGGGTCGTCTTCAGCACCGCCAGGACGGCTTCGGTCTGGGCGTCCATCTGACCCTCCGGGGCAGAGATTCGCACCGTGGCGGTCCGCGCCAGCGCATCCGACCAGCGATCGGCAAGTCGCCCTGCGGCCAGTGACAAGGCCATCGCAAAGACCGCCAGAAACGCCATTGCGCCAGCGGTGAAGCTGGTCAGCCAGGCCGTCGCGCCCGAAGGCGGCACGACGCGGTCGGCGGTCTTGTCGCCTGCCAACATGCCGATCACGCGCTGAATCACAGGTCGGACCCCGCCAGTTGCACGCGCCTGTTCGTGATTCGCAGCACCCGCGCCGAAACCTGGGCCTTGGCGGCGCGGATCAGGTTCATGTCATGGGTGGCCACAAGGATCGTCTTGCCCATGCGGTTCAACTCCAGCAACAGCGTCAGCAACCTTACCGACATGTCCCAGTCGAGGTTGCCCGTCGGCTCATCCGCAAGAATGACGTCGGGATCCATGATCACCGCGCGGGCAACCGCCGCGCGCTGGCGTTCCCCGCCCGACAACGACGGCGGGCGCGCATCGGCAAGATGACCAAGTCCGACCCAGGCCAGCAGTGCCGTCAGATCCTGGGCCGGTGCGGATTTCCCCGCGACCTGCAACGGCAAGGTGACGTTTTCGGTGACCGGCAGGTGATCGAGAAACTGGCAATCCTGATGCACCACGCCGATCCTGCGGCGCGACAGGGCGATGCCGTCTCGGCCAAGCGACTTCACCTCGCGGTCAAAAAGCGACACATGGCCCGACGTCGGAAGCAGTTCCGCATAGGCCAGTTTCAGAAAGGTCGATTTTCCCGATCCCGATGGCCCGGTCAGAAAATGAAAGGAGCCCGGGGCAAGTTTCAACGACACTTCGGACAAGAGTTCGCCACCGCCGTAATTGTAGGCAACGTTTTCAAATACGATCACGGTTGATCTTCCTTGCCCCTGCACCACCCGGCTTTGCATCTTATCCTTTGGCAGATGCAGGCTGGCGCGGCGGCGACACTAAGGTTCATTGATGCAGAAGTTAACTACAAATGCTTGGAGTTGTGCTGCATCGTTGTTACAACCGGGCCGAAGTACAGGGATAGCTGGTTGGATAATGGTACGATGCGGCTGATTTGCCCCAATTGCGGTGCCCAGTATGAGGTCGCCGA
>JANPKV010000170.1:0-2703 GCA_031426185.1 Rhodobacterales bacterium | reverse complement strand
CGACGAGTTCACATGCGCCACACCAGCGGCGATGTTCTTGCGTTCTTTTTTCTTCGTGCGGGATGCTTTTGTATCGCGTGCCATGATGTCCGCCCCTTATTTCTTCTTGCCGGCAATGGCCTTTGCGGGGCCTTTGCGGGTGCGGGCATTGGTATGGGTGCGCTGGCCGCGGACCGGCAGGCCCTTGCGGTGGCGCAGACCACGGTAGCAGCCAAGATCCATGAGCCGCTTGATGTTCATGCTGACTTCGCGGCGCAGGTCGCCTTCAACCGTCAGGTTCGCATCGATGTATTCGCGGATTGCCAGAACTTCGGCGTCGCTCAGCTGGTTGATGCGGCGCGACTGATCGATGTTCAAAGCGGTGCAGATCTGACCTGCAATATTCGGGCCGATCCCGGTGATGTAGGTAAGCGCGATCGGAATGCGCTTTGCGGTTGGAATGTTAACGCCAGCAATACGTGCCACGCGTGTGTCCTTTTCTGTTGCGGTTCCGTGATTCCAGAACCTTTTTTCACAACTCCACCCGCCCCGTGAGACCGATGGAACCTTTTCCCGACAAGGGAATCCCGACAGGCGATTCCGCCGCAGGACGCCGTCACCTATGGGGTTTTGCCACCCCCGTCAAGGGCGCGGAAAGAGATTCTCAACCTCTGTCAAGAACTTTCGAAATGGCGGCGCCGACCGCGTCCATTTCTGCCAAACCATCGACCGTGGATAGGCGGCCCTGCGCGTAGTAATAGCCGATCAGCGGAGAGGTTTTCTTGTAGTATTCCATCAGCCGCGTCTTCAGCGCGTCGGCGTTGTCATCCGCGCGGCGGCGCAAGTCGTGGCTGCCGCAGACGTCGCAGGTGCCGGCCACTGCGGTGGGCCGGGTCTGGTCGTGATAGACGGCACCGCATTGCCCGCAGGTGTACCGGCCCGAAATGCGGGCCACCAAGGCGGCATCATCGACCTGCATTTCGATCACCGCATCCAGCGACTGGCCCTTGCGCTCCAGCATCTCGGTCAGCGCATCCGCCTGTTTCAGCGTCCGGGGAAAGCCGTCAAAGATCAGCCCTCCATCGGTGCCTTGGGTGATCTTCTCCTCGATCAGGCCGATCACGATCTCATCGGTGACAAGCTCGCCCCGGGCCATGATCGCTTCGACACGCTTGCCAAGCTCGGTGCCTTTGGCAATCGCCTCCTTCAGCATGTCGCCGGTGGACAACTGGACCATGTGGCGGCTGTCGACCAGACGCTTGGCCTGCGTTCCCTTCCCCGCTCCCGGGGGACCCAAGAGAATGATGTTGGCCATCGATGCTAGCGCCGGGCCGGGGCTTTGGGCGTGGTGGTGCGTTTCTTGCCGCGCAATTGCGACTTCTCGATCAGGCCTTCATACTGATGCGCCAGAAGATGCGACTGGATCTGCTGGATCGTGTCCATCGTCACCGACACGACAATCAGCACGGAGGTACCGCCAAAGTAGAATGGCAGACCGACATTGGAGATCAGCACCTCGGGCAGAAGACAGACCACCGCCAGATAAGCAGAGCCAAGGACCAGCACGCGGTTCACCACGTAAAGAAGGTATTCCTCGGTCTTCTTGCCTGGCCGGATACCGGGAATAAAGCCGTTCTGGTTCTTCAGGTTGTCGGCAACCTCGTCGACCTTGAAGGACACATTGAGGGTATAGAAATAGCTGAAGAACACGATCATCACGGCCAGAAACACCAGGTGCAGCGGCTGGCCGTAACCCATATAGGCGGCAATGAAGGAAAAGACCGGGTTGCTCTCGTTGCCCGAGAATGTGCCGATCGTCGTCGGCAGCAGCAGGATCGACGAGGCAAAGATCGCCGGAATGACGCCAGCGGGGTTCACCTTGATCGGCAGGTGCGATGATCCGCCGTCATAGACCTTCATCCCGACCTGACGGCGGGGATACTGGATATGGATCTTGCGCAAGGCACGTTCCATGAACACGACAAAGCAAATGACCGCGACGACCATCAGGATCACGCCAAGGATGACCGGCGTCGACAAAGCCCCCGACCGGCCTTGCGCGAAGAACTGCGCAAGCGCGGCCGGAATTTCCGCGACGATGCCGACGAAAATGATCAGCGACACGCCATTGCCGATGCCGCGAGCGGTGATCTGTTCGCCGATCCACATCAGGAACATCGTGCCGCCGACCAGCGTGATCAGGCAGGACGCGATGAAGAACGTTCCCGGAGTATGCGCAAGGCCACCGGCCTGCAGCGACACTGCAACCCCATAAGCCTGGAAGATGGCCAGTGCGACGGTGCCATAGCGAGTATACTGGTTCAGCTTTTTGCGACCCGCCTCGCCCTCTTTCTTCAGCGCCTGCCAGGGGGCATACATCGACCCCAGAAGCTGCACGATGATCGAGGCCGAGATATAGGGCATGATGCCAAGGGCAAGGATGCCCATCCGGCTGATGGCCCCGCCGGTAAACAGGTTGAGCATGCCGCCCAGCCCCTGCCCTGCGCGCTCCATGAACTCACGCAGGCTGTCACCATCGATGCCCGGCACCGGGATATAGGTGCCCACGCGATAAATGATCAGCAAGCCGATGGTGAAGAAGATCCGCGCCCGCAGGTCAGTCGCCTTGCCCAGCGCCCCCCAGCTCAGGTTTGCCGCCATTTGCTCTGCAGCCGATGCCATACCAGCACCTTTCCGAGACCACGTCTCTATCATGCGCAACGC
>JANPKV010000169.1:0-4638 GCA_031426185.1 Rhodobacterales bacterium | reverse complement strand
GGTGGGCGCATTCCAGACCCCCGACGTCACGGCAATGGTGACCTGGAACCCGATGGTGGCCGAAATCAAGGCGCTGCCCGGAGCGACTTCCGTCTTTGACAGCAGCCAGATCCCCGGCGAGATCATCGACCTGATGGTCGCCAATACCCAAGTGCTGGCCGACAACCCCGATTTCGGCAAGGCGCTTGCGGGCATCTGGTATGAAACCGCAGGCCTCATGGTCTCCGACACGCCCGAAGGGGCTGCCGCACGTGCGGCCATGGGGGCGGCCTCCGGCACCGATCAGGCCGGGTTCGAGGCCCAGATGGCCGCCACCAAGCTGTTCGACAAGCCCGCCGATGCGGTGGCCTTTGTCACCTCGCCCGATCTGGGTGTGACGATGGACAAGGTGCGCACCTTTCTGTTCGACAAGGGGCTTTTGGGCTCCGGTGCGGCCTCTGCCGATGTGATCGGGATCGAATTGCCGGGCGGCGTGGTGCTGGGTGACGCCGCGAACATCAAGCTGCGCTTCAGCGACATCTACATGAAGATGGCCGCCGACGGCGCGCCTTAGGGTAGCCGAAGGCGGGCGCGCACATGCGGCTGATCAATCTGCGCCCGAACCGGGGGGGGCGGGTCCTGCTGGCCTGCCTGCCCTTCGTGCTTTTGGTGTTGGCTTACCTGATCGGCTCGGCGGTGCGGCTGGCCGACAATCCCAACGACAAGTTGCTGCCCAGTCTCAGCACCCTTGCACAAAGCATTGATGCACTTGCCTTTACCCCCGACAAGCGGACCGGAGATTACATCCTGTGGTCCGACACCGCCGCAAGCCTGTGGCGACTGGCACTGGGCCTTGGGATTTCCGCCCTGCTGGCGCTGACCCTTGGCCTGCTGACCGGCATTCTGCCGGTAATGCGGGCGCTGCTGTCGCCTTTTGTGGCGGTCGTCTCGATGGTGCCGCCACTGGCGCTGCTGCCGGTTCTCTTCATCGTGCTGGGTCTGGGCGAGGTGTCCAAGGTGGCCCTCATCGTCATCGGCGTCGCCCCGATCCTGATCCGCGATCTGACTCTGACCGCGATGGCCCTGCCGCGCGAGATGATCGTCAAGGCGGAAACCCTGTCCGCGTCAAGCTGGCTGATCGCGGTTCGGGTCGTGCTGCCGCAGGTGCTGCCGCGCCTGATCGATTCACTGCGGCTGCAGCTGGGCCCGGCGTTTCTGTTCCTGATTGCGGCCGAGGCGATTTCTGCCGATTCCGGTTTGGGTTACCGCATCTTTCTCGTGCGCCGTTACCTGTCGATGGACGTGATCTTTCCCTATGTCGCCTGGATCACCTTGTTGGCGGTGATCATGGATGTGGCGCTGGCTTTGCTGCGGCGTCGCCTGTTCCCCTGGGCGGAGATGGGGCGATGACGGCGCTGACCGTGGACCGCGTCTGGAAAGAATACGGCAACCAGATCGTGCTGGAAAACCTGACGCTGGAGGTTGCACCCCGGTCGTTCCTGGCGCTGGTCGGCCCGTCGGGCTGCGGCAAGACGACGTTCCTGCGGATGATCCTGGGGCAAGAACAGCCCACCCAAGGGCGCATCCTGCTGGACGGTGTTCCCCTGGCGCCCGAGCCGGGTCCCGACCGGGGTGTCGTCTATCAGCGCTATTCGGTGTTTCCGCACCTGACCGTCCTTGGCAATGTGATGCTGGGCCCGGAACTGAAGGCCAGCCGGTTTCTCGGGCGGAGCTTCGGGACCGCGCGACGCGTTCTGGCGGACGAGGCGCGCGCCATGCTGGCCGAGGTCGGCCTTGCGGGCACCGAGGACAAGTACCCCGCCCAGCTGTCGGGCGGAATGCAGCAGCGGCTGGCTTTGGCGCAGGCCTTGATGATGCGGCCGCGCATCCTGTTGCTGGATGAACCCTTTGGCGCGCTTGACCCCGGCATCCGGGGCGAAATCCACGGGCTGATGAAGCGTCTGTGGAACGAGGTGCCGATGACCGTGGTGATGGTCACGCATGACCTGCGCGAGGCCTTTACGCTGGCCACCCGGATCATCGCCTTTGACCGGCTGCGCGACCGCCCCGAGGAACGGGAACGCTACGGCGCCACGCTGACCAAAGATATCGCGATCTGGCCGCCCCGCGTGGCCGGAAAGCTGACCCATTTCGACATCGACACCCCGCCCGGTCGGGACGACCTGACCCTTGATGCGGCCGCTGCCGGGACGACCCGGCACCCACAAGGAGCATGACATGCACATCCATCGCAGCCCCGATGCCATCGCCGCCGACCGCGCCAGATACGAGGACCACCAGCGCCGGGGCCTGAATTTTGCCCCCAAGGCGCTGCCGGAACCCAGCCCGCGCCCTGCCCCGCAGCCCGCACCGGACCGCATCCTCGGGCACGAGACGATTGCCGGCGGCTGGTATTCGACCCTGACGCTGCGGGCCGGGGAGGTCATGCGGATCGAGGGCGCGGCCGGCACGTCGGTTTCGCTTGCCTGCTGGTCGGCCCGCGACACCACCGAACGGATGAACCTGCCCGACACGGTCAAGGTTCAGTGGACGACCGAACTGCGCAAGGGCCGGGTCCTCTTTTCCGACATGGGGCGCGTCATGCTGTCGATCACCGAGGACAGCTCTGGCGCGCATGATGCGCTGACCGGAGGCTCGACTGCGCCTGACGCGCCGGAGGGCGGCCGCAACTGCCGTGACAACATGGTGCTGGCGGCGGGCAAGCTCGGCCTGTCGCGCCGCGACATTCCGGCGATATGGACGCTGTTCGCGCCGGTCCGCGTCGATGCGGCGGGGCGGTTCGGCTGGCGCGGGTCGCTATTGTCCGGCAACGACTGGATCGAATTGCGGGCCGAGATGGACCTGATGTTGGCCCTGTCCAACACCCGACACCCCCTGGACCCCCACGGCGGCGCAGAACCGGCTGTCACCGTCACCCGGCTGGCGGCCTTGCCCGTTCCCGCCGACGATCTCTGCCGCACGGCATCTGCCGAAGCGGTCCGGGGCTTTGAAAACAACGCGCGGGGGGCATGATGGCACAGATACACGACATCGCGGCAGAACGCCCGTGGTCCGGCATCGTCCGCAAGGGCCAGATCATCCGGATCGAGGACAGCCATGGCCAGCAGGCCATTGACACGATCTTTTACAACGCCACTGACTTTGGCGAACGTTATTCCAGCCAGGACACGATGCGGGCCAACGGGCTGGCCTATATCTCCACCGGGGCCAAGGTGGTGTCGTCCGAAGGCCGGGTGATGCTGACCGTGACCGCCGATACCTCGGGCCGGCACGACACCTGCGCGGGCTGCTGTTCATGCGAGTCAAACACCGTCCGTTTTGGCCATGAGACCCGCTTTCTGCATGCCTGCCGCGAGAATTTCATTCTGGAACTGGCCCGCCACGGCATGACCAAGCGCGACATCGTGCCCAACATCAACTTTTTCATGAACGTGCCGATCAGCCCCAATGGCGCGATGACGATCGATGACGGCATTTCGGCGCCCGGCGACCACGTGGAACTGCGCGCCGAAATGGATGTCCTGTGCGTCATCTCGAACTGCCCGCAGATCAACAACCCCTGCAACGGGTTCGATCCGACGCCGATCCGCGTCATCATCAAGGACTGACGCACATGTTCAACAAGGTTCTGGTCGCCAATCGGGGCGAGATTGCCGTGCGCGTCATCCGCACTTTGCGGCGGATGGGGGTGGGGTCGGTGGCGGTCTGGTCGGATCCCGACCGGTTTGCGCCGCATGTGGCGCTGGCCGATCAGGCGGTGCGCCTGGGCCCCGCGCCCGCGTCGGAAAGCTATCTGGACATGCACGCACTGATCGCCGCCTGCCGCGAGACGGGGGCCGAAGCCGTGCATCCCGGTTATGGTTTCCTGTCGGAAAATACCGCCTTTGCCGAACGGCTGGCCGCCGAAGGGATCACCTTCATCGGCCCGCGCCCGGAGCATGTCCGCGCCTTTGGTCTGAAGCACACGGCGCGCGATCTGGCCGAGGCTGCCGGTGTGCCGCTGCTGGCGGGCTCGGGCCTGTTGGCGGACGCCGATGCGGCGGCCTTGGCGGGCGCAAGCGTCGGCTATCCGGTGATGCTGAAAAGTACCGCAGGGGGTGGCGGCATCGGGATGCAGCTTTGCGAAGACGAGGGCGCGCTGCGCCGCGCTTTCGCCGCTGTCCAGCGCACCGCGAGCGCCAGTTTCGGCGATGCGCGCGTCTATCTGGAACGCTATGTCACCGATGCCCGGCACGTCGAGGTGCAGATCTTCGGCGATGGCAAGGGCCGCGTCGTGGCGCTTGGGGAACGCGACTGTTCCTTGCAGCGCCGCAACCAGAAGGTCATCGAGGAAACCCCTGCCCCGGACCTGCCCGATGCGGCGCGGCGTGCCTTGCATCAGGCCGCGACCGACCTTTGCGCTTCGGTCAACTACTTGTCCGCCGGGACGGTCGAATTCATCTACGACCCCCGGCGCGACGCGATATCCTTTCTGGAGGTCAACACGCGCCTGCAGGTGGAACACCCCGTCACCGAGGCCGTTCTTGGCATCGACCTTGTCGAATGGATGGTCCGCATGGCAGCGGGCGAGGACGTGATCCCGCAGGTGCTGCCCCAACCGCAAGGCGCGGCCTTCGAGGCGCGGCTTTATGCCGAGGC
>JANPKV010000168.1:0-13719 GCA_031426185.1 Rhodobacterales bacterium | reverse complement strand
CCATTTGACGGTGCCTTGAGCCATCGTCGTGTCTCCTCAGTGTTGCCATCCGCTGAATGCGATGGCCCGGCTTGGTCACTCCTAGATCGAGAACTGGGCCGCAGAGGGAACAGCAGGGTCGACGAGCAGCGTTTTCGCAATCCTCAGATGCGCCTTTTCCCCCAAGATTGCAAGAGTTTCTGCAAATTGTCGCTATGGCTTGGCAAAACCTCGCCAAGTTTAGGCCTTTATCTGCTCGCCGAACAGGCGCGATGAAAAGTGGAACCGGTTGCACCTAGGCAGGCGCGGCCAAGTGATTCTTTTCAACGCGGGGACATCCGCAGCGCCACATCCAGCATGCGATTCGAAAACCCCCACTCGTTGTCATACCAGCCGAACACCCGCAAAAGTCCGCCAGCGGTCACCCGAGTTTCCGGGCAGGCCATCACGATGCTTTCGGGGCGCGCGCGTAAATCCGTGGACACCAGCGCCCGTTCGGTCGTACCGATCACCCCTTCCAACGCGCGAAATGCCGCGTTCACCGGCCCGACCTCGGCCTTGCGCTGCGTCATCACGCACAGATCGACGCAGCTGACCGACGCCACCGGCACCCGCACCGCTGAGGCGGTGATCCGCCCCGCCAGCCCGGGCAGGACCACGTCCAGCAACCGCTGCGCCGATGTTGTCGTCGGCACCATCGACAGGGCTGCGGCCCGGCTGCGCGAAAAGTCGGCGGCAGGCGCATCAATCGTCGGCTGCGACCCGGTATAGCAGTGGATCGTGGTCATCGATCCGGTGACCACGCCGAATTCCCGATCCAGAAGCCGCACCAGAGGGGCCAGCGCATTGGTCGTGCAGGACGCGTTCGACACGATCCGCTGATCGCCCAGCGCCTCGTCATTCGCGCCAAGAACCACCGTCAGGTCGGCCGCTGCCGAAGGTCCCGACACCAGCACGCGGAGCGCCCCGGCCCGCAAGCCCCGCTCGGCCACCTCACGGCTGTCGGCGCGCCCGGTGCATTCCATCACGACGTCGACACCCGAAAGATCAAGCGTGGAGATGTCGCCCGTCCGATGCAGCGGGATCGCACGCCCGTCCACCACCAGCGCCCCGTCCGACAGCGCCACCGACCCACGCCACGGCCCGAACACGGAGTCATATTCGAACAGATAGGCGCACATGTCGGCGGCCGCGATGTCGTTGATTCCGACCACCTCCAGCCCCGGCCATGCCTGCGGTTTTTGTGCCCAGGCCCGCAGCACCGACCGCCCGATCCGCCCGAACCCGTTGATAAAGACGCGCATGCTGGTCCCCTTCGCCCCGCCCCATGCAGACCATGCAAGCCCACCCGCAATCAATGCCGTTCGCACCACGATTTGATCAAATCTTGTACCCGAAACAAGCCGCACACATCGCGTGACAGCGGGATGCGTAGATTATTGACAAGCCCCTGATGGACGGCCGCGCTTTTCATCGACAAGGGCGAAGTCAGATTCTTCGCGACGGGCAGCGTATACAGACACCCCTCAGCGCCGGCACCGCATCGGGCGGGATCGATCAGGTGCTGCCCCTGCAACCGTCTTGCTGTTGCGCCCATGCGCCGCGCGCGTCAGACCTCGACGCGTGTGCCCAGACCCCGCTCGGTCGCCCGCCGCATCGCCACTCCCGCGACCGCCAGATCCTGCAATCCGACCCCGGTGCCGTCGAACAATGTGACCTCGCCCGCCGATGTCCGCCCGGCATGGGCCCCTGTCAGCACCGCACCCAACGGCGTGATCGCCGCCGCGGCCTTCAGCCCCATTGCCACCGCATGCTGGGCCTCGCCCAGCGTGACGCTTTGCGCGACCTCATCGGTAAACACCGTTGCGCGCCCGACAAGCGCCGGTTCCACTTCCTGCTTGCCGACCGTATCCGTCCCCATGCAGGCCAGATGGCAGCCATCCGCGACATGGGCCGACATCAGGCTTGCAGCGGGCGACGAGGTGATGGTGATGATGACATCGGCCTCGATCATCCTGTCCAACCCGACCGTCTCGAACGGCAGGCCCAGTTCAGCCGCGATGGCACCAAGCTTCGGCAGCATCTCCGGATGCAGGTTCCACGCGATCACGCGCTCGAAGGTCCGCACCCGCGCCGCTGCACGCAACTGGAACCCGGCCTGATGCCCAGCCCCCACGATCCCCAGCACCTTGGCATCCTGCCGCGCCAGTCGGTCGATGGAAATGGCGCTCGCCGCCGCCGTCCTCAGCGCCGTCAAAAGCCCGCCCCCAACCATCGCGGTCGGGCGGCCCGTCTCCGGGTCGAACAGGAACACGGTGGACTGATGGTTGATGATGCCCTTGGCCGCATTGCCGGGAAAGTATCCCCCCGCCTTCACTCCTAGTTGTCCCCCGGCCCGATCGAGCCCTGACTTGAACCCATACTGCCTGCCTTCGCCCAGCGCCTCCCGCACGACGGGGAAGTTGTAAGCCTCTCCCCGCGCCATCGCCGCAAAGGTGGCCTCTACCGCCGCAAAGGCATCACCCGGCGAAACCAAATCCGCAATCAGTCCCTCAGGAACGATCAGCATGCATTTACCGCTTTCATCTGTCCGAAAATATCCCCGCCGGAGGCTCCCGGCGGGTCAGTTTGCCACACATCTACCAGACGCTCGCCAGACGCTTTGCAGACAGCGTCAATACGCCTTGCCCCGCGCCGAGACCGGCCAGACCACCTCGACCTTGCCGCCGCGAACCCCCACATACCAGTCATGCACATTGCAAGTCGGGTCGCAGTGGCCGGGCACCAGTTTCAGCTTGTCGTTGACTTTGAGAACATTGCCCAGATCCTCGACAACGCCATGCTCGTCCGAGCATTTGACATATTTCACATCCGTGCGGCCAAAGATCACCGGCAGTCCGGAATCCACCGACTGCGCCTTCAACCCGGCATCGACAATCGCCTTGTCGGGCTTGGCGTGGCTCATCACGCTTGTCAGGATGAACAGCGCATTCTCCCACTCACCCTGGTCGATCCGCTTGCCGTTCTCGTCGAGAATCCGGCCGTAATCCGCATCCATGAACGCGTAGGAGCCGCACTGCAGCTCATTGTAGACACCGGACGTGCTTTCGAAATAATAGCTGCCGGTGCCGCCCCCGCCGACGATGTCGCATGCCATGCCTCTGGCCTTCAACGCGTCCACAGCGTCCTTTACCTGCGCCACGGCCACCGCGATCTTGGCCTTGCGGTCCTCATAGCTGTCCATGTGCTGCATCGCACCCTGATAGGCCTGAATGCCCGCAAACTTCAGTCCCGGAGCCGCTGCGATGGCCGTGGCGATCGCCACCACCTCGGGCGTCGTCTTGACGCCGCAACGCCCCGCGCCGCAGTCGATCTCCACCAGACACTCGATCGTGGTGCCGTGCCGCACCGCCGCAGCACTCAGATCCGCCACGTTGTCGAGCATGTCCACGCAGCAGATCGTCCGCGCGCCGAGTTTCGGCAACCGCGCCAGCCGGTCGATCTTGGCTGCATCGCGCACCTGGTTGCTGACCAGCACATCCTTGATGCCGCCGCGCGCAAACACCTCGGCCTCGCTGACCTTCTGGCAACAGACGCCTACTGAACCTCCCAGCTTTTCCTGCAACAAGGCCACATCGACGGACTTGTGCATCTTGCCATGCACCCGGTGGCGCATCCCATGCGCGCGGGCATAGTCGCCCATCTTCTTGATGTTGCGCTCCAAGGCATCCAGATCCAGCACGAGGCAGGGCGTCTGGATGTCCTTCTCGTCCATCCCGGGCAGGGCGGGAATGTCGTAGCCGACTTCGAGCCCGTCAAAATTCGCGTGGCTGTTCATGGTGTTACCCCTATCTCCAAGGCAAAGTGTCAAGATCGACGTTGCCGCCGGTGATGATGACGCCGACGCGGCGGCCGCGAAAGACCTCCGGGTTGGCCAGGATCGTGGCCAGCGGCACGGCGCAGCTGGCCTCGATGATGATCTTCATGCGCTTCCAGGTCAGCTTCATCGCCTCGATGATCTCGTCCTCGGTGGCGGTGAAGACGTCCTTCACATGATGGCTGACAAAGTGCCAGGTCAGGTCTTTCAGCGGCACCTTCAGCCCGTCGGCCACCGTATCCGGCGCGTCGTCGGCGATGATATGCCCGGCCTTGAAGCTGCGATAGGCGTCATCCGCGTTCTTGGGCTCAGCCGCATAGACATCGATACCCGGTGCCGTTGCCGATACCGTCAGGCAGGTGCCCGAGATCATGCCCCCGCCACCGATGGGCGCAATGACCGCGTCCAGCCCCGGAACCTGTTCCAACAGTTCCCGCGAACAGGTTCCCTGCCCGGCGATGACTCGCGGATCGTTGTAGGGATGCACGAAATCCGCCCCCGTCCGCGCATGTACCTCAGCAAACACCGCCTCGCGGCTGGAGGTGGAGGGCTCGCATTCCACGATCACCCCGCCATAGCCCCGCACGGCATCCTTCTTCGCCTGCGGTGCCGTGCGCGGCATCACGACATTGCACGGAATCCCCCGGCGCCCTGCGGCATAAGACAGGCTCAGCGCATGGTTGCCGCTGGAATGGGTCGCGACGCCCTTTGCCAACTGATCGTCCCGGAGCCCAAAGACGGCGTTCGACGCACCGCGCACCTTGAACGCCCCCGCCTTCTGAAAGTTCTCGCATTTGAAGAACAGCTCTGCCCCCGTCAACTCGTTGAAATAGCTGGAGGTCAGGACCGGCGTGCGGTGGATATGGGGCAGGATCCGCGCATGCGCGGCCAGCACATCATCAAAGGTCGGGATCACTAAGCCTGCGAAATTGTTCATTTCAAGCCGCGGCCTTCGCCGCCTCCTTCGTGCCGTTGCGGTAATAGTCCTGCGCCGCAGCTACGCCGGACCCCAGTTTGATCGGCCAGCCCAGATCGGCCATGCACATCTCGGCCGTGGCCAACCCCGCCAGCATCATCACATCCGTCAGCATGCCCAGATGGCCGATGCGAAACACCTTGCCCGCAACTTCACCCAAGCCGACGCCGAACGCCACGCCATATTTGCTGGACGCCAATTGCACCAGGTCCGTGCCGTTGCACCCTGCAGGCACGACGACCGCCGTGACCGTGTCGGAATACAGATCCGGCGTGGCCGCACAGGGCACCATTCCCCAGGCCGCAATTGCCCGGCGCACCCCTTCAGCCAGGCGGTGGTGACGGGCATAGACTGCTTCCAGCCCCTCATCCTCCAGCAGTTGGACCGCATGCGCGAGGCCGTTGATAAGTCCGACCGGCGGCGTGTAGGGAAACCCGCCAGCCGCATAGGATTTAAGCATGTCGTTGAAATCAAAGAACGTGCGCGGCAGGGTTGCCGTTGCCATTGCGGCCATTGCCTTCGGGCTGATCCCAAGGATCGCGAGTCCTGCAGGCAACATGAACCCCTTCTGGCTGCCTGCGACCGCGATATCCACACCCCAGCCCGCCATGTCGAACGGCATGGAGCCAATGGACGACACGCCATCGACAAAGAACAGCGCCGGATGGTCCGCCATCGCCGCGCGGATGCCGCCGATATCGGACCGCACACCCGTCGCCGTCTCGTTATGCGTAGCCAATACGGCCTTGATCTTGTGCCCGGTGTCAGCTTTCAGCGCCGCCGCGATCTTGTCGAGGGGCGCGCCCTGACCCCAGGGCGTCTCGATGATCTGGACGTTCAGCCCGTGGCGCTGGCACATGTCGATCCAACGATGCGAAAACATCCCGAAGCGCGCCGCCAGCACGGTATCACCGGCCGAAAGCGTGTTGGAGATGGCCGCTTCCCAGCCTCCGGTGCCGGTCGATGGCAGGATGATCACTTCACCCTCGCCCATGCCAAGCACCTTCTTCACCCCTGCAACCGCCGGCTTGAATACACGCGCAAACGCAGGCGACCGGTGGTCGATCGTCGGCATGTCGCAGGCCTTGCGCACGCTTTCGGGAATATTCGTCGGTCCGGGGATGAAAACAGGGTTCTGATAGGACATCGCGGCTCTCCTTCTGTGGTTGTGGTTCTACGCTCTTCGCCATCCCCCGGCAATTTTTTCGAAATTATTTTTCATTCCGTGCCATCCGTGATATTGTGACGCAATATCAACATGTCACGCTTTTTCAGCCTTCGCATCAAGGATCCAGCGCATGACCACGCGTCCCCGCGGCCGCCCCAAAGCCTTCGATGACAAGACCGACCAGAACACCGTGCAGGCCCTGGACCGCGCGCTTGGTCTTTTGGAACATCTGGCACGCGAACCCGGCCTGACCCTGTCGCAACTTGCCGAAGTTGCGCATCTGCCGGTGCCGACGGTCTTTCGCGCCCTCGTGACACTGCAGAGTCACGCCATGGTCGAGGCGGAAGAACCTGGGCAGTTCTGGCATATCGGCCCCGGCGCGTTTCGCGTCGGCACCGCGTTCCTGCGTCGCACCAAGGTCGTCGAACGGGCGCAGGGCGCGATGGAGGCGCTGATGCGCGACACCGGCGAGACCGCCAATCTGGGGGTCGAGGTGCAGGGTGAGGTTCTTTTCCTTGCCCAGGTCGAAACCAATCAGGCAATCCGCGCCTTTTTCCCGCCGGGCACCAAAGGACCGATGCATTCCTCCGGGATCGGCAAGTCTCTGCTGGCCTGGTTCGCGCCGGAAAAGGTCGCGGCCATCATTGCCCGTCAAGGCCTGGAGAAATTCACCTCGCTGACCCTGACATCCGAAGGATTGCTGACCCGTGACCTCAACCGCACGCGCGACCGTGGCTATGCCATCGACGATCAGGAACGCACCGAAGGCATGCGCTGCATCGCGGCCCCGATCTTTGGCCCTGCGGGTCAGCCGGTGGCAGGTCTGTCCGTTTCCGGCCCCGCTTTCCGCGTCGCACTTTCGGACGCGAGCAAGATCGGCCGCCGGGTTGTGCAGGCGGCCGACCAGGTGACGGACGCCATCGGGGGGCAGCGACCCTAAAGCGGCCGCCACGCCCCAATTCAGATTTCGTTCGCCCGCGCGTGCAGGTGATCGACCAGCCCCGCATCCAGCTGCAGCCGCGCCGCCAGTTCTGACAGATACTGCTTTTCAGCCTCGCCCTCAGGGTCCACGACCAGCAATGACGCGGCATAGATCTGCGTCGCTTCTTCGTCGCCCCGCGCCAGTGCCGCGACGCGGCCGACATCCAGCGGCTGGTCGAGTTCGGCACCGATCATCGCGGTCGCCTCCTCGCCCAGACCCAGATTGTGCAGTTGCGCGTCGATGCGCGCGCGTTCATCCGGGGTGATGTGCCCGTCCGCCTTGGCCGCAGCGATCATCGCTTGCAGGATGCGGGCCGACAGATCATCCGCGGCATCGCCATCCGCAGGCTGGAACGCCGTGCCTGCAGGGTTCGGCAGCGCGACCGGATCACTTTGGCTGGCGGCCAGCTTGCCAGCCTTCCAGTCCTCGTAGGCCTTGTACGCCAGCCCTCCGATCAGCGCGGCACCGCCCACCTTGACACCTGTGCCCAGCATCCGGCGCCCGCCACCCGTCAGCAGCACGCCCAAAAGCCCGCCCGCAATTGCGCCCTTGGTCAACGTGGGCTGGCTGTCCCATTTGTCGCGCGCCTTGTCGACCAGCCCGGACACGCCGCCCGGGCCTGTCGCCTCGTTCAGACTGCCCATGACCTTGTCGAGAATAGATTTTGCGTTGAACATGCTTGTCCCCGTTTGCCACCTTGCCAGGATATGGGTGTCACATGACATAATCGCAACGCCACATCCCCGGATCAGCCCGAGGCCGCCGATCCTTGCCGTCGGCGTCGCCAGAATTCCCGCAAGCGCAGCCTAACCGCGCCGTGCCGCCTTTTGTGCTTTCCAGGCCGCATGACGCGCTTCGCGGCGCAGGTTGCGGGGCGGCGCCTCCGTCTTGACGACCGGGGTGCCGCCACGCGGGACCGGCTGAAAAGTCAGCTTGTTGCGTCGCAGCTTGGCCTCGATCTCGCGCATCGCGGCGGCGGATTCCACCGGCGTCAGCGATGCCCAGCGGGTATCGGACGGCACGAAGCCTGCCGCGCCCAATGTCCGGCCCAACGCGGCAAAGTCCAG
Organism: Rhodobacterales bacterium; assembly: GCA_031426185.1. Classification (GTDB taxonomy): domain Bacteria; phylum Pseudomonadota; class Alphaproteobacteria; order Rhodobacterales; family Rhodobacteraceae; genus JAJNPS01. The sequence goes on along the minus strand of JANPKV010000168.1, from coordinate 5,670 downwards.
CTCTCCAAAGGAAAACCGGTCGGCGCGGCTGCGGTCAGACCGGACCCAATCCTGCAATATCGTGTCAATCACCAAAGGCGCGCGCCCGCTGAAGGCCTCCAGATGGCGGACGATGCCGTCGGTCGCCCCGCTGTCGCGCCGCTTGATGATCCCGACTTGTTGACGATCCGTGGCCACCATCGCCAGCAGATGCAATGCCGATCCGTCCAGGGCCACCACCTGTTCGGCCGCCTTGTAACGCGCAATCTGCTCGGGCATCGGGTGCTTTTGCGGGTGAAAAATCTCATATCCGCAGGCGGCAAGACATGCCTCGAGCCGCACCTCCTCCAGAATACCGCCACGCAGCGCGCCAAGTTCGGACCGCGAAATGTATAGCCGGCTTGGCCCCGCCGGCGGTACCGACCTCGCAAACCGCGACTGGACGAACTGCCGGAAGGGCGCGGTTCCCCGCGCCAGCGGCCCGATCCCGAAACCCTGGCCCGCCACTTCCAGCAGCTCGATGCGGGTGGGGGCCGCGATGATCCTGATGGGAAGGGTGACCCCCATCAGATCCATGAAGGTCTTGTGGTATTCCTTGACTACGTCCTCTGCGCCGCCTTCGCGCTTGGACATGAACACCAGACCGTCAACCTGGCCCTTCACCGCGTCGATTGCCCACAAGCGCCCCGTGCTTTCGGTCAGGAAATGGCCGAAATGGTTCAGCAGGACCCCGCCCCAGATCCAGCGACCCGTCAGATGATCGGTCACCTCGGGCAGGTCCGTCGGCACCATCAGTTGCCGGTCGCGCCACAACACCGCCTCGTGGATATAGGCGCCGCTTGCATCAAACACCCCCGCGGGCTGGATCATGCCGGTATCACGAGGCGGTGCCACGATGGCATCTTTGACGGACACGATGCGCGTCGACCAACCGCCTTCGGGGCTTGGGGCACGCGTCGCGTCCTGCAGATCTTCCACGAACGAGGTCTCCATTCCGGCACCGGTCGCGCCAGCTTTGCCACAGGGCCCGCGCAGATTCTAGGGTTTGTCGCCATCCGCCCTGCCGCGGCCTGCCCACAAGGCACGGCCTTGTGACGTGACCGCCACATGGGGGACCGACCCGCATGGGGGGCTGGCGCGCCCGCTGGCGCAACCGCAAGGGTTGTGTTTAGGAATAGGGCGCGCAACGGTCGGCTTGCACTTACGCCGACCTTGCGCCCCTATCCGCCACAAGGACCCACGCCGTTTTGGCCGCACAGCAAAAGCCCCCCGGACCCAAGGTGCTTCACCGGTCGATGTCAGCCCGGCGCATCCAGGGCCACCTGATGCTTGGGGCGGTCTGGCAAGGGGAGACCTCCGTCTACCGCGCCTTTTTCGCGACCGGCACCGACCCTGCTGACTTTGAGGCCCTGGCCGCAACGGTCACCCCGGAAGCAGGCGATCGTGCAATCCGCGAGGTCCGGGGGGTGTCCGGCGGCTTCATGCTGGTGGGCCATGATGCGGCAGCCTCACCCCGGGTGCAGCTTGGGTCCGTCACCGTGCCCCTGGAACCCGCCGACGACGAATGCGCGCATTTCGCGCGCCGCAATGTGCTGTTTGCAACCCGCCTGAAAGAGCCCGCCGACCGTGTCGCCGACTGGCTGCACTATCACGCGACCCACCATGGGGCTGGGGCTGCGCTGATCATTGACCGTGCGCCGACGCACGCAAACGGCAGCGACGACGGTTTCGCCAAGGCCCTGCAGAAAGCCCTTGCTTCCCGATTGGCGCCCGACTTGGTTGTGGTCGTGATGTCGCCGGGCATCCCCCTGGGCAAGCCCGACAGCCCCGGCGAGGACCAGCCATGGCTGGCCCCCGACGCGCCGGGCAAGGACCGCATGACCCGCCCCCCCGACGATCCATGGCTCGCCCCCCTCGGCCAGGAGCTTGTTCTGGAACTGGCGAAATGGTGGTTTCTGGCCAAGGCGCGTGCCGTCTTGTGCCTTGATGTCTGCGATCTTCTGCCCCCCCGCGCCAAGGGGGCGCCCAGCGCGTTTGATCTGTGCCTGCTCGCAAAGCGCGGTGTCGTGCCCTTGTTGGGGACCCATGTCTATCCCTGGCGGCTGCGCGACGACGCGGCACCGCAGTTCGGCGACCACATCTGCAGGCTTGCGGGACACGACCACGATCTTCTGCGCTGGGGCGTCGCGCCGGAGATCGCAGGGCTCGACAAGACCTGGCGGCTGACGCGGGTGTCCTATGCCAAACCCGATCCTGACCACGCGGTCCCCTTTTGGCGCGCCATGGGGCTGCGCGTGCCGTCTGCTGGCGGCGCGGCACTCGCCCCCAAAGCGGGACTTGCCGAAGACCCGGCGCTGCTTGCAACCGCGACCGGCATTTTCGGTCACAAACCTGTCCGCATGCCGGTGGCAAAGGCCCGCGCCACCACCGGTCCGCGCACCTGCATCGTCACCACGATGAAGAACGAGGGCCCCTTCATCCTGGAATGGCTGGCCTGGCATCGTGCCATCGGCGTGAACGATGTGCTGGTTTATACCAACGACTGCACCGACGGCACTGACACCCTGTTGTCCCTGTTGCAGGACAAGGGTCTGGTCCAGCACCGTGCCAATCCCTGGAAACCTGGCGGTGCGCTGAAACCCCAGCACGCGGCCCTTCAGGCGGCAGAATCCGAACCCATCGTGCAGGATGCAGGCTGGGTCGTCTGCATGGACGTGGACGAGTTCATCAACATCAAGCTTGGTGACGGCCGCCTGCCCACGCTTTATGCGGCAATGGAGGCAGCGCTGCCGGGCGCAAACATGATCAGCATGACCTGGCGCCTGTTCGGCAATACCGATGTGCAGGAATACCGCGACACCTTTGTCACCGACCAGTTTGCACTTTGTGCGCAGGAACTGATCCGCAAGCCGCACCAGGCCTGGGGATTCAAGACCCTGTTCCGCAATCTGGAGGTCTACAAGAAGATGGGCGTCCACCGCCCCAAGGGCCTGACGCCGTCCTTGCGCGAGGCGGTCAAATGGCTGAACGGCTCAGGCCGTCCGATGCCGGCAAAGATGTTGCGCAATGGATGGCGGTCAAGTCTTGACACCTATGGCTACGACTGGGTCCAACTGAACCACTATGCCGTCCGGTCCGCCGAAAGCTTTCTGGTCAAGCGCGACCGAGGCCGCGTCAACCATACCGAACGCGACCAGGGCCTGGCCTACTGGTTTCGCATGAACCACAACGCGGTGGAGGACCGGTCCATCCAGGCCCGCCTGCCCCTGCTGCAGACCGAATGGGATCGTCTGATGGCCGATCCCGACATCCGCGCGGCGCATGACCGATCGGTCGCAGCACACCTTGCCAAGATCGCGGACCTTCGCGCCGATCCTGCGCATGCCGATTTTTATGCCGACCTGACCGGACCCCGCCTGCAATCGCTGTCGCGGCGCCTTAAACACTTTGGCACCGCCGTCTTTGCTGCAGGTCCTGCTGTGGTGCCGGACGAGATTGCCCTGGCCCCGCACCTGCCCGACACGTTCTTTTTCACGGTGAAGGGTCCTGCTGACGACGCGGCAGACGCGCCCCCCGACGCCGACTGACCGACAGGAACTGCAGGCTAGGGTTGCGTCCCATTGGCCGCCCTCGCCCCGCCCCACCGCGCGATTGCTAGACATCTTCAACAGGGCTACCTTTCGCCGCAGCGTCGCTGAAGTTGTGCGGCCTTGGGGATCGTCCTATGTTCAATCGCTTTTCCGGTGCGACGCGGTTCCAGGGACAGCGATCCGACTAAACCGTGGCCAGGGTTGCAGTCATTTTTGCACTCGCCGTGACGACCGCCCTCTGCGCCTATTTACTGATTTCTATGCCCTGACGGACGCGTTCGGCTCCGAGCCTCTTTAATGGGAAAATGCCGGGCGCGCCCTCGGGCACGACTGGACGCAAGGCTATGCCGAATGGATTCATAACCGGCTCGGCGAGACGCCCCTGTCGCCGGATGCCGCGGCTGATTATGGTCAGGGCGCGATGATCTATTTCGCGGGTCTTCGTCTGCTTGTGGACGATTTGCAAATGTTCGGCGCGGCGCATAACGTGCTGATGGGCTGCGGCATTCGTGGCATCGGTCTGGGCCGGGCTCGCCACGCTCACTGCCTCTGCGCCCTCGACCCTCGCCATGGTTGGCGTAGCTCTTTGCGCCCCGGTCCTTCTCTATCTCGTCGGTGGCAAGTTGGTGGTGTCTCGCTTCGAGGCGCTGGCAGCGTTCTTTGCGGCCTCCTCCTTCTGGCGACGCGGGCGCGACCGAGTCTTGCCGCCGTCCTGATCGGCATCGGCGCCAGGATTAAGCTCTAGCCGATCTTCCTGATCCCGTTCCACTTGTCCTCTGGCCCCCTCAGCCAGCAGCTGCGCCGCTTTTCCAGCATGGCCGCCATCGCCATTGCCCTCGTCCTGATTGCCCATCTCTTCTGACTGCCCTTCGGCACCTCCACGTTCTTTTCGGGCGAATACATGATCTGGCTGGTGCCCCTGGTTCTTGCCGTTGGCGGGTCCTGGCAGGGTGCTGCCCTCTCGTGCATGGCGGTTGCGGCGGCTTCGGTAAAAGTCGGTTACATGCGCTTTGGCGATGTTCTCAACCTGACCACCGTCGGGCAGGCGATCGCGGCCGCCAAATGGACCGCCATCACGCTGCTGGTCCTCGGGCGGGCTCATAGCCGCCCGGTCCGCCTGGCGGGCCCGCAATCCGGTCCAGGCGCAGGGCACCCCACCCTTGCCAAGAAAAAGGGCACCCGTTGCGGGGTGCCCTTTCCAAAATCCCGGATGGGGAATGATTACATCATTCCGTCCATGCCGCCCATTCCGCCCATGCCGCCGCCGCCGCCGCCGCCATTGGCCTTTTCGGCCGGACGATCAGCGATCATCGCTTCGGTGGTGATCAGCAGCGACGCAACCGAGGCTGCATCTTCCAGCGCGATCCGCACGACCTTGGCCGGGTCGATCACGCCGAACTTGAACATGTCGCCATATTCTTCGGTTTGCGCGTTGAACCCGAACGTCTTGTCGGTGCTTTCGCGGATCTTGCCCGCAACAACCGCACCGTCGACACCGGCATTCTGCGCGATCTGGCGAAGCGGAGCCTCGAGTGCCTTGCGGATGATGGCGATGCCAGCATCCTGGTCGGAGTTCGCACCCTTGAGACCGTCAAGCGCGCCCGCAGCCTGCATCAGCGCGACGCCGCCGCCGACAACGATGCCTTCCTGAACCGCAGCGCGGGTAGCGTTCAGCGCGTCATCGACGCGGTCCTTGCGCTCTTTCACTTCGATCTCGGTCATGCCGCCAACGCGGATCACCGCAACGCCGCCAGCCAGTTTGGCCACGCGCTCTTGCAGTTTTTCCTTGTCGTAGTCGGAGGTGGTTTCCTCGATCTGGGTACGGATCTGCGCCACGCGGGCTTCGATCTCGGACTTTTCACCCGAACCGTCGATGATGGTCGTGGTGTCCTTGTTGATCGAGATCTTCTTGGCACGGCCCAGCATGTCGATGCCGACATTTTCCAGCTTCATGCCCAGATCGTCGCTGATGACCTGACCACCGGTCAGGATCGCGATGTCCTGCAGCATCGCCTTGCGACGATCGCCAAAGCCCGGAGCCTTGACGGCAGCGATCTTCAACCCGCCACGCAGCTTGTTGACGACCAGCGTGGCCAGAGCC
>JANPKV010000167.1:0-6875 GCA_031426185.1 Rhodobacterales bacterium | reverse complement strand
GGTCAATGCCCGCTTTCCCGGCAAGACCGCCTTCACGCTTCTGGTCCTGGCACCACTGGCGGTGCCCCTGCTGCTGGTCGGCATCGCGCTGCGCATCTGGACGACGATGCTGGGCCTGCAACCCTCGCTGCCGCTTGCCGGAGTGGGCCAGGTCCTTTACGTCCTGCCGCTGGCCGTGCTGAACTTGCGCAACCGGATCGCGCAACTGCCGAAATCGCATGAAGAGGCCGCCTGGGCGCTTGGCGCATCCCGCCTGCGGGCCATCGTCGATGTGATCCTGCCTGCCTGTCGCGCGTCGCTGCTCGCGACCTTCATCCTGTGCTTCACCTTTGCCTTTGATGAATTCGTCATCGCCTATTTCCTGACCAACTTTTCGATCACCCTGCCGATCAAGATATGGACCACCCTCGTCACCGGCTTCGACCCCACGATCAACGCGCTTGGCACCATGGTGTTTGCCTTTTCGCTGATGCTTGGCGTCACGGCACAGTGGCTTTTGATGCGGAAGGATCGCTGAATGCGCGCGAAATCCGTCACCCTGCGGGGCGTCTCCAAATCCTTCGGGACGGTGCAGGCGGTACATCCGCAGGACCTGATCGTGCAGGCGGGCGAGTTCCTGACGCTGCTGGGGCCGTCCGGTTGCGGCAAGACCACCGTCCTGCGGATGATCGCGGGGCTGGAGGCGGTTTCGGGCGGCACGATCCTTGTGGGCGATGAGGATGTGACGGGCCACCCGCCGAACCGGCGCGACACGTCGATCATGTTTCAGGATTATGCGCTCTTTCCGCACAAGTCGGTGCGTGACAACATCGCTTACGGGCTGAAGATGCGCGGGCAGTCCGCCACCGACAGGGCGCGCGCCGCCGATGGCTGGCTGGCGCGGATCGGCCTTGCGGGTTATGGCGACCGGCTGCCTTCGGCGCTGTCGGGGGGCCAGCGGCAGCGTGTCGCGCTGGCGCGGGCACTGATCCTGGAGCCGGGGGTGCTGTTGCTGGACGAGCCGCTGGGGGCGCTGGATGCGGGGCTCAGGCGTCAGTTGCAGATCGAACTTCGCCGTCTGCACCGCGATGTGGGCCTGACCTTCATCGCCGTGACCCATGATCAGGAAGAGGCGATGACCATGTCCGACCGCATCGCCGTGATGCGCGACGGACGGGTCGAACAAGTCGGCACCCCGCAAGAGATCTACGACTACCCCCGAACAGAATTCGTGGCGCGGTTCCTTGGTCGCTGTTCGGTGATCGAAGGGCGCGTGGTTGCAGCCAACGGTGGCATGACAGAAGTCGAGACGGCGGCACTGGGGTCGGTTCTGGCAACTGGTACGGCAGTGCCCGGCGCAACGGTGCGCCTTGGCCTGCGACCCGAAGCGTTGATCCTGGACCAGACCGGCCCCACGAAAGCGCGCGTGACGGATGCCGTCTTTACCGGCAATGCGGTCCGCCTGGCACTGACCGCAGCGGATGGTACGGCGCTGGAGCTTGACCTGCCGCGCGGTGCGCCCGTTCCCGCCGCCGGGACGGAGGCCGGCTTACGGCTGCCTGCGGGTGCTGCGATCCTGCTGGCATCATGATCTCTGCCGAAGCCACCCTGCGCCTGACCCGCGCGCACGAAAGTACCGCCGCGAACACGTTTCGCCTCGTGCCGGATCCGCCGGTCTTTGTGCGCGGTGAGGGGCCCTGGCTCTTTACGGCCGATGGTGCGCGGTATCTGGACCTTGTCTGCGGCTCGGCCACCACCAGCCTTGGCCACGCCCATCCGGCGCATATGGCGGCCCTGCAAGACGCGCTGGCAACAGGCATCCTGCATACCGGCACACGCCTGCCCTCACCCTATCGCGCCGCCCTTTACGAGCGCCTTCGCACCATCCTTCCCCCAGACCTGACGCGTATCCAGTTGGTCAATTCCGGCTCCGAGGCGGTAGAGGCTGCGATCAAGGCGGCGCAGTTCGCCACGGGTCGGTCGCGGCTGGTGGCGTTTGACGGCGGCTATCACGGGCGCACGCTTGGGGCGCTTTCGCTGACCTCCGGGACCCGCATCCGCGCGCCGTTTCATCTGCTTGAGGCCAGCGTGGACATTCTTCCTTACCCCGGCGCCGGCTTGACCCCGGAGCAGGCGCTTGGCGCCGCCCGGGCGTTCTTGGCACGAAGGGCTGCGTCCGGCGATCTGCCTGCATTGGTCCTGATCGAAGCGGTACAAGCCGTCAGCGGCCTTGTTTCACCGGGCGCTGCCTTTTTGCGCGGGCTCTTGGATGTCTGCCGCGAATACGATGTCTTGCTGGCTCTGGACGAGATCTGGAACGGTATCGGTCGCACCGGGCGCTGGTTCGGGTTTGACCATGCAGAAATCGCCCCGGACATCGTCATCATGGGCAAGGCGCTGTCGGGCGGCCTTCCACTGTCGGCTGTGGCGGCAGGCGAGCGGGTCTTGGCGCGCTGGCCTGCGGGAATGCATACCAGCACCTTCCAGGGCAACCCGCTGGCTTGCGCGATGGCGGTGGCGACGCTGGACACGATCGTCAAGGACGACGTGCTGGGCAATGTGGAGAAGGTGATCGGCCCGTTGATGACCGCAGCGTTGCGGCCGCTGGTCGGGCTGCACGGCATTGCCGACGTCCGCATTGCGGGCGCCCAGGCCGCAATCGAATTTCGTACCGAGCCCCGAGCGCCCGATCCGGCCCGGGTCGTGGCGCTGCAGCGCAGGCTTCTTGACCACCACATCCTCGCTTATGGTGGCGGCCGCGCGGGCGAGTGCCTGATGCTGGTACCACCGATCAACCTTGCCGCCGAGCCTCTGTCAGAAGCTCTGTCGACCGTCAGGTCGCTGGTCGAAACAAGCGCGCAAACGGTGCCCTTGGGCTGACGGGCGCTGCATGCTAAGGGAAAGTTGCCCAGATCAAGCGAACCTCGGATGACCATGCAGCGCCGCAATGAAAAATCGACTACGCCCGCCTTGCCGCGGACCCTGTCGTCGCATCTTGCCGACGTGTTGCGCCGCCAGATCATTACCGGCGCCTATGTCCCGGGCCAGCCCCTGCGCGAACAGGATATCGAGGCCGAGTATGGATCTTCGCGCGGGCCGGTGCGCGAAAGCCTGCGGATGCTTTTGCAGGGCGGGCTTGTCGAATATGCCGAACGGCGGGGGTTCCGGGTCCGCAGCTACACCGTTGCGGATGTCGAAAACCTGTACGATCTGCGCGCCAGTCTGGAAGGGCTGGTCATGGGCTCCCTGGCTGGCCGGTCGCTGGACACGCTTTTGCCCGATCTTCACGACAGCAACCGGCGGATGGCCGTGTATTTCAACACCAATGATCTTGAAGGTTACTTCACCGAAAACCAGCTGTTCCACGACCGCATCATCGCCGAAAGCGGCAACCGGCCCATTTCCGAGGTGATGGTCTATGTGAACGAGGTTTCAATGCCTGTCCGCTACCGGCTGCTGCGCGAAACCCTGCTGTCGCGGCGCTCGCTGGATTATCACGAGCGGATCGTGGCGCATCTTGCCAATGCAGACATCGCCGCCGCCCGCAGCGAGACCGAAGAGCACATCCTTTACAACAAACAAGCCGCGGCAAGGCTTTACGCGGTTTGACGCCTTCGTCTGCTGCCGGTGTCCTCAGGTGGTTCGTTTAGCTCTCGTGATGCAAAGAAAGCGGCTGCTGCGTGGTGGCCTTGAGGAAGGCGACGCCGTTCGGCCCCAGAGACAAGAGATTGTCGGCAAGATTGCATGAAAGCCCCGGACCGGTCAGGGCGGCCTGTCCGTCGACCCGCAGTTCCCTCGGATCGGGCGACAGGTTGAACACGGCAAGGATCGCCTCGGGGCCGGTGCCGCGCGTAAAGGCGAGGACGGGTTCCGGCAGGTCATGAAATCGGGTCCTGCCGGTCATCAGCGCAGGTTCCGCACGGCGAAAGGCAAGTATGCGCCGGTAATGGGCCATCACGCTGGTGTCGTCCACCGACTGGTCGGCGACGTTGCGTTCGCGCTGGGGTGGCTTGATCGGCAGCCAGGGCGTGCCCGTGGTGAATCCAGCCAGCGCGGACGCATCCCAGATCATGGGCGTACGACAGCCGTCGCGGCCCTTGTAATCAGGCCAGAACCGGATGCCGGGTGGGTCGGTCAGTTCGTGAAATTCGATGTCGGTTTCGGTCTGGCCAAGTTCCTCGCCCTGATACAGGCAAATCGACCCCTCGAAGCTCAGCAGCAATGCAGCCGACTGCCGGGCGATCGCGTCAGCGGTGCCATGTTCCGTCCAGCGGGTCACGTGGCGCGGCACGTCGTGGTTTGAGAAGGCCCACATCGGCCACCCTTTCGGCGCGCCCTTGAAGAACGCCTCGATCCGCCCGCGAAAGTGCTTGGCGGAATATTCCGGACCCAGCATGTCGAAACTGTAGGCCATGTGCAGCCGCTTGCCGGTGGTGTAGTCCGCCATGATCTGGACGGCCCGATGCGGGGCGTCGCCGACCTCTCCCACCGTGGCGCGGGCGTCGTATTCATCCAGAAGGGCGCGGATACGTTCCAGCCATTTCAGGTTCTCGGGGCGGGACTTTGAATGCACGTGATCCTGCATTTCGTAGGGGTTCACGGGCGGCAGGGCCTCGGTATAGGGGTGGGGGCCGTTGTTGCGCAATTTGCCGTCGTGAAAGAAGTAATTGACGGTATCGAGGCGAAACCCGTCGATCCCCCGCTCCAGCCAGAACCGCAAGACCGACAGCGCCCAGTCCTGCACGGCGGGGGTATGATAGTTCAGGTCGGGCTGCGACGGCAGAAAGTTGTGCAGGTAGTATTGCCGCCGTCGCGTGTCCCATTCCCAGGCCGGGCCGCCAAAGACCGACAGCCAGTTGGTGGGGGCGCTGCCGTCCGGATGCGCATCGGCCCAGACATACCAGTCGGCTCGAGGGTTGTCCCGCGACTGGCGGCTTTCACGAAAGAACGGGTGTTCCGCGGATGAATGGCTCAGCACCTGATCGATGAACACCTTCAGCCGCAGATCATGCGCGGTCGCGATCAGCGCATCAAAGTCGGCAAGGTTTCCGAAAAGCGGGTCGATGTCGGTGTAGTCAGAGATGTCATAGCCCATATCGGCCTGCGGGCTGGTGAAGATCGGGCTTAGCCAGATCGCATCCACGCCAAGACCCGCGATATGCGGCAGGCGGCGCGTAATCCCCTTCAGGTCCCCGATGCCGTCGCCATCATCATCCTGAAACGACCTTGGATAAACCTGATAGGTTACCGAGCCGCGCCACCATTCCTGCATGCATACCCCCGCACCACCCGTTGCCCGGATGGTTTGATTCGTAAAAACGATACAAGCGGACGTTGTTTTCTAAAAGAGTCTTGGCTGGTTGCGCAGCGGTCCTGACCTGGCAGGGGTCTGCGCGTCGCCTGATCCATCGCAGATCGCGATTGTCATCCGCACAATTCGGCATTTGCAAGTCGCGATGACTGGGAGCAATTTCCGCGCCGTGTCACCGGAGTTGCCGATTTGACTGCCCGCCTGTTCACCCCGCTGCTGATCGCAGGCTCGTTGATCCTGATGGTCAATTTTGCCATCCGGGCAAGTTTTGGCGTATTCCAGATTCCCATTGCGACGGAATTTGGCTGGTTGCGGGCGGATTTCAGCCTTGCGATTGCGACTCAGAACCTGGCCTGGGGCATTGGGCAGCCCATCTTCAGCAACATGGCCGAACGGATCGGCGACCGGAAAACCCTGGTGATCGGCGCGGTGCTTTATGCGGCGGGTCTGCTGCTTTCAAGTTTTGCCGTGACGCCGGGCCAGCATCAGCTGCTGGAGATCCTGGTGGGCTTCGGCATTGCGGGCAGCGGGTTCGGCCTGATCCTGGCGATGGTCGGGCGGGCGGCTTCGCCGGAAAACCGCTCGCTCGCGTTGGGGGTCGCGACGGCTGTCGGATCGGTGGGTCAGGTCATCGGCGCGCCGATTGCCGAAGGGTTGCTGGCCCATTTTCCGTGGCAGACGGTGTTTGTTGTCTTTGCCCTGGCGATGCTGTCGGCGCTGGCTTTGTTGCCGTTCATGCGTGCGCCCGCAAAGACCGCCATGATGGAACGCGAGGAAACGCTGGGGGCCCTGCTCAAGCGCGCCTTTGGTGACCCGTCGTTCATCCTGATCTTTGTGGGCTTTTTCTCGTGCGGGTATCAGCTTGGCTTCATCACCGCGCATTTCCCCGCCTTCGTGACCGAAATGTGCGGGCCGATTTCGCCTGGGGGTGTCCTTGCGGGGATGGGGATCACCACGACCTCGGCGCTGGGGGCCATCGCGATTTCGGTGATCGGTCTGATGAACATCGCAGGATCGCTGACGGCGGGCTGGCTCGGCAGCCGGTTGCCAAAGAAGTACCTGCTTTCGGCGATCTATGTCGGGCGGACGCTTGCCTCGATCGCGTTCATCCTGTCGCCGATGACGCCGGCTTCGGTGTTGATCTTCGCGGCGGTCATGGGGGCGATGTGGCTGGCGACCGTGCCGCTGACATCGGGGCTGATCGGACATATCTACGGTATGCGCTATATGGGCACGCTTTATGGTCTGGTGTTCTTCAGCCATCAGGTGGGGTCGTTCCTGGGCGTGTGGCTGGGTGGCAGGATGTACGACATCTCCGGCGACTATACCCTTGTCTGGTGGGTCGGCATCGGCGTCGGCGCCTTTTCGGCCATCGTGCATCTGCCGATCCGGGAACGCCCGATGGTCGCGCGGGCCGCCTGATCGCCCCTTTCCCCGGCAGCGACGATCCGCTAAGGCATCACCGCTATCTTATGGAGAACCCTGATGGGCTATAAAGTCGTCGTCGCAGGCGCCACGGGCAATGTGGGCCGCGAAATGCTGAACATCCTGGCGGAGCGCGAGTTCCCGGTGGACGAGATCGCCG
>JANPKV010000166.1:0-3311 GCA_031426185.1 Rhodobacterales bacterium | reverse complement strand
TCCGCGCCGCACCTCAACCCCGGTGGGGTTGTTGTTGCCGGTGGTGTGGAAGGCCCAGACTTTGACGATGGCAAGACCGAGGATCATGAACGGCAACAGGTAATGCAGCGAGAAAAAGCGGTTCAGCGTCGCGTTGTCGACCGCCGGCCCGCCCAGAAGCCAGGTCTGGATGGTTCCGCCGATGCCGGGGATCGCGCCGAACAGACCGGTGATCACCGTGGCACCCCAGAACGACATCTGACCCCAGGGCAGCACGTAGCCCATGAAGGCGGTGGCAATCATCAGCACATAGATCAGCATGCCGATGATACACGACACCTCGCGGGGGGCCTTGTTGGACCCGTAATAGTGGTTGCGGAATATGTGCAGGTAGACCGCGAAAAAGAACAGCGACGCGCCGTTCATGTGCAGATAGCGCAGCATGTAGCCGCCGTTCACGTTGCGCATGATGTGCTCGATCGAGGCGAAGGCCCGGTCGACATGCGGCGTGTAGTGCATCGCAAGGACAATGCCGGTCACGATCTGCAGAGCCAGACAGAAAAAGAGCACGATGCCCCAGATCCACATCCAGTTGAGGTTCTTTGGCGTGGGCAGCATCAGGGTGTCGTAAAGCACCGATACCACCGGCAGGCGGCGGTGAAGCCAGCGCGCGCCGTTGGTCTTGGGCTCGTAGTGGTCATGCGGAATTCCGGCCATGGTCCTGTTCCTTACCCAAGCTTGATCGTTGTTTCGTCTTCGAACACGGCGAGCGGCACCGGCAGGTTGCGCGGCGCGGGGCCTTTGCGGATACGCCCGGCGCTGTCGTAGTGCGAGCCGTGGCACGGACAGAACCAGCCGCCAAACTCACCCGCACCGTCGCCCAAAGGCACGCAGCCGAGGTGCGTACACACACCCATCATCACCAGCCACTCGCCCGCTTCGTCCAGGGTGCGGTTTTCGTCCGTCGCTGTGGCATCGGGTTTGTTGGCGTTTTCCGCCAGCGGGTCCGGCAGCTCAGCGATATCTGTCGCGCGGGCGGCGTCGATTTCTTCGGGGCTGCGGCGACGGATGAAAACCGGCTTGCCGAGCCACTTCACCGTCAGCTGCGTGCCGACCTCAACCGCCGAGACGTCGACAAAGATCGACGACAGCGCCTGGACGTCGGCAGACGGGTTCATCTGGTTGACCAGCGGCCAGACGGCAGCGCCGGCTGCGACCACGCCCGCGCCTGCGGTGGCATAGTAAAGGAAATCACGGCGCGTGCCGGATGGCTCTTCGGTGTGGGACACGAGATCTTCTCCCTTTGCAGGACATGGGTCACCATGCCTGAAATTCTTGACGGGCACCGGTTCCCCGGAACCCCTATTGAAGCGGGGTTTTAGACAAGCCGCGTCAGGTCGTCCAGCGGACAAACGGGCGCAGGCCTGCATTTTCCCCCGATATTGGACGGATATAGCGCAGTGCCGCAATGCGGCGACCGGCTGCGACAATGCGAACGACCGTCGCTTCGGTTCGCGGTCACACCGGCGGCCGGGTGGCCACCATGGACGGGCGCTGGGCAAACGCGGATTCCCATGCCGCCAGATGCGCGCGTCCGGCGCGCCAGTTGCGGGCGTCGTGGCGGAAATCCAGATAACCCAGCGCACATCCCAATGCGATCTGCGCCATGTCGATCGGCTCTGACAGATGCGGCATCCAGCGACTTTCCACCGCATCGAGCGCGCGATCAACCTTGGCCCACTGCGCCTCGATCCAGGGTTCATGCCGGATGCCTTCGGGGCGAAGGCGGATCTCGTAGACCATCAGGACGGCCGCATCGAGAATGCCGTCGGCGGTCGCCTCCAGCGTCAGCGTGTCCCACAGACGCGGCGGCGCGGGATAAAATCCGGCGTCAAACCGCGTGTCGAGATAGCGGCAGATCACCCGGCTGTCATAAAGCGTCGGCCCGTCCGGTCGGTCAAGCGCTGGCACCTTGCCAAGCGGGTTGCGGTCAACGGGCATTGTCCCGGGATCGACCGGAGTGCCGGCGGCCGGCACGCGTTCGACGCCTTCGATGCCCGCCTCATGGATCAGCACCGCGACTTTGCGGACATAGGGGGAGGTGGGGGAAAAGTAGAGCTTCATTCCGCCAGCTTCCGAATCCTGATGCGCGTGATCAGGCCCGCATCCACGTCATATGTCTTGCCGCGAAAGCGAATCCTGCGCCGCAGTCTTGCGGCGGTGTTGGTTTGCCGGGTGTCGGGCAGATCGCCGGGGCGATGCACCGCAAGCCCCTCGGCCAGATCGTCCAGCGCGTCCTCGGCCCGGATATCGGTTCGTCCGGGGTAGGTCTGTGCGGCAATCACGCGTTTCAGCGCATATCCCGCTGCAGCAAAGATGCCCAGCCGAAGGGCAATCGGAACCAGCGGGGCAAGAAGCAGCGGCATGGCGTGACCTCGGGTCTGATGACACTGCCTGACGATAGGGCCAGCCGGCCCGCCTGTCCATGCGGGGGACATCGGATCAGTCCCGCAAGGCTGACCGCATCAGCGCCGAGATCGCCCTGGCGCCCGGGTCGGCCTGCTCTGCCAGCCGGTCGGCTGCGCTTGCCCGCGCCTCGGCGGCCTTGTTCTGGTTCAGCTTCCAGGTGCCCTCCACACCGGTGATGGTCAGCCGAAAGGGCAGAATCATCCGCATCATGCGCGCCATGACGCCATCGGTCATCTTGTCGGACACCCAAGGCTTTTTTGGCATCAGCCGCGTCTCATGCACCGCCGACAGCGCATCCACGTGGTCCTTCATGACCTCGGTGTCGAGCGCCGACAGGGTGCCGCGCAGATGAACCGCGACATAGTTCCAGGTGGGAACCTGATCTTCCATTTCGTACCAGTCAGGCGAGACATAGGCATCCGGACCCGATACAGCCAGCAAGACCGGCACCGGCAGCGTGGATCGCGCAATGGGGTTGGACCGCGTCAGATGCAGATCGGCATGGCTGCCGTCATCGGCCAGATGAAACGGGATATGCGATGCCAGAGGCCCGTCATCCCCGTTCACCATCAATATCCCAAAGCCGCGCGCCCTCGCAAAAGCAAGATTGCCGGCGGGCGTGGTCGCACGAAAAGCGGCGTTGGTGTGCATGAGGTCGCCCCTTTCAAAACGAACAAGCCGCCCGAGGTTTCCCAAGGACGGCTCGTTCAGTCTGCTGCCGATCGCCTCAGCCCTGGCGGGCCTTGTAGCGCTTTTGCGTCTTGTTGATCACATAGACGCGGCCCTTGCGGCGCACGACCTGGCAATCGCGATGACGCGTCTTCAGCGAGCGGAGCGAGTTCGCAACCTTCATCGATCTTCTC
>JANPKV010000165.1:0-29408 GCA_031426185.1 Rhodobacterales bacterium | reverse complement strand
CTGACCGTCGTGCCCGACATCGCGCCGATCCTGTCGGGCCAGATCAACACGCGCATGCTGCCGCTGACCGAGGGGCTGAAGGACATGCAGATGCGTGGCGAGGGATCGGAATTTCACCAGCTTCGCGACTTTCAGCCCGGCATGGACCCGCGCAGCATCGACTGGAAACGCTCGGCCCGGGGGCGCAGTCTGGTGGCGCGCGAAACCCGCGCCGAACGCAACCACCAGATCATGCTTTGCCTCGATACTGGGTACTTGATGGGCGAACATATCGAGGGCCTGCCCAAGCTCGACCGCGCGATGAATGCCGCCCTTGCGATGGCATGGGCCGGGGGCCTTGGCGGGGATCAGGTCGGGCTCTACAGCTTTGACAGCCGCCCGCGCGTGTTCATTCCGCCCGCACCCGGGCGTGCTGCCTTTGCCCGTCTGCAGGCGACCTGTGCCCAGATCGGCTATGACAGCGTGGAGACCAACCACACCCTTGCGCTGACACATCTGCATGGCCGCCTGAAACGCCGGTCGCTGGTGATCGTGTTTTCCGACTTTGTCGACAGCATCACGGCCGAACTGCTGGTCGAGAACATCGCCGTCATCGCGCGGCACCACCTGATCCTGTACGTGGCCCTGCGCGATCCGGCGCTGACGAATCTTGCCCAACCCAAAACCGTCAGCCTTGAGGTGATCGCGCGGTCGGTCTCGGCAACGCAGGTGCTGCGCGAACGGCAATCGGTGCTCGACCGGCTGTCGCGCCTGGGGGTCCTGTGCCTTGACACGACGCCTGCTGCGCTGACCGGCGCGCTGGTGTCGCGCTACGTCGACATCAAATCGCGGGAGTTGATATGACGGCGCAAAGCCCGGACCAGCTTCGATCCGCGCGGTTCCGGATGGAACGCGAACCCAGCTGGAAACGGCTGGAGGTTCTGGTGGCGCGTGCCGACAAGGCGGGCGTCAAGTCGCTCAGCTATGACGAGGCGCGCGATCTGGCCACCACCTACCGCCAGGCGATGAACTCGCTGTCGGTGGCGCGCGACATATCGCTGGACCTGGCCCTTGTGACCTATCTCGAACAGCTGTGTTCGCGCGCCTATCTGGTTGTCTATGCCCCGCAGGAAAGCATTCGCGGACTGGTCTCGCGACTGCTGACAACGGGCATTCCGCGCGCCGTGCGCAGATCGGCCCTGCCGCTGCTGATCGGGTTTGTCGCGATGTTTCTGGGTGCGGTCGCGGGGTACCTTTTGTACTTTCAGGACCCGAGTTGGTATTTCACCTTTGTCCCGCCGGACACGGCCGACGGGCGCACCCCCGCCGCATCGGCCGACTATCTGCGCAGCACGCTTTACGGCGACGAGGGCGCCCCGCACGACGCGCTTGGCGCGTTCGCGTCCTATCTGTTCTCGCACAATACCCAGATCGCGATCCTGGTCTTTGCCCTGGGCATTTTCCTGTCGGTGCCAAGCTTTCTTCTGACGTTCTACAACGGGCTTTTGATCGGGGCCTTCTTTGCCACCTTTGCCGAAAAGGGGTTGGCCTATGATCTCTTTGCCTGGCTGTCGATCCACGGCGTGACGGAACTTTCGGCGATCTGCATTGCCTGTGCAGGGGGCGCACGGCTTGGGCTGGCGCTGCTGCTGCCCGGTCAGATGACCCGGCGCGATGCCTTGCGCCACCATGGGCGCGACGCGGTAAAGCTGATCGTGCTGGCGGGCATCATGCTGGTCGTGGCCGCTTTGATCGAAGGTTTCTTGCGCCAGATCGTGCAGTCGCCGGAACTGCGGCTGACCATCGGCTGGGGGATTGGCGCGGCGTGGCTGGCCTGGCTGCTGCTGTCTGGCCGCGACAAGGGTGCGGGGCTGCGATGACAACGACGCCCGCCCCCTACCGGGACATCGTGCCGAAGCGAAGGGTGGAGCGCCTTTTGCCGCCCGAGGGCGTGCCGATCAATTTCTACATCGCCTCGGTCGGGGCCCGTCTGGGTGCCCAGATCATGGACGTGCTGATCACCTATATCGGCGTGCTTCTGGTGGCGTTCGGGCTTTTCTGGCTTGATGTCCTGCCGATGACGGCGACGTTTTCATTGATCATCATCCTGTTTTTTCTGGTGCGCATTCCCTATTACATCCTGGCCGAACTGGTGTGGAACGGACGCACGCTTGGCAAGCGGATCGCACGCATCCGCGTCATCAGCGCCGATGGCCGCAGGCTGACGCCGCACCAGATCACCGCGCGCAACCTCATGAAAGAGGTGGAGTTTTTCACCCCGGTCCTGATGCTGTTCACGGTGGACGACTTGGGACTGGCATTGGGGCTGATCACGACGGTCTGGGTGCTGGGCGTGCTGATCGTGCCCTTTACCAATCGGCGACGGCAAAGACTGGGCGATCTGGTCGCGGGGACGATTGTCGTGGAAAATCCCAAGACGGTCCTTCTGGGGGATCTGGTGGCCAAGGCCCCTGCCCGCGATACCCGGTTCGAATTCCTGCCGGTGCATCTGGACGTCTATGGCCGGTACGAGTTGCAGACGCTCGAGGCCATTCTGCGCGATCCGACCAAGGGCCCCGCTGGCGAGGTTGAACTTGCGCGGGTGACCGACGCCATCATCCGCAAGATCGCCTATGCACCGAAGGTGGCGCCGAATGACCGGCGCGACTTCCTGATGGCGTTTTACCGCGCCCAGCGCGAGCATCTGGAAAACCGCCGCCTGTTCGGCGACCGACGCGAAGACAAGTTCCACAAGACGGGCGACGCGCCCGCGGTCGTCGGGAAAAAGCGCTGGTGGCGTCGCCGTTAAGCGTCCGCGCGTCGGGCCGGCGGGGTTCGGGTGCAGATCGTCCGTCTGCGCCCGTTGCCAATGCCTGCCAGCGGCGAGATACAGGGGGGACATCCCTGCATCGCCAGGGCGCCCCGCGCGCTGCGACGCAATCTGAAAGGAAGACCGAATGTCATTCAACGCCCTTGTCATCGAAAAAGACGCTGAAGGGACCGTCTCGGCCAGTGTCCGGTCCCTGGAGGAGACATCGCTGCCGCCGGGCAATGTCACGGTCGCGGTCGAATACTCGACGGTCAATTACAAGGACGGGCTTTGCCTCGGGTCAGGCGGCGGGCTCGTCCGGACCTGGCCGCATGTGCCGGGGATCGACTTTGCCGGTACCGTCGAGACATCCGACGATCCGCGCTACCGGCCCGGCGACAAGGTCATCCTGACCGGATGGCGCGTTGGCGAGGTGCGCTGGGGCGGCTTCGCGCAAAAGGCGCGCGTCGAGGCAGACTGGCTGGTGCCCTTGCCCGCAGGCATGACGACGCGGGCCGCCATGGCCGTCGGGACTGCGGGTCTGACATCCATGCTGGCGATCCTGGCGCTGGAGGCGCATGGCCTTGCGCCTGGACAGGGGCCCGTGCTGGTCACCGGTGCTGCCGGCGGGGTCGGGTCGGTCGCCGTGGCGCTTTTGGCGGCACTGGGGCATGAGGTTGCGGCCGTGACGGGTCGGCCCCAGACCGAAGGCTATTTGCGCGACCTTGGGGCCACCCGGATCATCCCGCGCGCCGAACTGGCCGAAACCGTCAAGCGTCCGCTAGAGGCCGAGACCTGGGCCGGGTGCATTGATGCGGTCGGCGGCGCGATGCTGGCGCGCGTGCTGGGGCAGATGAAATACGGCGCATCGGTCGCCGCCGTGGGTCTTGCAGGCGGGGCCGCCCTGCCCGCGACGGTCATCCCCTTCCTGCTTCGCGGCGTCAACCTTCTGGGGATCGACAGCGTGCTGCAGCCCTTTGACCGCCGCATGGCCGCCTGGGCGCGTCTGACGCGCGATCTGGATCTGGCCAGGCTGGAACAGATGATCGTCCCTGCGACCCTTGCCGAATTGCCGCACCTTGGGGTCGACATCCTGGCGGGCAAGGTGAAGGGGCG
Source organism: Rhodobacterales bacterium (assembly GCA_031426185.1). GTDB lineage: Bacteria > Pseudomonadota > Alphaproteobacteria > Rhodobacterales > Rhodobacteraceae > JAJNPS01. Next base: position 25,504 of record JANPKV010000165.1, on the reverse strand, counting down.
CGTCGTGGTCGACGTCAACGCCTGACATCGGCAAACGGCTTAGAAACCGTGCTGCGCCAATGCGGCAGCGATCCGGGCGTGGGATGCCGTGTCGCGGGTCGGAAAGGCTGCGAAATAATGCGCGGCCGATGCGTCGGCATAGCGGCGGCGCACCTCCTGCTTCCAGCGCATCGCCTGCTGGTGGCGGCCAGCCAGGCTGTTGGCGGCAAGGGCAACCATCGCGATCAGATAATGCGCACCGGGCGTCGACGCGGCCTTGTCGCCCCACCGGGCGGCAGCGTCGAAATCGCCCGTCTGCATCAACATCTGCGCCCTGACGCCATGAAAGCCGTATAGCAGCGGGTCAAGCGGGCTGAGCACTAACGCCTTGTCGACCCCCGCTACAGTTGCCGGACCATTGCCGAGCAGCATTGACGTCAGAGCCGACGCATAGAACCCTTGCGCATAGTTCGGGTTCAGCGTGGTGGCGCGGTTCAGCCAGTCCAGCGCGGTCTCAGGCTCATCCGTCAGCCAATGGGACCGCCCCATCGTGAAGTTCACGAACGGGTCGAGCGGGTCCAGTTCCAGCCCGCGCTCGGCATGGCGCCGCGCCGCCCGCGTCGCCGCGCCGACATCCGGGCCCAGATTCAGGAAGGCATCCAGAAAGCTGGTGAATGACAGACCGGCGTGGCCGCGGGCAAACTGCGGGTCCATCGCAACCGCACGTTCAAACAGCACATGTGCCTGCGCGGTATCGGTCGCGGTAAAGCGGTAAAGGTGGTGCAGACCCAGATGGTAGTTCGCCCAGGCATCCAGCCGGTCCACGCGGCAATGCATGGCTGCCTGCGCCTCGTTCAGCGGAATATAGATCTCGAGCGCGCCCACCAGATGCGCCACGATGCGGGTTCTCAACTCGTCAATGCCGTCCATGGGCGCGGCCAGACGGTCACCCCAGATCACCTCCTGGCTGCCACTGTCCGCAAGTTCCAGTGCCACCGTCAGGTCATTGCCGCGCGCCTCGATGCTGCCTGACAGCACATAGCGCACGCCCAGCGCCGTCGCGACCAGGGCAATGTCGGCATCCGCCTGCCGGAACCGGAACGACGACCCGCGCGCAGTGACCGCAAGCCAGCGCAGACGCGACAGCGCCTGAATGATCTCGTCCGGCACGGCATCAGCCAGGATGGCCCGGTCCGGCGGCAGCCCCAGGGACCGGAACGGCAGGATCGCGATCGACGGCCGCGAGGAATGCTGGGATACCTGATCCCCGTCGGGGTCGGGATCGCGTGCTGTGGCGGGACGCCAATCCGCCACCTCGGCCACGAACCTGAACCCGCGCCCATGCACGGTGCGGATGACGGACTGGCGGTCGCCGTCGTCACCCACTGCCTTGCGGGCCGCACGGATGCGGCTGGCAATGCTGGCATCCGACACCGCGCGACCTGGCCAGATGGCCTCGGCAAGCTCGTCCTTGGTCACCAGCCGGGCACGATGCCGGATCAGGTGGATAAGCAACGAAATCACCTGCGGCTCGGCTGACACCGGGGCGTCCCCGCGGCGCAGATCGAACCGTTCAGCGTCCAGACTGAATTCGCCGAACTTCCATGCCATGCGACAGAATAGCGCAGAATTGCAGAGTTCTGCATGAAATCTTCACGAAAGGATCAAGCACGTTTCTGCGCGGGGTCTAGACTTGCAGGACGCGGACATTGCAGCCCGCGCGAACGACATCGCAACAAGAAGGATCACGGACATGGATGCGCGCACCATTCGCACGACAAAAGGACGCGGACGCCTGTATGACAGCATCCTTGAAACAGTCGGAGATACCCCGGTCATCCGGATCAACAACCTCGCCCCTCCGGCGGTACGGATGTATGTCAAGGCCGAGTTCTTCAACCCCGGCGCCTCGGTCAAGGACCGGCTGGCGCTGAACATCATCGAAGCGGCAGAACGGGCGGGAACCCTGAAACCGGGGCAAACCGTCGTCGAGGCGACCAGCGGAAACACCGGCATCGGGCTGGCGATGGTCTGCGCGCAAAAGGGCTATCCCTTGGTCGTGACGATGGCTGACAGCTTTTCGGTGGAGCGGCGGCGGTTGATGCGGATGCTGGGTGCGAAGGTGGTGCTGACGCCGCGCGCACAAAAGGGAACCGGCATGTACAACAAGGCCGTCGAGCTGGCCGAAAAGCACGGCTGGTTCCTGGCCCGGCAGTTCGAGACCGCCGCCAACGCCGACATTCACGAGGCGACCACTGCACGCGAGATCATCGGTGACTTTGCCGGTGACCGCCTGGACTATGTCGTGACCGGCTATGGCACGGGTGGCACGGTCGCAGGCCTGTCGCGCGTCCTGCGCCGAGAGCGGCCGGAAACCCGGATCGTCCTGCTGGAGCCCGCAAACGCGCAACTGGTCGCCAGCGGCGTGGCCCAGATCCGTGGCCCGGGCGGCGCACCTGCCGCCAGCCATGGGCGCTTTGAACCCCATCCCATTCAGGGCTGGACGCCGGATTTCATTCCCAATGTGCTGCAGGAATGCCTCGACAAGAAGGGCTATGATGAGCTGATCCCGATTGCAGGGGCAGAGGGCGTCGCCTGGTCAAAGAAACTGGCGCAGCGCGAAGGCATCATGACCGGGATCTCGGGCGGTGCGACATTTGCGGTGGCGATGCAGATCGCCCAGCGCAGCGACCCGGGCACCGTCATCCTGGCCATGCTGCCCGATACCAGCGAACGCTACCTGACCACCCCGCTTTTTGCCGACATTCCAGAAGACATGGACGCCGAAGAACTGACTCTGTCGCAGTCGACGCCGGGCTACCAGTTGGCCTGACGGCAAGGAAAGACGCAGGTCCTCCTCGCCGATGCGGGGAGGCCTAGAAACCAAGGGGCAAGCCATGAAGCACCAAGCACCGATCGACGCCGAAGAAACCCTTGACCCCGCCGACTGGACGGCGACGCGGGCGCTGGCGCACCGGATGGTGGACGATGCCATTGACCGGCTGGGCACGCTCCGCGACAGGCCGCTCTGGCAGGCCATGCCCGATGCGGTGCGTGCCACCTATGACACGGCGCTGCCGCAAGAGCCGCAACCCCTCGGGCAGACCTATGGCGAAATTACCGCAAACCTGATGCCCCACAGCATGGGCAACATCCATCCCCGATTCTGGATGTGGTACATGGGTGCGGGCAATTTCACGGGTGCGCTGGCCGATTTTCTGGCCGCCATCGACGGTTCCAACCTGGGGGGCGGCGATACTGCGGCAAGTCTGGTCGACCTGCAGGTCACCGGTTGGATCCGCGACATGATGGGGTTTCCCGCCGGTGCCAGTGCGACATTGGTAAACGGGGGATCACTGGCAAATATTGTCGGCTTGACCGCCGCGCGAAACGCCATGGCGGGTGTCGATCTGCGCGAAGTCGGCGTGGACGCGATGCCCCAGCCCCTGCGGTTCTATGCCTCTGATCAGGTTCACAGCTGCCATTACAAGGCCATGAACCTGCTGGGTCTGGGCAAGAAAGCCTTGCAGAAGGTGCCCTCCGACGAGGCCTTCAGAATGCGCATCGGCGATCTTGAACGGATGATCCGCGCGGATCGCGACATGGGTATCCGGCCGGCCTGCGTCATCGCGACCGCAGGCACCACCAATACCGGGTCCATCGACGATCTTGAGGCCATTGCCGACCTGTGCCGCAAAGAGGGGTTGTGGTTGCATGTCGACGGCTGCATCGGGGCCGCGCTCGCGATAGCGCCGCAAAGCCGGCATCTGGTGGCCGGGATCGAGCGCGCGGATTCCCTCGCACTTGATCTGCACAAGGGTTTTCAGGCCCCGTTTGACGTGGGTTGCGCGCTTTTGCGGGACCGCAGGCAACACCGCCAGACCTTTGCCGAGAACGCCGAGTACCTTCAGACCATGACGCGCGGCATCGCTGCGGCCGAGTTCCTGCACGATTACGGACTTGAAACCTCACGCGGGTTTCGTGCGCTGAAAGTCTGGATGATGCTGAAGGAACATGGGGTCGCGAAGTTCGGGCGCCTGATCGACCAGGGCATCGCGCAGGCCCGCTATCTTGACGGATTGATCGCAGCCGAACCGATGTTGGAACTGATGGCGCCAACGGTGGTCGATATCGTCAGTTTCCGGTTCAATCCCGGCAAGACCGACGAAAGCCACCTGCGCGCCCTGAACATCGAAATCATGCTCAGGCTGCAGGAAACCGGCGTTGCGGCGGTCTCCGACACGACCATCCGCGGCCGCCACTGCCTGCGCGCCGCGATCTGCAACCACCGGACCCGGCGTGACGATCTTGATATGCTGGTGCGCGAAGTGCTGCGGATCGGGGGCGAGATTGTTCAGGCACAGGACATTGCCCGCTCAAACACGGCCTAGCCGGACAGGTATCGCAAGGCGTGTGCTGCAGCGGCAGCTTTGGGTCGCGCGGGCAGGCAGACGTGCCGCCTGCCCATGCCATCAGTTGTTGGCCGTCAGTGGGTCAATGATCTGCGGGACCTCGGTGATTTTCGCAATCGGGATGCCGCTCAGTTCGGCATGTTTGCGGATCGCATCCTCGCCCTCGGCAAGATAGATGCAAAAGGTCTTGTTGCCCGCGACGTAGCTGTGTTGCCACTGGATCGACGGTCCGATCGTGCCCAGCGCCTGGTTGGATGCCCGGGCCGCGCCGCACAGTTCGGTCATGGAAAAATTCCCGATGCCGGGAATGTCGCGCTCGATCATGTATCGCTTGAGACTGGCCATTCTGGGGTGCTCCGTTTGATGACGTGACCCAAGATTAGCCTTCGACGACCCAACCTCATAACGACATATTCTTTAGCCTGCTAAAGGCAGGCTTTATCGATTCCGTTGAAAATTTATATCGATAAAGCTAGCCTTCAGTAATGACCGCTGCGACGCATCTCAAATCTCTTCAGGCGCTTGAAATGGCGATCCGGGTCGGATCGCAGACCGAAGCGGCTGACCGCCTGGGGATCACACCCGCCGCTGTCGGCCAACGGATCAGGTCGCTGGAGGACTTTCTGGGCCGCGACCTGCTGTTGCGGGGCCGCTCGGGACTGACGCCGACGCCGGATCTGGATCGCGCCCTTGCCGACCTCAACGCGGCATTTGCCGCGCTCGACAGGGTGACCGAGAGCCTGGATTTCCAGCGCGTGGCCGAGATCCATGTCGTGGCGGACCCTGACTGGTCAGAACTTTGGCTGTTGCCGCGTCTGCCCGCCTTTCGCGCGGAGAACCCGAATATTCTTTTCTGCATCAATGGGGCTGGCGATATCCCGATCCGGCTTGGCGCCCCCGACTGCCGGATCGAATACACCGATCCCGGTCGCGGCGAGGAGTTGTTCCGCGACCACCTGCTGCCGGTGACCGGCCCCGACAATCTGCGCCGGATCGCGGACTGGGACGAGACGATGCCGCTTGAGGGGATGCCGTTTCTGCATCTCGAGGCGCAACGCGACGACCCGCAGCGTCCCGGTTGGCCGCAATGGGTGGACCGGTTCGGCTATCGGCGCGAAGGGGCCGCGCGCGGGGTACATTACCGCCACGCCCAGATGGCGCTGGAGGCGGTGCGCCAGAATGTAGGATTTCTGATCTGCGGTCTGGCCTTGGTGGAAGATGATCTGGCGCAGGGACGCATCGTCCTGCCTTATCCGGCGCATCAAAGCCTTGTGGCACCGATGCCTTACGTCCTGACCGTTGCCGCGTATGGCACTTTGCGCCCCCAGTTGAAGCGGTTCCTCGACTGGCTTCGCGGCGAGGCCAAGCTCACGCGACAGAACCTGGCGCGCGCCCTGACCGATGCACCTGATCGGTCGGGTGGGCGGGGACCCGATGCCTGAGTTTGCACGTTGCTAGCCGGCCGCCGTGAAAAGAATGGCCTGCATGGTGCTCTCGATCGGTCCACGCCCAAAGCGGGCCGCAAGTGCAGCCTCAGTGGCGGCGGTTGCCGCATCCAGGCCCGTCGGATCGCGGGCCTCGATTTCGCTGCGCAGAGGTGAGCCGTGACACTGGCCGACCGCCGCATCTCGGGCCGAAGGACTGACGGTCGGCAAGGTCACGGTGAGCGACTCGACGGTCGCAAACCCCGCTTCGCCAAGTTGATTGCGGAGGATCGCGACATCGTGGTGTCCGAACGGCGTTCGGCGCAGAAAGTTCGGGGGATCGGCAGGATAAAGCGCGGCAACGGCGTCCGAGATCGTGATCGAGATCGGGCTATATTCAATATTGTCCCAGACACTGAACAGGAACGTGCCGCCCGGTTTCAGCACCCGCCGCGCCTCTTTGAAGGCGTCCACTTTCGAGGGAAAGAACATGACGCCGAACTGGCACAGCACACAGTCGAATGCGGCGTCTGCAAAGGGCAGGCGCATCGCATCGCAGGCCTGCCAGGTGATCCTTGAAGAGGTTATCTTGGCGGCAGCGGCGTCGATCATTGCCTGATTGAGGTCGGTGGCCGTGATGCTGGCATGTTCGGGCAATGCTTCGGCCAGCCGCGCTGTCACGATGCCCGTGCCCGCAGCAGTCTCGAGCACTGCCACAGGCGCAAGCGCCTGGACCCTTGCGGCTAGATCTGCGGCATACGGCTCGAACAGCATGGGTCCAAGAAAGCGATCATAAATGGCCGGGATCGCTCCGGTGAACACCTTGTCCGACTGGGTCATCACATTCCCTTTGTTGCACGAGGTGGTCGCGCGTGGTGGATCGCCCTAACCCGGCAGAATATTCTGATTGAAACGGAACATGTTGCCCGGATCGTAGCGATGCTTGATCCCCGCCAGTCGGTCAAAGTTGCGCCCGAAGGCGTCTTTCGTCAATGCCGCGCTGTCGTCGTCCTGTCCCGCGAAGTTCAGATAAAGCCGCCCGTGATGCGAATGCCTGCGAAACCTTGACCAGGCATTGCGCGTCCAGCCGATCACTGTCGCGTCGTCTTCGGCCCGCTCCCACACCGAGTCGAGCGAGTACATCCAGCCAAAGGACCGGTCACCGAACGCGGTAGCATCGGGCGGCACGGCTGCAGTTGCACCGCCAAAATTCCAGAACGAGCTGATCGACCGGTCGGATGGCGACGCGATCGCATTCGCAAGGCCCTCATCGATCATCTCGTCGCTCAGGGTCGTCAGGAGATGTGACTTCCAATAGCAGCGAAAGGCTCCGGGGGGAAACAGCGGGTCGAACAGTTTCTGCGCATCCACATAGGACATCCTGCCCGAGAAATCGGCCGCAAGTATCCCCAGGTTGCGCAGCGGCGCCAGGACACGCTCGCCTTCGGCGGCGTCGCCGGCATAGATCGCAGCAAGCGTAAAACAGCGTTTACCCCAGTGTTCTGCCGGGATGTCCGGACCCTCGGCCAGGGTCGAAAACTCGCATAGCGAGGCGACAGTGTCGGATTTGTCGGCCAGGAAATCGCGCCAGTATCGGATCGGCCCGGCGCCCTCGGCGGCAAGATAGATCGGCAGGGCAAACATCACCTCGGGTCCGAACGGATGCAAAGCGAAACAGAACCGCTCCACGACGCCGAAGTTGCCGCCGCCGCCCCGGAGCGCCCAGAACAGATCGGCGTGACTGTCGGCGCTGGCCAAACAGACCGACCCGTCCGCCGTGATGACTTCGGCCGCGACCAGATTGTCGATGGTCAGTCCGTGCTTTGAGCGCATCCAGCCGATACCGCCGCTCAGCGTCAGCCCACCGACCCCGGTTTCCGATATCAGCCCCCCCGGCGTGGCCAACCCGAACGCCTGCGCGGCCGCATCCACGTCGGCCCAGGTCGCACCACCCTCGACCCAGGCGGTCCGGGCCACCGGGTCGACAGTGACGCCGCGCATCTGCGACAGGTCCAGCATCAATGCCCCATCGCCCACTGCGTGGCCCGCAACATTGTGCCCGCCGCCCTTGATCGACACCGCAAGTCCGTGCTTTGCCGCATGGCGCACCCCGGCCACGATGTCGGCGCGTGATCTGCACTGCACGATCGCCGCAGGTCGGCGCGCAATCATGGCGTTCCACACGGCGCGGGCGGCGTCATAGCCGGCATCGCCCGGCAACAACACCCGCCCCGATGTCATGACCGCAAGGTCGCCGAACGGGGCTGCAAGGGTTTCCGATGGCATGGCTTTCCTCCGTCAGGAGATGGGTTCCGATGAAACGCGCACGACGTCCAGCCTTTGGCACCTGTCACTGTTGCGCGAACAGGCCGTCCACCATGGTGCGGTACTCTGCGATATCCGCACCGGTGCCATAAAGGATCGCCGACCAGTTGCGGACATAGCCGGCCATGGCTGCCGCCTCGGCAATCTCCTGCTCGGTCGCGCCAAGGGATGCCGCCGCCTTGCGATGATAGTAGGTGCAGTATTCGCAAGGAATTTGCGAGGCGACCGCGAGCCCGATCAGCTGCATCGTCTTGGGATCGAGCGCACCCTTGCCGTCCTCCACATCCGACATCCAGGCCCATGCGCCCGCGACCATGCTGTCGGGATAGTTTTCAATGTCCGGCAAGGCCACGCCAAAGGCATCCCGCGCCGCCTGCCGGACGCCTTCGGCGCTGGTGTCCTGGGCAGATGCGGGAAGGGCAAGGCAAACGACCGCGCAAAGGATGTGAACTGTTTTCATGTTCGGGGGCTCCCAGAATTTCGTGTTTCAGTGGCCCTTTGATACACCCCCGCGCCGGCGTCACCGAGGGGCAGAATTGACAGCACCGGTCCATATCGGACAGGATCGCCGGGGATAGCCCCGTTTGATTGGTGCCTCCTCATGACTGCGCGACGCCCCATCATCGCCTTGCTGGCCGCGCCAAGTTCGTCGGCCGCAGTCCTTTACGGTCTTTATGACGTGCTGTTCTCGGCTGGGGCAGTCTTTGCGGATATGACTTTGGGCGTGCAGGGGTCAGAGGCGCTTGACGTGCGCATCGTCTCGCTGGACGGCAAACCATTTCGCTGCCTTGGCAATATCCTGGTGGAGCCTCAGTGCGCCATCGACGATCTCGGGTCGGTCGATGCGATTGTCATCTGTGACATGTATTCCCCCGTCAACGATCCGCCGCGCCAGGAATACCTGGCCTTTGCCCCTTGGCTGCAGGCGCAGCACGGTGATGGCACGCTGCTGACATCGGTGTGTTCGGGGACTTTGGTGCTGGCCGAGGCAGGCTTGCTGGACGGGCGCGAGGCGGCGTCGCACTGGGCCTATTCCAGCTTGTTCGCGCGCGCTTACCCGCGTGTCAGATTTCGCCGCGACAGCATCTTGTGTCTTGGCGCCGAGGCGGATGGCATCGTGACGGCGGGGGGCGTCACCTCATGGCAGGAACTGGCGCTGTACCTGATTGCGCGGTACTGCGGCGCGCAGACGGCGCGGGACACTGCGAAGGTGCACCTTCTTGCAGGCCACGAAGGCGGGCAGCTTCCCTTCGCCGCGGCAAACCGCAGCACCAACGGATCGGATGGGATCATCGCGAAATGTCAGGAATGGATCGCGCTGCATTATGAAGAGCCCAATCCCGTCCAGCGGATGGCGGAAACCTTCGGGCTGAACTTGCGGACCTTTGCGCGGCGCTTTCGTGCGGCAACGGGCAGCAGCCCGCTCGACTATGTCCAGCATGTCCGGATTGAAGAAGCTAAGCAGATGCTCGAGACCACCGCAGGCGCCATCGACGACCTTGCAACCGAGGTCGGCTACGCGGACCCTGCCGCATTTCGCCGGACCTTTCGCAAGCTTGCCGGGACCACACCGGCCGAATACCGTCGGCGGTTTTCACGCGTCATTCCGTCCAGCCAAGGGCCCGGCGAAACCTGACCGTCGCCGCGTCAGGTGACGGCAAAGGGGGCGAGGCGCGGCCAGTCAAAGCTGACCCCGGTGCCGGGCGTATCGGCTGCGATGCAGTGCAGGCCATCAAGCACAAGTGGGCGGGTGGTGTAACGGTCGATGGGAAAGGAATGGACCTCGACCCAGCCCGCATTGGGCTGCGCGCCGACAAGGCTGACATGCAGTTCCTGCATCCCGTGCGAACAGACCGGGATGCCATGGTCCGCGCAGAGCCGCGCCGCACGCAGCCAGCCCGTGATCCCGCCGCAATTGGACGCATCAGGCTGCAGATAGGCGCATTTCGCCTGCGCCACGGCATATTCGAATTCGTGGATCGTATGCAGGTTCTCGCCCATCGCCAGCGGCATTCCCGTCGCGTCATGGATGCGCGCGTAGCCGACATAGTCGTCGGGGATCGTCGGCTCTTCGAACCACAGCAGGTCCAGGTCGGTAAAACCCCTGGCCGCCGCAATCGCCTGATCGACAGACCAGCCGTAATTTGCGTCCACCATGAAGGCGCGGTCGGGGCCAAGAAGGTCGCGCACCGCCTCGGCCCGGCGGAAATCGTCGGCCATGTCGGGCTGACCCACCTTGATCTTGACGCCCTGATAGCCCTCGTCGACAAAGCCCTGCACATTCGCCAGCAGCTTTTCCACCGGAAAGTTGAGGTCGATGGCCCCCCGGTAGGCGCGGCTGCGGTTTGCGGCCCCCCCCGCCATCTGCCACAAAGGCTGCTTGGCGCGCTGGCCCCGCAGGTCCCACAGCGCGATATCCACCGCCGAGATGGCAAAGGACGCGATCCCGCCACGCCCGACATAGTGGAGCCGCCACTGCATCGCATCGTTCAGCGCCTCGATGCCCGTGGCATCCTGGCCGATCAGCCAGTCCCTCAGGTCATGGACGACCATCGCCAGGATCGCCCTGCCCCCCTTGCCGCCGGTATAGGTATAGCCGGTGCCGGTCAGACCGTCCTCGGTGGTGATGTCGACCGTCACCAGTTCGAAATGCGTGTGGTCGCCGTGCTTGGCGTCCGACATCACCTCTGGCAGGGGGACGCGGAACAGGCGGGCCGCAAGGGCGGTGATACGGGGCATGGTGTCCTCAGGTCTTGGCCGCCGACCGGGCGAGGCGGGCTTGCAGCAGGATGACGATCAGGAGGAATGCGCCGCGAATGACCGATTGCCAGTTGGCCGAAAGGCTGATCGTGCCGCGCCCGTTTTCAAAGTTCAGCAAGTTGAAGACGAGGCCGAACAAAAGCGCGCCCGCGACCGTTGCGGGGACCGATCCCATGCCACCGGTCAGAAGCGTGCCGCCCACCACGACGGCGGCGATGGCCGCCAGTTCCCAGCCTGCCCCCTCCAGCGGTTGTCCCGCGCCGTAGCCGGAGGCAAGAAAGACGCCGGCAAGTCCCGCGCAACCACCCGAGAAGATGTAGACAAAGACCTCGGCCCGACGGGTCTTCAGGCCCATCAGATGCGCCGCTTCGGCGTTGCCGCCGATGGCAAGGACGGTGCGGCCAAGCGATGTACGCTCCACGATCACCCAGGCGACGACGACGACGCCCAGGGCCACAAGGATGGTCCAGGGCAAAAGGTTGGCGACCTTGTTCATGCCCAGCGCTGTGAAATCGCTGGCCCAGTCCACCGGCACGGTGCGGTTGTTCGACAGCCAGAGTGCGGCCCCCTTGGCGGCCAGCATCGTCGCAAGCGTCGCCATGAAGGGCGGCAGCCGCAGGCCCGAGATCATGACTGCGTTCACCCCGCCCGCCGCAAGCCCGGCAGCCAGTCCGGCGGGCAGTGCCACGATCAGCCCATGGGGCGACAGCATCGCCGCGACGACCGATGCCAGCGCCGCCACGGTGCCGACCGAAAGGTCGATCCCCCCAGTCATGATCACCAGACACATCCCGACGGAGATGACGACGAACATGGAATTGTAGCCAAGAAACGACGACAGGTTGTAGGCACTGGCAAAGTTTTCATAGCGCAGCACACCAAACACGATCAGCACGACCAGTGCGACCCAGACGGCCAAATGGCCTTGACGAAGGATGCCCTGCATCACGACCGCCTTCCGCGCTGCAACCAGACCGCGATGGCGATGATGGCGGCGGTAACGATCAGCGTCATTTCGTCGGAGATGCCGTTGGCGATCAGGGTGTAGCCCATCAGCTGGATGAAGATGGCACCGAGCAGCGTGCCGAAGATCGGCGCGCGTCCACCCGAAAGGGCCGCTCCGCCGACGACAGCGGCGGCGATGGCGTCAAGCTCCATCAGCTGGCCGATGCGGGCGGCATCCGACGCCGAATTCTGCGCGACAACGATCATGCCCGCCAGTCCCGCCAGCATGGCCGCGATCACATAGGTTGCGATCTTGACCCGGGCGACCGGCACGCCGGACAGGGTGGCCGCCCGCTCGTTCCCGCCGATGGACAACAGGTAGCGGCCGTAAATCGTGCGGCGAACGATCAGGGCAATGATGATGGTCAGTGCCACGGCGATCCAGCCCTGAACCGGCAGGCCAAGAATGCGGCCGGTCCCAAGCCAGGTGAAATCCGGGTTGGTAAAGGTTTGCAGGTTGCCGTTCGTCAGAACCTGGGCGATCCCACGGCCCGAGATGAAAAAGATCAACGTGGCGATGATCGGCTGCACGCCCAAAAGCGCGATGAGAACCCCATTGAACAGCCCGCAGGCCGCAGCGACCAGAAGTGGCACCACGATTGCAGCGGCAAAACCAAGGCCAGGGTTCGCAACTGCCCAGTCCGACAGGAAGATGATCGGTGCCAACGCCCCGGCCACCGCCATGACCGAGCCGACCGAAAGGTCGATCCCGCCCGAGGCAATGACCAGCGTCATGCCAAGCGCCACGATGGCAATCGTCGCGACCTGGCTGACATTCACCGCCACGGTCTGCAGGTTCAGGAAGTTCGGCGTCATCGCCACATTCAGGATGATCAGTCCGGCAAGCGCCACCAAAAGCCCGGACAGCCTGCGGTCGAGGGTGCGGATCATGCCGCGCTTCCTGCGGCCATGGCGTGGATCAGTTGATCCTCGGTGACGCCGGGATTCGACAGGCGGCTGATCGAGCGGCCTTCCTGCATGACGACGATGTCATGCGCGCCCTCGATCAACTCTTCGAATTCCGACGAGATCAACAGCACGGCGCAGCCCTGTTCCACCATCCGGCGAATGATCGCCTGGATCTCGCGTTTGGCCCCGACATCGACACCGCGCGTGGGTTCGTCCAGGATCAGAAGCCGGGGTTCCACCGCCAGCCAGCGGCCAAGCAGGACCTTTTGCTGGTTGCCGCCGGAAAGTTCGCGGATCGGCTGGTCCATATGTGCGGCCTTGATGCCAAGGGCCTGCATGAACCCCGCCACGATCTTGCGCTCGCGCGGCTCATCGAGGATGCCCATGCGCGACAGGCGCGGAAGCAGCGCCAGGGTCAGGTTCTCGCGAACCGAAAGGTCGGGGATGATGCCTTCGGTCTTGCGATCCTCGCTCAGGAAGGCCATCCCGGCCGCAATCGCGGCACGCGGCGAGGCGATGATCGCGGGCTGATCTGCCAGCCGCAGGGTGCCCGCACTGATACGGTCCATCCCGAAGATCGCCCGCGCGGCCTCGGTTCGCCCCGATCCAAGCAAACCGGCCAGCCCGACAATCTCGCCCGCGCGCAAGACAAGGTCCAGCTTGCGCAGGCGGCGGTCGGTCGCGACGCCGGTGGCTTCCAGGACGACGGGACCGCCTTCGGTCCGGGCGCTGCCTGCCAGTTCCGTCATGCCGGCGCGGCGAATATCCTCGGCGCTGCGACCCAGCATCGCGGCGATGAGGTCCAGCTTTGTCAGATCCGCAATGCGGGCCTCACCGACCGTGCGCCCGTCGCGCAGGATGGTGACGCCGTCGCATATCTCGAAGATCTCGTCGAGAAAATGGCTGACATAGATGACCGACGTGCCCTGCGCCTTCAGTTGCCGGATGACGCCGAAAAGAACGCAGACTTCGCGTTCGTCCAACGATGACGTCGGCTCGTCCATGATCAAAAGCTTGGCGTCCATCGAGGCTGCGCGGCCGATCGCCACCAGTTGCTGGATCGCGGTCGGGTAGCTGCCAAGCGCAAGTTTGGGGTCAATATCGATGCCGAAACGGTCCAGCACAGCACGGGTACGCGCCTCGGCCGCGCGCCAGTCGATCATGCCCAGCCGGGTGCGGGGTTCGTAGCCAAGCACGATGTTCTCGATCACAGTGCGCTGCGGCACCAGTGTCAATTCCTGATAGATCGTGGCGATCCCGGCGGCCTGCGCCTCACGCGGGGACCGCAGATCCACCTCGCGCCCCTGCCAGCGAACCGTGCCGCCGTCACGTCGATAGACCCCGGTCAAAATCTTGATCAGCGTGGACTTTCCCGCACCGTTCTGTCCGACGATGGAATGAATTTCGCCCGCCCCGATGGACAAGTTGCCGTCCGCCAGCGCCGGGACGCCACCGAAGGATTTTGTGATCCCAGTCATCTGCAACAGGGCGTCGGTCATGGATCTTTCCGGATGTTGCGAAGGTGGGGTCGCACCGAAATGCGACCCCAAGCTGAAGGCTGCCTGAAGGGAGCGGTCAGTAAGCCCCAGCCAGGTTCTCGGCCGCGTTCTCTTTTGTAAAGATGCGGTCTTCGACCTGAACCCACGGCGGGATGGTCTCACCGGCCGCGTATTTCTTCATCGTCTCGCAGGCGAGCGGGCCGAAGAAGGGCGACGATTCCACTGTCACGCCCATCTTGCCGTCGATGATCGCCTGCAGCGCATCGCGCGTGCCGTCGATGCTGACGACAAGCACATCCGTTCCTGGCACGCGACCCGCAGCCTCCAGCGCCTGGATGGCGCCGATGGCCATCTCGTCGTTGTGGGCATAGACGATGTTCACGTCCGGATGCGCCTGCAAAAGCGTCTCCATCACCTTGCGGCCCTCGTCCCGCGCAAAGTCGCCCGAACGCGATTCAAGGATGGTGAACCGGCTGTCGGCGGCGATCGCGTCGTCAAAGCCCTTCTTGCGGTCGTTGGCCGGGGACGACCCGGTGGTGCCCTCCAGCTCGATGATCTTGCCTTCGCCCTGGTGGTTGGCGATGACCCATTCGGCCACGCGCCTGCCCTGATCGATGAAGTCCGAGCCGAGGAAGGTGACATAGTCCTTGCCCGCCGTCGCGACCGCCTTGTCCACGGACCGGTCAACCAGGAAGGTCGGGATGCCCGCCGCCTTGGCGCGCATCACTGCGGGGATCAGCGGGCTTTCCTCACGCGGAGGCAGGAAGAGAACGTCGATGCCTTGCGCGATCATGCTGTCCACGTCGGCCACCTGTTTGGCGGCAGAGCCACCCGCGTCGGTCTGGATCAGTTCCCAGCCGCAGGTCGCCGCAGTGTCGACAAAGCTTTTCGTCTGCGCGATCCGCCAGGGGTTGTTGCTTTCGGTCTGCGCAAATCCGACCTTGTAGCTGTCCTTGGCTTCCAGCGGTGGCAGGTCCTGCGCGCTGACAATCCCGGTGACCGAAAGGACGGCGGCCATCGCGGCGGCGCCCATCAACATACGTCTTTTCATCTCTTCCTCCCAGAAGGTGCGGCAATGCCGCGTGACGGGCCGCGTCAGGCCCAGTTGAGGTACATCGTCTTCTTTCGCAGATACCCGTCGAAGCCGTGTTTCCCATCCTCTCCGCCCAGGCCCGAAAGGCCCCAGCCAGAGTGGAATCCTTGAACGAGTTCACCATTGGTCCGGTTGCAATAAATCTCGCCGAAGTTGAGCGACGCGGCCGCAGCCATCAGGCGGCGGCGATCCTGGGTCCAGACATAAGCCGACAGGCCATATGCGCTGTCATTGGCCAGCGCGAGCGCCTGATCAAAGCTGTCCGCCACCAGTGCGGCGACGACCGGGCCAAAGATTTCCTCCTGCATCACCGGCATGTCGTTGTCCGTGGCAACAAGAACGGTGGGCGCAATCCAGTTGCCCCTGGCAAAGCTGCCCTCGCGCAACGGGCCGCCGCGCAGCAGGACTTCGGCACCCGCATCGACGGCGGCTTTGGTCATTGCCTCCACCTTGTCCACCTCGCCCGCGCTGACCTTGGGGCCAAGGTCGGGGTCGGTCAGGGGCATGCCGATGGTCAGCGCACCCGCCTTGGCGGTGAACTTGGCCAGGAATTCGTCGGCAATTGCGCGGTGCAGATACATCCGCTCGTTGCAGGTGCAGATCTGACCGCAATTGGTGAAGCGCGCTGTGATGGCGGCGTCCACCGCGCGGTCGATATCGGCATCCTCCATCACGATGAAGGGGGCCTTGCCGCCCAGCTCCAGCCGCAGGTTCTTGATCTTGGCCGCTCCGGCCGCATAGATCTCGCGCCCGGCGCGGGTCGATCCGGTCATCGTGACCATGTCCGCCCCGTCCACAAGCGCGCGGCCAAGCGTGCGACCGTCGCCCGTGACCACGTTGAAGACCCCGGCCGGCAGCCCCACCTTTTCGGCCAGCGCCGCCATGGCAAGACCCGAAAGCGGCGTGAATTCATGCGCCTTCAGCACGAACGCGTTGCCCGCGACCAGCGCCGGGCCCAGCTTTCGCGCGGCCAGCGCCAGCGGATAGTTCCACGCCGTCAGCCCCACCACGACGCCATGCGGCAGACGGCGGATATGGATTTCCTCATCGGGACTGTCCGACGGCAGGATCTCGCCCTCGATCCGGCGGGCCTGTTCGGCGGCAAAGCGCAGGAAGGTCTCGGTCGCGCCCACCTCGCCCCGGGCCTGCCCGAGGGGCTTGCCCTGTTCCGCCACGACGACCCGCGCCAACAGATCGGCATGCGCGCGCACGGCATCGGCCAGCGCCTAGACCGCCTGCCCCCGCTCCACCGCCGGGCGTCGCGCCCACAGCCGCTGGGCCTGCCGCGCAGCCAAAAGCGCATCCTCGGCGGTGCCGGCGTCGCCTGCCGGGGTCACGGCGATGGTCTGCGCATTGGCCGGATTTTCAACCTCGTGGCCCACCATCGCGGCCTCGCCCCACCGCCCATCAACGAACATCCGCGCCTTCAGAGGGGTGTCATTGGCGACCAGCTGGGCAAGATCATGCAGCAAATGCATCCACCTTTTGGTATGATTAAACTGACTTCAGATGTTGATAGAATCGCGCAGGCGTCAAGCGATATGTGCAGAGGTATCGCCGCTATGCTGCACCCAATGGCGCGACTTGGGCAAGGATTGGCCACAAACGCGTGCCACGCCGGAAACTTCTACCCTGTTTTGGTCAGACCAAACAAAAGCTGTTGCACGGCGCAGCACCCGCCATATAGTCGCACCAGATCCCATAGCGGAGCCAAAATGTCGGACCAGGTCGCCCCCCCGAGGCCAAGCTCTTATCGGGCCGCCGACAGTCTGGTCCGCCAGATCGAGGCCCGCATCGCGGCGGGCGATCTGGTCGACGGCGCCCCCCTTCCGCCCGAGCGCGACCTGATCGAGACCTACGGCGTCAGCCGCACGGTCGTGCGCGAAGCGGTCGCGGCGCTGGCGTCTCGCGGACTGGTGGAAAGCCGCCCGCGCTATCGCCCCGTGGTGCGCAGGCCGGGCTATGATGCGGCGTTGGCGGCGGCAGACGGGGTGGTGGGCCACCTTCTTGCGCAGTCAGGCGGCGTGAAGAACCTTTATGACACCCGCATCTTCCTGGAGGCATCGCTGGTCCGCCAGGCCGCGCGGCAGGCGCGCAAGGACGACATCGAGGCGCTGAAACGCGCGCTGGACGCGAACGAGGCCGCGATCCCCGACAGCGCCGCGTTCTACCGCACCGACGTGGCGTTTCACGCGGTCCTTTATGACATCCCCAAGAACCCGGTATTTCCCGCGCTGCACAAGGCCTTTACGGCCTGGCTTGCACCCCACTGGGTGAAAATGCCACGCTCACCGGAACGAAACCGGGTGAACTTTCACCGCCATTCCGATATCTACAACGCGATCCGAGACCGTGATCCCGACGCGGCCGAGGCGGCACTGAACGCCCATCTGAACGCGGCCTGGGAATATGTCCGTGGCACCTTTGAGGCGATCTGACACCACAGCAGCCGGTCGGTCGTCCCCGGTATCACAAGGAAAGGACGCCCCTCATGGCGCGCGATGAATTCGATCATATCGTTGTCGGTGGCGGCTCGTCGGGCTGCGTGGCGGCCGCGCGGCTGGTCGCGGATGGCGGCTGTCGCGTCCTGATCCTGGAGGGCGGGCATTCCAACCGCCACCCGCTTCTGGACATGCCGCCGGGCATCTTCAAGATGATCAACGGCTCCAAGTTCATGCATTACCACACGACCGAGCCGCAGGCGCATCTTGGGGGGCGGGCGCATGACATTCCGCAGGCGAACGTGCTGGGGGGCGGAAGTTCGGTCAATGCCCAGGTTTACATGCGCGGGCGGCCGTCCGACTACAACGCCTGGGATGCCGCGCTGCGTGGCAACAACGATGGCGCGGACTGGTCGTGGACTGCGGTCCTGAAACACTTTCGCGGGATGGAGGACAACAACCGCCTGAACAATGCCCTTCACGGCGTGGGGGGCAAGATGCAGGTTTCCGACCCCGGCCACATTGATCAGATCTCGCGCTGGTTCGTGCAGGCCGTGCAGGGCATGGGCGAACCCTATAACCCGGATTTCAACGGGCCCAGCCAGCGCGGAGTCGGCTTTTACCAGTTCATGAACCGCCATGGCCGCCGCTCATCGGCGGCCTATGCCTTTCTGACCCCGCTGGAGGGGGACAAGCGCCTGACCATCCGCCTGCAAGCGCGGGCAGAGCGGCTGCTGATCGAGGGCGGGCGCGCCGTCGGGGTGGAATGGCGCGACGCATCCGGGACGCTGCGCCAAAGCCACACGCGCGGCGAAGTCATCGTGACTGCGGGCGCGCTGATCACGCCGAAGCTGTTGATGCTGTCGGGCCTTGGCCCTGCGGACCATCTGCGCCAGCACGGGATCGATGTGAAGGTCGATCTGCCCGGTATCGGCCAGAACCTGATCGACCATCCGGAAGTGCCGATGATCGCCACCTCGACCGGCAAATATGGCTACTTCCAACAGGGCAACGGCTGGCGGATGCTGCTGAACGGCATTCAATTCCGCCTTTTTGGTACCGGGCGCATTCTGTCGGCAGGGGTGGAGGCGGGCGCCTTCGTCAACCCGACCGACCCGGACGCCGAGCCCACGATCCAGGCCTTTTGCGTGCCGATCGTCTATCTGGACCGCGATACCCTGAGCCTGGTTGACAACACGCATGGCTTGACCGTGACGACCGTCGTGGTGAAACCGAAATCGCGCGGCGAGGTGCGGCTGCGGTCAGCCGACCCGGCCGACAAGCCCGTGGTCAGCCCCAACCTGCTCAAGCACCCCGACGACATGGCCGCAATGATCGCGGGCCAGCGCTTTTTCATCCGTGCTTTCGATACGGCCCCCCTTGCCGACAAGATCAAGCGCCTGGTGATCCCGGATGCGGCGCATCTGGACGATGCGTCGCTGGCCGAACATTGCCGGCGTTTCGTCAAGACGAACTACCATCCCGCCGCGACCGCCCGCATGGGGGCGGATGGGGACCCCATGGCGGTGCTCGACTCGCGCCTGAGGGTGCGCGGCATAGACGGACTGCGCGTGGCAGACATGTCAGCCGTGCCAGACATCAATGCCGGAAACACCAACGCCCCGGCGATGATGATGGGCGACCGCTGTGCGGAGTTCATCATGGGCGCGACGTGACGGCGTAGGCGCCTGCCTTGGATACCGGGCGATCAGTCAGGAAATGTCTGCATGTAGCGCAACACCACCGGCCCGATGGTCACGATAAGCAGTGCCGGCATCATCAGCATCGCCATGACGGCAGACATCAGGACCGGCAGCCGGTTGGCCTTTTCCTGCGCGCGCAGTTCGCGCCGTTGCCGCATTTCGTCGGAATAGGTCAACAGGGCCTGGCTCATCGAACTGCCGAAGCGGACCGATTGCAGGACGACGTTCACAAAGGAATAGGCCTCGTCGA
The DNA here is from genome assembly GCA_031426185.1 of Rhodobacterales bacterium. GTDB lineage: Bacteria > Pseudomonadota > Alphaproteobacteria > Rhodobacterales > Rhodobacteraceae > JAJNPS01. The sequence goes on along the minus strand of JANPKV010000165.1, from coordinate 5,704 downwards.
TGGCAAGCCGTTCCGCCATCGCCAGGAATGCCCCTTCGCGGTCGCGCCCGGCCATGATCTCTTGCTGGGCGACGTTGAACTCCTGCGCGATTTCGGGCGCCGATTTTTCCAGCTCTTTCGACACCCGCGCAAGGGCGGCATCAAATCCGAGACCGCTTTCGATCGACACCTGCATGAGGTCAAGCGCGTTCGGAAAGCCGAGTTCGACGCGGTATCTGCGTTCCTTGGCGCGCGATGACAGCCAATAGGCCGGCCCGTAGAATCCGACCAGGATCATGACGCCAAACAGGATCAACAGCTGGTTGCCGGCGACACGGCCCATGCGTTCGGCCACGAATTCCGGCAAGGGCAGCGCCTCGCGGTACAGGAAGGCCAACGCGACCAGCGCCGGCAGCACCAGCCCCGCAACAACGCGCAACCCGTAAAACCACAAGACGGCGTTCGGTCCGGAGAACCCCGCATGGACGAGATCACGACGGACCTTGTTGCGTTCCTTCTGTTCGGTCGGAAGGAAGGCCTTTGCCAGCCCACCGGGGGCAATTTCAGGCGCCACAAACAGCGACGTCACGTCTTGCGCACCCGCAGTACCCCCACCTGCTGCAACCCCTGCGGCCCGCATCCGCGCGCGCACCCGGACCAGGCTGCGGTCGCGCGCGATGTTCACAAGGCTGAGGAAGACCAGCAGCGATCCCGCAAACAGTCCGGCAAGGATCAGGGTCCTGGGATCAACGCCAAGGCCGGCTGCGATGGGCGAAATGGTTGTCAGCATGACTGGCCCCTAGATGCGGAAATTGACAAGACGGGAAAGCACGAACGCGTTCAGAAGGATCAGCGCAAGCGCCGCCAGCGCCATCGGCATGAACAGCGGGTCCCCAACGACATCGCCGTAATAAGAGGGCGTGATGATCGAATTCAGACCCACCATCAGGAAGGGGATGCTGGACAGGATCCACGCTGAGATGCGCCCTTCGGCAGACATCGACTTGATCTTGCGGCGCATCATGATGCGCCCGCGCATGACGCCCCCCAGAACGCCAAGCACCCGGCCAAGATTGCCGCCGGTGCCGTGCTGGATTGCGATACTGACCGCCAGATAGTGGAAATCCTCGTTCGGATTGCGGTCGGCGAGTTTGCGGAATGCGGTCACCAGTTCGTCACCATAGCTGATCTGGTCGACCATGATCCCGAACTCGGTGCCGATCGGATCGGGCATCGTTTCAGCCACGGTTCCGATCGAGGCCGACAACGGATGTCCCGCCTTCAACGCCCGTGCCATCAGATCCAGCGCGTCCGGCAGTTGCGTCGAGATCCGCTGCAGACGCGCGGCATGCAGCGACGACAGCACCATCAGCGGCAACAGCACAAAGAGCATCAACGACAGACCGACCGCGACCAGGGGTCCCACCAACGGCACCAGCCCCATCGCGGCCAGGCAAAACAGCGCAATCGCGCCCAGACCAAACACCGTCGGCTGCGCTGGCAACCCTGCGGCCATCAGCATGTTGCCCAGATCAAGCCCGAGGAATTTCTTCTGGCTGCCGTCGCCGGGCAACAGGATGTCGAGGCGTTCCTCCAACTGGGTGCCGCCGGCGATCAGCCGCATCCGGCGCGAGCGCGCCTCGGCATCCGTTTCGCGGCGCGAAGACAGCTGGCGCATCCCCTCGATCAGCAACAGCACACCCATGAAGACGCCGATGAAGATCAGCCAGCCGGGGTCGACGCGTGAAATCAAATCGCCCATCACGCGGCCCCCCCTGCCCCGAAGGCCTCGGCCGCCATCGACACGCCGGCCGCCGTCAACAGCTCCATGCATTTCGGACGGATCCCGGTGGGCACGAATTCCCCCAAGACCTCTCCGCTGTCGGACCGGCCGCGTTTGCGGAACACAAAGATGTCCTGCATGCTGATGACATCGCCCTCCATGCCGGTGATTTCCGAGATCGACATGATCCGCCGGCGGCCATCGGCAAGGCGCGACAACTGCAGCACGATCTGCAGGCCGGACGCGATCTGGCGTCGCACAGCCTGCAGCGGCACCTCGCCCCCGATCATTGCGACCATCTGTTCAAGGCGCGACAGCGCATCGCGCGCCGTGTTGGCGTGGATCGTGGTCATGGAGCCGTCGTGACCGGTATTCATCGCCTGCAGCATGTCGAACGCCTCGGTCCCGCGCACTTCGCCGATGATGATGCGGTCGGGGCGCATCCGCAGCGCGTTGCGCACAAGGTCGCGCTGCGTCACGGCGGCGGACCCCTCGGCGCTGGGGGGGCGGGTCTCCAGACGCACGACATGGTCCTGTTGCATCTGGAGTTCCGCCGCGTCCTCGATGGTCACGATGCGCTGTGCTGGGTCAATGGCGGCAGACATGGCGTTCAGCATGGTGGTCTTGCCCGACCCGGTCCCGCCCGAGATCAGGACATTCAGCCGTGCTTCGACAACGGCCCGCAGAAACATCGCAGACCCCGGCGTCAAGGTGCCCATCTCGATCAGCTTTTCCGCCGTGAGGGGATCGCGCGAGAATTTGCGGATCGACAGTGTCGGCCCGTCAATGGCACAGGGCCGCACGATCACGTTGACGCGGCTGCCATCGTCAAGCCGCGCGTCGACCCAAGGCTGGCTTTCATCGACACGCCGCCCGACGCGGCTGACGATCTTGTCGATGATCCGCATCAGGTGGCGTTCATCGCGGAACTGTACCGGCACGCGTTCAAGCTTGCCGTACCGCTCCACATAGACGTTTCTGAACGAGTTCACGAGGATGTCCGCGACACCCGGATCGGCCAGAAGCGGCTCCAGCGGGCCAAGGCCAAGGACCTCGTCGATCAGCTCGGACGTCAGCCGCTCAGTGTCGTCTGCGCGCATCGGCAGGCTTTCGGCGGCCAGAAAGTCATGCACCAGCGCGCCGATTTCACGGCGCAGCTCACCCCGGTCCACTTTGTCGAGGACAGTCAGGTTCAGACGGCCCAGCAATTCCTCATGCAGGCGGGATTTCAGGTCGAGATAGGCGCGCAACCCGTCATCTATCTTGCGGTAGGCGACAACATTGCCCGTCTTTGCCACTGCGGCGACCGCCGGACCGGCACCAGGGGCAAGCGCATCGGGCTTGCGATCGGATCGGCGCAGCACAAAATCCTTGAACATCTTACCGGTCCCTTCTTGCTGACGCTTTTGCGCCAATCCTGGTTGGTGTCTGCATTTCCGTCGCCATCGCCTTGACTGCACGCGACCAGCCGCAGCGCGGGGCCAGCTGGACCAGCGGTTCCCCCCGGTCCAGCGCCTGCCGGGCCAGCTTGGTCTCGTCGGGCAACCAATGGCGCAGCGGGCGTCCAAGGGCAGCTTCGGCATCCCTGTGCATGGCCCCCATGCGGAAGGGCTTCTTTTCATGGGCCACGACGATTTCGACGGGCAGCTTCGGGTGGTCTTGCGTCATCAGCGACAGGATCCGGCAGGCGCGCGCGACCGACGGGACCGCCAGATCGGTGACCATCAGCAGCCGCTCTGCCCGGGCCAGCAGCGGCTCCAGCCAGTCGATCAGGGCCGGCGGCAGATCGACGATCACGACGTCATGCTCGGTTGCCAGCGCATCCAGCATGGACGCGATGCGCCGGATGTCGAGTGCCTCGAACGGGATCGCCGTCGCAGGTGCGGCCAGCACATCAAGGCCGGTGGGATGGCGCACCATCGCGTGGCGCATCGCCTGCGCGTCGGGTTCCGGGCCAAGGCGAACCAGTGCCAACATGCCGCCGCGGTCAGTCAGATCAAGAAAGGACCCGGCATTGCCCAGCTGCACATCCAGATCAAGCAGCGCGACGCGCCCGTCATGCCCATGGCCGCGCTTGGACGCCTGCGCCTGCATTTCAAGCGCCAGGTTTACTGCCAGCGTGGTGGCCCCTATTCCGCCGCGCGCCTTGGCGACCAGAATGATCCGGCCCTCGGTGGCCTCATATTTCGCAGGCAGGTGTGGCGGGACTTCTGGCGCGACCAAAGCGCGATCTGTGCGCGACGCGGCCGGCGGCATCTCGGGCTCAAGCGGCTCTTCAATCCGGTTGCCAAGAACCAGCGGTGCCTGGATTTCGGAAACCGGTGCGGGCGCGGGCGGGGACGCCTCCACTGTCGGCTCCGCATCGGCATCGATCAGACCCCGCGCCTCGCGGTTGGTCGCGCGAAACATGTATGTGACGTTCATTCCAGGGCCCTGCCGTTCATCTTGAGAGTTGATCATTCTAGCCATCCATCCCGAGGGCGAGGTCTTCTGCCGGCAACGACACCGACATGCCGGGCATGCTCAGCGGTCCACCGAGCGTTGACGTCTGGCCCGTCAGCGCGGTGACAAAGGCGCCTAGCTGCGAGACAAAGGTGAAGTTCACGCTGGTGAACTCGACCGTCACCATCGGAACGTAAGGCCCGCCGAGGAACCCGAGATTTGGGTCCGGCGCATAGGTGTAGCGCATCTGGCCAATCGTGGTGCCCGGCGGGACAAGCGGGCGCACAGCCGTGAATATCTCCAAGGCAGTCGCGTTCGTGACGGCGCCTTGACAGGTAAGGGTGCCGGGGCTGGCGCAGACCCCTGACCCCGCGCGGCAAAGCGAACCGAAGTTCAGAATGGTTGTCGCCGTCCCGCGCGTGTTGATAAGCGGCACGCCCGGACAGGCTGGCGGGCGCACCGCTGCCAGCCGCGCGGCAAGCTGGGTCGCCTTGTTGGCCCCGACCCAGGCATGCCCGATGCGGCCAAAATCGACGATGGCGAACAACAAGAAAAGGAACAGCGTCACCACCAGCGAAAACTCGACAAGACTGGCGCCGCTTTCGTCCGCCCAGAAGGTCGCGATCGTCTGGCCTGAAAAGGGATGGAGGGGCGAAAACGTCATAGTCCGTACACCCGTGCCTGATCCTGGACGTTTGTCGTGATGGAGGCCGCCGGGGTGACACCGATCACGCGGAGCACCTGCGAAAAGGGCATGGTGATCGTCAGGGTTGCCCTGACCGAGGCCACCGGCACAGATGCCTGACGCAAGCCAAGCGACGTGACGCAGGCCAGGCTGGGCGTCAGCGAGGTGACCGAGACGCCTGCGGGAAACAGCGCGCCGCCGGAGATCGTGGTCTCGACGATGGTCTCAAGCTGGGTGGCATAGCTCGCCACCGATCCGCCCGAGGTGCAGATATCGGCCGGTGCGATCCGCGCAAGATAGCGCGTGGCATCCCGGACGCCCGCGATGGCGGCCTGATAGGACCAGAACAGCCGCATGGATTCGATGGTCAGAAAGGCCATCATCAGGATCAGCGGCAAACTGACGGCAAACTCCACCAGCGCGGCACCGTCCTCGCGACGCCAGAACGCGCGCAGGGTGCGGCGGAGGATCGCGTGTCCCGGTTCGATGCTCTGGTTGAGGGCCATGCGCGTCACCGGTACAGCTGCACAAAGTCGTTGAAGACGCCCGTGGTGGCGCCGGACCCCACACCCCCGGCAGATCCCACGACCTCACCAAGGATGTCGGCCTCGTTGCCCTGCACGCCCACGGGTTCGGTGAGGAATATCCGCACGTATTCAAGCGGCGTCACCGTTGTCCGCCCGCCGCCGGTGATGGTCGAGCAGTCGATGGCCGCAGCGATGACGGTGCGACGATCCAGATCCGGGCTTGCGCCTGCGGTGCTGCATGAGGGCGCGCCACTTTCGTTGCGACCGGGCAGCGGCACATTGTTCGGC
>JANPKV010000164.1:0-8318 GCA_031426185.1 Rhodobacterales bacterium | reverse complement strand
GTCCAGGTCGCGGCAGGCGTTCTGGGTCAAGGGCGAGACGTCCGGACATATCCAGTGGTTGACCGAACTGCGCATCGATTGCGACAGGGACTGCCTTCTGGCGCTGGTGGAGCAGGAGGGGCCGGCCTGCCACACGAACCGGCGGTCGTGCTTTTACACCGCAATCGTCGACGGGGCCGAGGTGGAGACGCTGGCTGCGGAGGCGTGAACACGCGTCTGTGACGGGTTCTACAATCCGACCATGCGGCGAATCTCGGCAGGGCCCACACCTTCGGCCCGGTACTTTGACAAGGCCCGCGCATCGTCGCGCTTGGCCAGCCGCTTGCCCTGATCGTCGCGGATCAGCGCGTGGTGGTGGTAGGTGGGTGTCGGCAGGCCGAGAAGGCGCTGAAGGATCACCTGAATCGGCGTGAACTCGAACAGATCCTCGCCCCGGATGACATGGGTGATGCCTTGATCCGCGTCATCCAGTGCCGAGGCCAGAAAATAGGCCACGATATCCTCGCCCTTGCGCGACAGGACGACATCACCGATCCGGTCCAGCGCGACGCCGGGATCAATGAGGTGATGGCCCGCATGGGAGGGGCCGGTTTCGGCAAAGGTGAGATCCGCGCCCTGCAAGGTCCGCAGCGCCCTTGCCAGATCCAGCCGCAACGCATCGCCGGGCTGACGCGTCGCCATCGTGCGGTGCCGACAGGTGCCGGGATAGACGTTGAACTCCACCCCTTCCTGAGGGGCGGACAGGGCTGCCCGGATGTCGGACCGGCTGCAAGAACAGGGGTAAAGCAGGTTTCGCTCCACAAGGGGGGCGAGTCTTGTCGTGTAGTGGGGGATATGTTCGGACTGGCGATGGACCGGCCCATCCCAGGTCAGACCAAGCCACAAGAGATCGTCGATGATCTGGGCTTCGTGGTCCGGGCGGGACCGCTCCAGATCGGTATCCTCCATCCGCAAAAGGAACGCGCCGCCCGCCGCCCGCGCCATATCATGTGCCATTATCGCGGAATAGGCATGCCCCAGATGCAGTGGACCCGTCGGCGATGGCGCAAAGCGCGTCCGCATCAGATGTCTCCGGAAACCCACGCGGAAAACGAGGTTTTTGCACGATCCGTATAGGCCTTGTAGCGATCCTTGCGCCCCTTGCGCCCGCCCTTGGCGTCAATCGGCGGGAAAAGCCCGAAGTTCACGTTCATCGGCTGAAAGGTCTTGGCCTCCGCGCCGCCGGTGATGTGGGTGATGAGTGCGCCCATCGCCGTGTCGGCTGGCGGAGGGCTGACGCGGCTTCCAAGGATTTCGGCGGCTGCCATCCTGCCCGCCAGCAGACCCATGGCGGCGGATTCCACATACCCCTCCACCCCGGTGATCTGGCCGGCAAAGCGGATATGAGGCTGCGACTTCAGCCGCATCTGGTCATCCAGCAATGTGGGCGAGTTGATGAACGTGTTGCGGTGGATGCCGCCAAGCCGTGCAAAGCTGGCATTGTGCAGTCCGGGAATCATCCGCAATACATCGACTTGCGCGCCGTACTTCATCTTGGTCTGAAATCCGACGATGTTGTACAGGGTGCCCAGCTTGTTATCGCGGCGCAACTGGACCACCGCATAGGGCTTGGCGCGGCCATGCCCGTCGGTCAGGCCTACCGGCTTCATCGGGCCAAACCGCAGGGTTTCGCGCCCGCGCTCTGCCATCACTTCGATCGGCAGGCAGCCATCAAAATACCCTGCCGTCTCGCCCTCGTGGAACTCGGTCTTGTCGGCGGCGAGCAATGCGTCGATGAACGCCTCATACTCGTCCCGGTTCATCGGGCAGTTCATGTAGGCGGTCTGTTCCTCCGCCGTTTCGCCCTTGTCATAGCGCGATTGCATCCATGCTACCGACATGTCGACACTCTCGGCATAAACGATCGGGGCGATGGCATCGAAAAATGCCAGCGCGTCGGCTCCGGTCGCGGCCTGGATGCTGTGGGCAAGCGTGCTGCTGGTGAGCGGTCCCGTCGCGATGATCCAGTGGCCGTCTGAGGGAAGCTCCGTAACCTCTTCATAAGATGCGGTAATCAGGGGATGTGCCATCAGCCGCGCGGTCACCGCCTCGGCAAATGGATCACGGTCTACGGCCAAAGCACCGCCCGCAGGCAAACGGTGTGCCGTCGCCATTTCCATGATCAGCCCGCCCGCCGCGCGCATTTCCCAGTGAAGCAGGCCGACGGCATTGCGTTCGTCATCATCGGAGCGGAACGAGTTGGAGCAAACCATTTCGGCGAAATGCCCGGTGCGGTGGGCAAAGGTGCCGACCTTGGGCCGCATCTCGTGGATGACCACAGGCACGCCCATTTGTGCGGCCTGCCAGGCGGCCTCTGACCCGGCCATGCCGCCGCCGATGATATGAAGAGGGTGTGTCATGCGCCTGACTTAGGGTCTTTGACGCGCAAAGGAAAGATGGACCGGCCCGCTTGCGGACCGGTCCGGATCATCAGGCCTTGTCGACCGCAAAGCGCCCCGCGCCGTTCGCACCGATCAGCAACAGCCCGCCAGCGATGGCGAGGTTTTTCAGGAACATCGTCAGCTGCATCTGATCGGCCGGCACAAAATGGTAAAGCAGCGCCGTCACCACACAAAAGGCGGCCGCCAGAAGCGCCAGGATACGCGTCTGAAAACCCGCGATCAGACCCAGGCCAACCACGATTTCAAACAGAATGGCGGGCCAGGCCAGGATCGCAGGCAACCCGCCGGACGCCAGATAGCCGCCAAATCCCGCGACATCCCCGAGTTTGCCGACCCCCGCGAGCAGGAAAAGCAACCCGATCAGGATGCGCGCCGCGAGTGGTGCAAAAGTGCCAAGTGCTGTCATGTTCCATGTCCCTTGATGTTGTCCGCCCCACCGATGAAGGCTTGCGCCAACCTAACCTCGCCTGAGTTTTCGCGAAATTGCGCAAGGTCAAAGGGGTGTTGTGCGTGGGTGCACAGATGTCGAGGCTGCCTGGAATAGGGCCATGCGCTCGCCCGCGACATAGTCGGCCTGTTCGGTCGGCGAGGCATCGGCTGACAACCGGCCAAGTTCGGCGGCCTTCAGAAAGAACCCCGTTGCCGGCCGGTTCTGCAACAGCCTGCCGGCACACAAGACAGCCCTGAGGGGTTCTCCCCGGGCGGCGTCCTGGTCCATCAGGGCCTCAAGCTGCGCTGTCAACACCGCCATCCGAAGGCCAAGCTGGCGCGCAAGCTCGCCGTAAGTGATCGTCTGATGCCGCGCGGCAAGGTCCGCAAGCAGCACCTCAAGCGGCGTCGGGGCTATTCCTCCACCCCCTGCTCGGCCACCCGCGCGACCGACACGACCTCTTCGCCCTCGGCGACGTTGAAGACCTTGACCCCACCTGCGGACCGTGACCGGAACGAGATCTGGTCGACCGGCACGCGGATGGATTGGCCGGTCGAGGTTGCCAGCATGATCTGGTCCGACATGTCGACCGGGAAGCTGGCGACCAGGGGGCCTCCGCGCATCGCCCCGTCCATCGCCTTGACGCCCATGCCGCCGCGACCGCGGACGGGGTAGTCGTGGCTTGACGACAGCTTGCCAGCGCCCGAGGCGGTAATCGTCAGGATCAGATCCTCGGCCGCCGACATCTGGGCGTAGCGTTCGGGTGAAAGCTGCCCGGCCGCGACTGCCTCCTCCTCGTCATCCGCCTCGTCCTCGGTCACGCCGGCCATCAGGCGACGCTGTTTGAGGTAGGCTGCACGTTCGGCCGGGTCAGCCTCGAAGTGGCGGATGATCGCCATCGACACGACCTTGTCGCCCTTGCCCACGCGAATGCCGCGCACCCCGGTTGATCCGCGCGACTTGAAAACGCGGATTTCCGTGGTCTGGAAGCGGATCGCACGGCCAAGCGCCGTCACCAGCATCACGTCGTCGTTCTCGTCGCAGATGGCCGCGTTCACCAGGAACACGCCATCGGGCAGGTTCATCGCGATCTTGCCGTTGCGTTTGACGTTGGTGAAGTCCGACAGGTCATTCTGCCGCACGTCGCCGTCAGAGGTGGCAAACACGATCTGCAGGCTGTCCCATTCCTCCTCCGGCACGTCGACCGGCATCAGGGCGGCGATGCTGACGCCCTGTTCGATCGGCAAGAGGTTGATCATCGCCTTGCCCTTGGCTTGGCGACCCGCCAGCGGCAATCGCCAGGTCTTCAGCTTGTAGACCATGCCATCAGTTGTGAAGAACAGCAGGTTGGTATGGGTGTTGGCCACGAACAGGGTCGTCACCACGTCGTCTTCCTTGGTCGACATCGACGCAAGGCCCTTGCCGCCCCGGTTCTGGCTGCGGAATTCGACCAGTGGCGTGCGCTTGATATATCCACCCGAGGTGATCGTGACGACCATATCCTCGCGCTCGATCAGGTCCTCGTCTTCCATGTCGCCGGACCAGTCGACGATCTCGGTGCGGCGTGGCACGGCGAACAGCGCCTTTACCTCGCGAAGTTCGTCCGAAATGATGGCCATGATCCGGTCGCGCGATCCGAGGATTTCCAAGTAATCCTTGATCTTTGCGGCCAGTTCTTCAAGTTCGTCCGTGACTTCCTTGACGCCAAGCGCCGTCAAGCGCTGCAGACGCAGATCCAGAATGGCACGGGCCTGGATTTCGGACAGGTTGTATGTCCCATCCTCGTTGATGGTATGGCTGGGATCGTCGATCAGCTTGATGTAATCCGCAATGTCCTGGGCGGGCCAGCGGCGTTCCATCAGTCTTTCGCGGGCCTCGGCGGCATCGGCCGAGGCGCGGATGGTGCGCACCACCTCGTCCACATTCGATACTGCGACCGCCAGACCACACAGGATATGGCTGCGCTCACGCGCCTTGCGCAGTTCAAACGCCGTGCGGCGCGCAACAACTTCTTCGCGAAAGCTGATGAAATAGCTGAGGAAATCGCGCAGGGTCAGCTGTTCCGGACGCCCGCCGTTCAATGCCAGCATATTGCAGCCAAAGCTGATCTGCATGGACGAAAACCGGAACAACTGGTTCAGGACGACGTCAGCTGTGGCGTCGCGCTTGAGCTCGATCACCACACGGATACCGATGCGGTCGGATTCGTCGGCGATGTTGGAGATGCCCTCGATCTTCTTCTCGCGCACCATTTCGGCGATCTTTTCGATCATCGCAGCCTTGTTCACCTGATAGGGAACCTCGTCGATGATGATCGCAAAGCGGTCTTTCCGGATTTCCTCGATATGGGTTTTCGACCGGATGATGACCGATCCACGACCCTCCAGATAGGCTTTGCGCGCCCCGGACCGACCGAGAATGGTGGCGCCCGTCGGGAAATCGGGGGCGGGGATGATTTCCATCAGCGCCTCTGTGCTGATGTCGGGATCTGCGATCATCGCCAGCGTGCCGTCGATCACCTCACCCAGATTGTGCGGCGGGATATTGGTGGCCATGCCGACGGCGATCCCGCCGGCACCATTGACCAGCATGTTCGGAAAGCGTGCCGGCAGGACGGTCGGTTCCTTGTCCTTGCCGTCGTAGTTGTCCTGAAAATCGACCGTGTCCTTGTCGATATCGGCCATCAGATAGGCGGCAGGCTTGTCCATCCGCACTTCGGTATAGCGCATGGCGGCGGCGTTATCGCCGTCCATGGAGCCGAAATTCCCCTGTCCGTCCAACAGCTTGAGAGACATGCTGAAGGGTTGCGCCATCCGGACGAGCGCATCGTAAATGGCCGAATCGCCGTGGGGGTGGTACTTGCCCATTGTGTCGCCCACCGGCCGTGCCGATTTGCGGTAGGATTTGTCGTGGGTGTTGCCGGATTCGTACATCGCAAAGAGGATCCGGCGATGGACCGGTTTCAACCCGTCGCGCAGATCGGGGATGGCGCGGCTGACGATCACGCTCATCGCGTAATCGAGATAGGCCGTCTTCATCTCCTGGACGATGTCGATCTGGGGGCCATGCGAAACCGGCTTTTCACCAGCGTTATCAATGTCTTCTGGTGTATCGGTCACGAGGGCCCGCGCTTTCTGGTCTTGGCTCAAGATTTGGTAGATTCCAGATTACACCATCCCAGCTATGGGGTGCAATGGGGGGCTGGCTGCGGCTTTGGCAGCCGCCGAGGCGGAGTGACAACATACTGTTTTTGTTGAAAAGAAACTGAAAGCTGGCATGCTTTGTAACGGGGGGACTGCACAGGAGAGATTGATGCCCCAGACCGAGACGGAGTTGATGCTGAAAGGATATGGCCTCACGACGGCCGAACTTTACTATCGGATGCCGGATTACCGCAGCGTCATCAACAGCTACATCTGGCAGAACTACGATCTGGCGCCGGATTATCCCGCCTTGTTCAAGTTCATCGAATTCTGGCAGGGCAACATCGATGGCCCGCTGCATTCGGTGCGGTTCACCCACCGCAAACTGATCAGCCCGGGAGAGTGGCGGAATGTCGTGGGCGAGTTCCGGCTACACTAGGCGGGCAACCTCGGGCGTCTGAACCAGGGTCATTCCCGGGCAAAGCCCTCATTTGCTTCTGGTCGGGCGGTCAAACACCTTTTTGCCCATGAGGGACCCGACAAGATCGACCATCAGTCGCGCGGTCATGCCACGATCGTCGAGAAAGGGGTTCAGTTCCACCAGATCAAGCGAGGTGACGAGACCGCTTTCATGCAGCAGTTCCATCACCAGATGCGCCTCTCGGAAGGTGGTGCCGCCGGGAACCGTGGTGCCGACCGCAGGGGCGATGGCAGGGTCGAGGAAATCGACGTCCAGTGAGACATGGAGCATGCCGTCATCGTCGCGGACGCGGTCCAGAAATTCGCGCAAGGGGGCGGCGATGCCGCGTTCGTCCAGCACGCGCATATCGTTGATGGCGATGTCGTGGTCCAGAAGGGCGGCATGCTCTGCCGGATCGACTGACCGGATGCCGTATAGACAGATGCGGTCGGCGCGGATCGGCGCGGGAAAGGGCGGAAAAGCCTCGAACCCCTCGCGACCGGCAATGTAGGAAAGCGGCGTGCCGTGCAGGTTGCCCGAAGTCGTGGTCAGCGGCGTGTGAAAATCGGAATGGGCATCGAGCCAGATGAGATAGAGCGGCCGTGCCTGCCGTTCGGCAAAGGCAGCCGCCCCGGCAACGCTCCCGAGTGCCAGCGAGTGGTCGCCGCCAAGGATGATGGGAAAGCCGCCTTGCGACAGGGCATCATCGACCCTGTCCATCAGGGCCTCGGTCCATGCGACCGTCTCGGGCAGGGAATGCACCACCGGGTTGGGGCTGCTGACGGCAGGCAGGCCGCCCAGCGAAAGGTCGCCCCAGTCGGTCACCGCATGGCCCTGGTCGCGGATCGCTGCGGCAAGACCGGCCACGCGGTAGGCCGCGGGTCCCATCAGACAGCCGGGACGTTGTTGCCCGGAATCGATGGGGGCGCCGATGAGGATGGCCTGGGTCATGGCTGGGCTCCGGAAAACAGGGGGCAAGGGTGGGCAGGGTGGCACGAACCTAGCATGGTTCGGATACCGGTATCTTGCCATCTTGCGCCAGTTTCCAGCCCCATCGGGACAGATCGCGGGCCGAAGGCGGTCGCGCAGGAATGGCGGCGCGGGGCGGCAGGCTGCGACGTGACAGCACGGGTGCTGGAAAGAACGCCGGATCGCGATTACTGTGGACCAAAGAGGAGCCGTCCCCATGTCTCAGCGTTGCGCGCAATGATTGTCGAACTTGGCCATTTCGCCCTCATCCTTGCGCTATGCGTCGCGCTGATCCAGACCGTGGTGCCGATGTGGGGGGCGTACCGCAAGGCCCCGGGCCTGATGGCGGTGGCGGAACCGGCGGCGGTGATCCAGTTCCTGCTGGTCGGGTTCTCATTTGCAGCGCTGACCTATGCTTTCGTGAATTCCGACTTTTCACTGGCAGTGGTGACGGCCAATTCCCACACCTTGAAACCGATGCTTTACAAGGTATCCGGGGTCTGGGGGAACCACGAAGGGTCGCTTCTCCTGTGGACGCTGATCCTGGCCTTGTTCGGGGCGTCTGCGGCCTGGTTCGGGGGCAATCTGCCTGCCAGCCTGAAAGCACGCGTGATCGCGGTGCAGGGCTCCATCGGGGTCGCGTTCCTGTTGTTCATGCTGGTGACGTCGAACCCGTTCTGGCGGCTCGAGGTGCCCCCCCTTGACGGGCAGGATCTGAACCCGTTGCTGCAAGATCCGGGCCTGGCGTTTCATCCGCCCTTTCTTTACCTCGGCTATGTCGGCCTATCGATGAGCTTTTCCTTTGCGGTGGCCGCCCTGATCGAGGGCCGCGTGGATGCCGCCTGGGCGCGCTGGGTGCGGCCGTGGACGCTGGC
>JANPKV010000163.1:0-1830 GCA_031426185.1 Rhodobacterales bacterium | reverse complement strand
GAAACATGGCCTCAACGCAAAAATCGAGGATGCCATGGAATACAGAACGCTCGGCCGGTCCGGCCTCAAGGTATCGGCCATCACCATGGGAACCTTTACCTTTGGCGGGGTCGGCCCCTTTGCCCGTGTCGGCAATACCGGCGTCACCGAGGCGCGCGCGCTGGTTGATCTGGCGATCGACCACGGCGTGAACCTTTTCGACACCGCCAACATGTATTCCAGCGGCGTCGCCGAGGAGATCGTGGGCGAGGTCATGGAAGGTCGTCGCGACAACGTCCTGATCACGTCCAAGGCGCGGATGCGGGTCGGCACCGGCGCCAATGACGAAGGCACCAGCCGCCATCACCTGATCCGCGAATGCGAACGCAGCCTGAAGCGTCTGCGCACCGACCATATCGACATCTACTACATGCATGAATGGGACGGCACGACCCCGGTCGAGGAAACCATGGCCGCGCTGGACCTGTTGATCACGCAAGGCAAGGTCCGTTACGTCGGCTGTTCGAACTATTCCGGCTGGCATGTCATGAAATCGCTGATGGCGTCCGACCGCGCCGGGCGGGAGCGGTTCGTCACGCAGCAGATCCACTACACGATCGAGGCGCGCGAGGCCGAATATGAATTGCTGCCGATCAGCGTCGATCAGGGCCTGGGCGTTCTGGTCTGGTCACCGCTGGCGGCCGGGTTGTTGACCGGCAAGCATCGGCGCGGACAACCAGCACCGGAAGGCACGCGCCAGTTTGCCGGCTGGACCGAGCCCCCGATCCGCGACGAGAACCGTCTTTACGACATCATCGAGGTTCTGGTGTCGGTGGGCGACGCGCACCGCGTGTCCGCAGCACAGGTCGCGCTCGCCTGGTTGCTGACGCGGCCTGCCATTACGTCGCTGGTGGTCGGGGGGCGGACCGCGGCGCAGTTCACCGACAACTTCGCGGCGGTCGATCTGAAGCTGACCGACGAGGATATGACCCGACTGAACGAGGTCAGCCGCCCGCCGCTGATCTATCCCTACTGGCATCAGGGGCAGTTCGCGGTCGACCGCTTTTCGCCTGCCGATCACGCGATGCATGACGGAAATCCTCCGCCGAAATGGTGACAGGCGGGCGCGTTACTTCCCGGCGATGGCAGCGGTGATCGCGGTCATCGCCAGCATGCCGGGATCGTCCATGCCGATGGTCTTTTCGCCAAAGATGCGCGCCCGTCCGATGGTCGCGATCCGGCCGCGCATCTCGTCCTGCGCCTGACGCGCGGCGGTCGTCGCAGCCGTTGCGATTGCGCCCGTGTCAGACAGGCCCGCTGTCGCCAGCGCGATGGCATCCAGACTGTCCAGCACCGTCTTTCCGCCAAGCTCTGCCTTGCCCCGCGCCTGCATCGCATCGCGCGCGCCCGCGACAAGCGCCGATATCTGCGCCGGCTCAAAGCCGGTCTGGCCGCGCAGGACCTTGGCCATCGACATCAGGCCCGTCGCCATCAGCGTGCCATAGGACGAACCCGACGTCTTGGTGAAGGCCTGCGCGCAGGCCAGCAGCGCCTGCCCCAGATCGTCGGGCAATCCCGGTGCCAAATCCGAAATGGCCCGCATCCCGCGCGTCAGCGTGACCCCCAGATCACCGTCGCCCAAGGCACCGTCCGCCGCATTCAGCGCCTCGAAGTCGCGCTCCATCGCGGCGGTCAGGCGGGTGATGGCGGCGCGCAGATCGGTGACCGTCAGCGTCATTTCACGCTCCAGAACGCGCAGTCACACGGCGCGGTCAGATAGCCTTCGAGTTCCGCATCCAGCTTGACCAGCGTCATCGAGACCCCCGTCATCTCCATGCTGGTCGCATAGCG
>JANPKV010000162.1:0-1803 GCA_031426185.1 Rhodobacterales bacterium | reverse complement strand
CGGGCGTCGGGGCCACTTTATTCTAGCCTGCCACCGGGCCGCACAAGGAATGCCGATGTCGTACCAGACTTATGAATACAAGGTCGTTCCAGCCCCGCGACGCGGAGAGAAGACCCGCACCGCCAGAACCACCGAGGACCGATTTGCCTATGCGGTGCAGTCCTTGATGAACGGCCTGGCGCAAGAGGGTTGGGAATATGTCCGCGCCGACACCTTGCCCTGCGATGAACGGTCCGGGTTGACCGGCACCAAGACCAGTTTTCAAAACCTGCTGGTGTTTCGCCGGGCGCTGGCCGATGCCGGTGAGGTGCCCGCCCTGATCGCCACCGACCGGTCGGCACCGGTTCGCGCGCCGGATCCCGTGCCGCGCCTTGGTGCTGCCGAGGCGCCTGCCGGGGTCGCCCCGTCGCTGGGGCCCGCCTTGGGCGATCCGCCCGCGACCCTAGAGCGGAACCGCTTTTAGCGCCGGGCCAAGCGCCGCCTCGAACGCGTCAAGTGCGGCGTCCGGACCGACGCTGACCCGGATGCAGCGGTCCAGTGGCGCCACCCCGGGCATCCGCACGAACACGCCCCGCTGTGCCAGTTGCGCCAGCACGCGGCGCGCGAAATCGCCGTCGCGTCTGCAGTCCAGCGTCACGAAATTGGTCGCTGACGGCAGGGCGGCAAACCCGTGGCTGGCGGCAATCGCACCGATCCGCGCGCGACCAGCCGTGACCGCGGCCTGCACCTGGGCAAGGTGCGCCTGGTCGCCAAGCGCCGCCACTGCAGCCGATTGCGCCAGCCGACCCAGCCCAAAGTGATTGCGGACCTTGTCGAATGCCTTGGCCAGCGCCGGGTTGGTCAGCGCATATCCCACCCGCAAGCCCGCCAGCCCATGCGCCTTGGAAAAGGTCCGCATCCGGATCACGTTCGGCGCGTCGGGGTCGATGACCGGGATGGCGCCCGGCGGGGCAAGGTCGGCATAAGCCTCGTCCAGGATCAGAAGTGTTCCCTCGGGCAGGTCCCGGATCATCGCGGTCAGGGTGTCGGCTGGGTGCCAACTTCCCATCGGGTTGTCGGGATTGGCAAGATAGACCACTTTGGCCGCCTGCGTTCTTGCCGCATCCGCAAGCGCATGGGGGTCTTCATGGTCACCGAGATAGGGCACCCGAACCAACCGACCGCCAAAGCCCGCCACATGAAAATTGAAGGTCGGATAAGCCCCGGCAGAGGTCACCGCGACGTCGTCTTGTCCGACCAAAAGCCGTACGGTCAGGCCCAGGAGCCCATCGATACCTTCGCCCACCACCACATGCGCGGGGCTGACGCCATGATGCGCCGCAATCGCCGCCTTCAGGTCATGCGCTTCGGGGTCGCCGTACATCCAGACGTCTTCGGCCGCCGCCGTCATCGCCGCAACGGCCGCAGGCGAGGGGCCAAAGCCGCTTTCATTCGCTCCAAGCCGTGCCGCGAACTTTTGTCCCGTCGCGCGCTCTTGCGTCTCGGGCCCGACAAAGGGCACGGTGTCGGGCAGGCTTGCGGCAAGAGGCGTCAGTCGGGGCGGGATCATGGCGGGATGTGACCTGAAAGTCGGTTCCCGCGCAAGTCCGTGATCCGTCCCGCTGCCCGGGACGTACAAGATAAATGACAAGACTGGACCGCGCATGACCACTCCCCTCATCTTGTGGTTCCGCAGGGACTTGCGTCTGGCCGACCAGCCGATGGTGGCGGCCGCAGCGGCGGCGGGCGGGCCGGTCATCCCGGTTTTCATCCTTGATCCGGAAACCGAATCCCTGGGGGCCGCGGCCTTGTGGCGGCTTGGCC
>JANPKV010000161.1:0-2948 GCA_031426185.1 Rhodobacterales bacterium | reverse complement strand
TCGGGGCCCTGCCATTCCAGTTTCAGGGTCTGGCTGCCCTTGTTTTCGAAATAGCGGATCTCGATGTCGTGCGACCCTTTGGTCAGGTTCAGCGTCACCGATTTTTCGACGGCGCCATGCAGGCCGTCATTGTCGATGACCTTCTTGCCGTTGAGATAAAGCGCAGAGCCGTCATCCGAGGTCAGGAAGATCTTGTAGGAGCCCGCCTTGGTGACATTGAGATCGCCCGAGAATTTCGCGGCGAAAAGATCGGTGGGGCCACCCTTCCAGAACGGGTTGAAGGTGGTGCCCCAGTTTAACGAGCCGACGAGGCTCTTGGCCACCGGGGCCATGCCGAAGTTAACCTCGCTGAGGCTGGTGATGCCGCTTTTCACGGTAAAGTATTCGGCCTGCAAACCAAGCTTGCCTGCGGCTGTATCGATGGCGGGGGGGGTCTTTGTCGTGCCGGCCGCCGGCGCTTTCAGAACCGGCATCTTGAAGGTGCTGGCGGAGGCGGAGGCTACGGAGGATCCCGAAAGTGCGGTCTTGTTGAACAGCTTGCTCATGCGTCCCTATGTCCTTCTCTTTGCCCAGTTTTTTGCGGCGAATTCCGGCTTTCTGCCGCTGGAAACCGTGCTGAGGGTTGGTGGCCGCACAAGGGCGGGCCAACGTCGAAATTATGGCCGGCTGGCCGAAAGATTGTTTCAGTGGCGCAGACAGACGCATCTTCTTTGCGTCCCGCGCCGGGGAACTGGGTAAGACCTGTCCTCCCACAACCCGGCATGACCGGGCGGCAAGTGACTTTTTGGCACATATGTTATTGTTTTGACGAACTTTTCTGTTCGTTCTTCGGCAGCTTTATGCAAGATGGACCTTGCCTGACCTTGTTCGCCGCTGCAGCAGAAAGGATCAACCGGGTGCTTGGAAATGCCGAAATACTCGGCGATTTCATGCCATTTCGATAAGCGGAATACCGCCATTTTCCGGGTGTTTTGCTCACGCAGCAAGCGTCGTGCGCAGTTTGCCGCCGCTTGGAAAGAACTTTTGGGAATTTGTGTCGGACTGTTGACGAATCTGAGACAGTCACGGGGCGCAAGATTGCACCAATTGCGGCGAGATTGCGACCTTTGGGAGAGTTTAAGGAAAGAATCGCAACTTTAGATTGTGATTTCGCAGCTTGACGCGCAGGTCCGGTCAGACAGCGTCGCCAAGGCCGCGAAAGTCGAAACTGTCGCTTTGCAACAGGTCGCGCAGGGACGGGCGCGCGGGTTCGGGCAGGGTCGGCACAACCCGGGCGCGCAGAGGATGGACCACGGCCATGGAGAGTGGCGAAGGCGCCAGAGCCGCCGGTTCAGGGGTTTCGCGCAAGAGATAGAAGAGGGCGGCCCGGGTGCCATAGAGATGCCGGGGCAGGGGGGCACGCGGCAGCAAGAGCGGGGCAAGGTCGGACATGGGATCGCTCGCAACTGGGAATGTCGCAAATTTTATACGCTGGGGATGCGGGCAAAATCATGGCAGCCCGCCATGGGGCCTCAGGGAGGCAGGGCGGCCTGGTTCCGCGCGGCCCAAGCCGCCCTCTCTTACGTCTTTAGACGCGCGGCCCAGGCCGCGCGGGCCAAGCCCGGCAGGACCAGGGCGCAGTCCCAGTAGCGCCGCGACAGGCGGCGAGGGTGGCTGACCATGCGCCAGGCCCATTCCATTGCGATGCGCCGCACCCAAAGCGGCGCGCGGACCTGCCGCCCGGCGATGAAGTCGAGACCCGCCCCGATCGACACGAAGCCCAGGCTGGGCTGCAAAGCCAGGCCCCGGGCGGCAAGGATTTCCTGCTTGGGTGCGCCGAGCGCCAGAAAGACCAGCCGCGCGCCGGAGGCGGCCAGCCGCGCAAGATCCGCTGCGGCAACGGGGCCTGCGGGATCAAAGCCCGTGGCGGGCGCGATGCGGGCCGCAACCTGCAGGCCCGGGCGATCGCTCTCCAGCCGGTCGGCGGCAAGGTCAAGCGTCGCCTGGTCCGAACCGTAAAGGGCGATCGGCACCCCCCGCCGTGCTGCCAGTGCCGCAAGGGGGACGATCAGTTCCGACCCGGGCACCAGCGCCACCGGGCGGCGCATCAGGGCACGCAGCCAGACCACCGGATTGCCGTCGGCCACGACATGGGTCTGGGCCCGGTAGGCGGCGGCGAACTCCGCGTCACGCGCCATCTTGACCAGATGATCGAGATTGAGGGTGGCCACCGCAAAACCGCGTCCCTGGCCAAAAGCCGCATCCAGATCGGTCAGCAGAGCAGCCTCGGATCCGTGGCTGACCAGTGCCAGCGCCGCCGCTCCACGCAGCCCCCCGTCCTCCGATGCCAATGACGCCATTGCACCCACAACTCCACCATTTCGCAGGGAAGGGTAATGGCCGGTCCCGTCCAATTTGTCCACCGGGCCGGTGTGCCATCGGGGCAGGTGGGCTGTCCCCATTGATCTATACTTCATTATGGACAAACCTGGGGTCAATCCTGCCAAGGGCTTGGCGGGCGGCATGCAGGGGGGGTTCAATTGGGACAAGCCGGACAGATTGCGGCGATCTATGCCCGCGTGTCCACCGCCGACCAGTCCTGCGCGCGTCAGGTCGCGGAACTGACGGAGTTTGCCGCCCGTGCGGGCCATGTAGTCGAGGGGGTATATCTGGAAACCGGGTCGGGCGCGCGGGCGGACCGGGCGGTGCGCGCCCGGGTCATGGCGCTGGCGCAGGCGCGCAAGATAGACGTGATCCTGGTCAGCGAGCTGTCGCGCTGGGGGCGCTCCACGCTGGACCTCCTGGCCACCTTGCGGGCACTGGAGAGCTGGGGGGTGTCGCTGGTGGCGCAGTCGGGGATGGCCTTTGACCTTGCCAGCCCGCATGGGCGGATGATGGCAACCCTGCTGGCGGGAATTGCGGAGTTCGAGCGCGACCTTCTGCGCGAACGGGTGCGGTCGGGGATCGCG
>JANPKV010000160.1:0-21638 GCA_031426185.1 Rhodobacterales bacterium | reverse complement strand
CCGGGTTCGCATCCATTGGCCTGCGCCCCGAATTTCGGCATAGCAGAGCCCGCCCAACGCGACAATCGGCCAGCTACATGGGTTAGGGGACAAAGCAATGGACGATAAGATCGTGCTATTTGGCAAAGGTTTTACGCGCCGTTTGGCAGATGACAGCTACACGACCACCGCGCAGGCGCCGGCGATGCGCGAACTAAGGGCCTATTGGGAGGGGCTGCGCCAGAATGGCGACATTCCCACCCGCGACGCGATCGATCCGCGCGGCATTGCCGGCGCACTGGAACGGGTCTTCATGATCGAGCGGATCGCACCCGGGCTGGCGCGGTTTCGGCTGGTCGGATCGCAGATCACCGATCTGGTGGGTTGCGAGGTGCGGGGGATGCCCTTTACCGCCCTGTTCGACCCCGACGGGCGTCGCAAGATCGGGGCCCTGCTAGAAAGCCTGTTCGCCGACCCCGTCATCCAGAACATCGACCTGGACGCAGAGCGCGGCATCGGCAAGCCCGCCTTGTCCGGACACCTGATGCTGTTGCCGCTGATGTCGCAGGGCGGCAAGGTCGATCTCGCGCTGGGATGCCTGGCGCTGGACGGACCGATCGGACGCGCCCCCCGCCGGTTTGCCATCGCCCGCACACGCGCCGAAAAACTTACCCTCGACGCAGTCAAGGCAGCCCCGGTGCTGCGGGAATTCGCTGAACCCCAACATGAATACGCGATGCCGCGTCCCCCGAGATCCGCAGGCTGGCCGCTGCGGCTGGTGCGTTCTGCCGACTGATACATGTCGTGCCATTGCAAAAGGGCGCGATTTTCGTCGCGCCCCTTGTCTTCGCCCCTGCAATCGACAGCGCGGCCCTAAAGGGCGACGCGCCGGCCAGCCTCGCGCTGGGATGACAGCTCTTCGGCGACAAGAAACGCCAGTTCAAGCGACTGGCTGGCGTTCAGCCGCGGGTCGCATGCCGTGTGGTAGCGGTCGCTCAGGTCTTCGTCCGTCACGGCCCGCAGCCCGCCCGTACACTCGGTCACATCCTTGCCCGTCATCTCGAAATGCACGCCGCCGGGGACGGTGCCCTCGGCCTTGTGGATGCCGAAGAACTCCCGCACCTCACGCAGAACGGAATCGAATGCGCGCGTCTTGTACCCCGTCGAGGATTTGATCGTGTTGCCGTGCATCGGGTCGCAAGACCAGACGACATTGGCGCCCTCGGACTGGACGGTCTTGATCAGGCGCGGCAAGTGTTCGCTCACCTTGCCGGCCCCAAAGCGGGCGATCAGCGTCAGGCGCCCCGCCTCGTTGTCGGGATTCAGCTTGGCCATCAGCACCTTGAGATCTTCGGCAGTGGTCGACGGCCCGCATTTCAGACCGATCGGGTTCAGCACGCCCCGCGCAAATTCGACATGCGCACCGTCAGGCTGGCGCGTGCGGTCGCCGATCCAGATCATGTGGCCGGACCCCGCCACATTCTGACCGGTAATGCTGTCGACGCGGCAGAGCGCCTCTTCGTATTCCAACAGCAGCGCTTCGTGGCTGGTGTAGAAATCGACCGTGGACAGGTGATGCGAAGTTTCCGAATTCACCCCGGCGGCGTTCATGAAGTCGAGCGCGTCAGAGATGCGGTTCGACAGCTCGCGGTAGCGTTCCGCCTTGTCATGTTCGGCAAAGCCCAGCGTCCAGCTGTGGACGCGGTGGATGTCGGCAAAGCCGCCCGTCGAAAACGCGCGCAAAAGGTTCAGACTGGCGGCGGCCTGGGTATAGGCCTGGAGCATCCGCGCCGGGTCGGGCGTGCGCGATTCCGGGGTGGCGTCAAAACCGTTGATGATGTCACCACGGTAGCTTGCATATTCGACGCCGCCGATCACCTCGGTCGGTGCGGATCGCGGCTTGGCAAACTGGCCGGCCATCCTGCCGACCTTGATCACCGGCACCTTGGCCCCGTAGGTCAAGACGACCGCCATCTGCAGCATCACGCGAAAGGTGTCGCGAATGTTGTCGGCGCTGAACTCGGCAAAGGATTCCGCGCAGTCACCGCCCTGCAAAAGGAACGCCTTGCCCTCTGCCGCCAAGGCCAGCTGCTTTTTCAGCCGCCGCGCCTCGCCCGCAAAGACAAGCGGCGGATACTTGGCCAGTTGGACCTCTGCCGCCTTCAACGCAAGCTGATCAGGATAGTCCGGCATCTGCACGCGCGGTTTTGCGCGCCAATCAGATTTTATCCAGCCCTTAGTCATGGCGTCACTCCGAGGTCCAAGCATTTTCCGCGCTTGCGTATACGCGCGCGCGCTTGCGATGCAAAGGCGAAAGGCATGCTGATTGCGGCGAATATGCCTTGCGGCGGGCTGAAAAAACTGGTTCCGTGCACCGTAACCGACATGATCAGGTCGCTAGATGTCCATTCCCGCCACCAGAGCCGCCCCGTCGCCCCGTGCGGATACGCCACGTCGGTTCGTGTTTCTGATGCTCGACAAGTTCACCATGATCAACTTTGCAGGTGCGATCGAGCCCCTGCGGTTGACCAACCATGCCTTGGGACACGAGGTCTATTCCTGGCTGCTCGCGGGCGAAGGCGGGACCGAAAAGACCTGTTCCAACGGGGCGACGTTCCGGCTGGACATGGGTCTGGAGGACGTTGACCGCGACGACACGGTGCTGGTCTGCGGCGGCATCGACATCCACAAGACCACAACCCGCGCCGTGATCGGCTGGCTGCGACGCGAGGCACGCCGTGGCGTCACCATAGGGGGGCTTTGCACCGGGTCCTACGCATTGGCCAAGGCCGGGCTCCTGGATGGCAAGAAGGCGACCATCCACTGGGAAAACCAGGATGGGTTCCTGGAGGAATTCGAGGATGTGAACCTGTCGAAATCGGTTTTCGTGATGGATGGCAATCGCTGGTCGACGGCCGGAGGGATCAGTTCCATCGACCTGATGCTGAAGATCATCGCCGCCGATCATGGCGAGGACGTCGCCAACACCGTCGCGGACCTGATGATCTATTCCACCATCCGCACCGACCAGGACACCCAGCGCCTGTCCATCCCGACCCGGATCGGCGTGCGCCACCCGAAATTGAGCCAGGTCATCCAGATGATGGAAGGGGCCATCGAGGATCCGATGTCGCCTGCGGACCTGGCCGAGGATGTCGGCATGTCGACCCGCCAGCTGGAGCGTCTGTTCCGGCGCTACCTGAACCGCAGCCCTAAGCGGTACTACATGGAACTGCGGCTGCAAAAAGCCCGCAACCTGCTGATGCAGACCGACATGAGCGTGATCAACGTGGCCCTTGCCTGCGGGTTCGCGAGCCCGTCGCACTTTTCCAAATGCTACCGGTCGCATTACAACACCACGCCGTATCGCGAGCGCGGCTCGCAAGGCATTGCGACACCCTCGATCCGGCTGTCGATCTGAAAGAGCCGGGGGCCCGCCCCCGGACCCCGGGGATATTTCGGGCAATCGGAAAGGGGGCGGACCGCTTGCCTTGCAAGACTGGGTGGCGCGGTCTAAGGGAGCGCCGAGCAATTCCCCTTTGAGGTGTCAGCCCGTGATCGAGCGTTATTCCCGCCCCGAGATGGTTGCGATCTGGTCCGCGGAGTCCAAGTTCCGCATCTGGTTCGAGATCGAGGCGCATGCCTGCGACGCGATGGCGAGGCTGGGTGTGATCCCGGCGGCAAACGCCGCAGCAATCTGGAAGGCCAAGGACACGCCCTTTGACATCGCGCGGATCGACGCGATCGAGGCGGTCACCAAGCATGACGTCATCGCGTTCCTAACCCATCTGGCGGAGATCGTAGGCGCGGATGCGGCGCGGTTCGTGCATCAGGGGATGACAAGCTCCGATGTGCTCGACACCACGCTGAACATCCAGCTGGTGCGCGCGACCGACCTGTTGCTAGTGGCACTGGACAGGGTGCTGGCGGCGCTGAAGGCACGCGCGCTGGAACACAGGGATACGGTTCGCATCGGGCGCAGCCACGGCATCCATGCCGAACCCACGACGATGGGCCTGACCTTCGCGCGCTTCTACGCCGAGATGGCACGCAACCGGGCGCGGCTGGTGGCGGCCCGCGCCGAGGTCGCGACAGGCGCGATTTCCGGCGCGGTCGGGACCTTTGCCAATATCGACCCCGCCGTCGAGGAACATGTCTGCAAGATGCTGGGCCTGACGCCCGAAGCGATCAGCACGCAAGTGATCCCCCGCGACCGCCACGCGATGTATTTCGCCACCCTTGGCGTGATCGCCTCCGGGATCGAGAACATCGCCACCGAAATCCGCCACATGCAGCGGACCGAAGTGCTTGAGGCGGAAGAGTTCTTTTCGCCCGGGCAAAAAGGCTCCAGCGCGATGCCGCACAAGCGCAATCCGGTGTTGACCGAGAACCTGACCGGCCTTGCGCGGCTGGTGCGGATGGCCGTGATCCCGGCGATGGAGAACGTGGCCTTGTGGCATGAACGCGACATCAGCCATTCATCGGTGGAGCGCGCGATCGCGCCGGACACCACGATCACGCTGGATTTTGCGCTGCACCGGCTGGCCGGGGTGGTGGAAAAGCTGGTGATCTATCCGGCCAACATGCTGGCCAACATGAACAAGTTCCGCGGACTGGTGATGAGCCAGCGCGTCCTACTGGCGCTGACGCAAGCTGGGGTCAACCGCGAGGATGCCTACCGCCTGGTGCAGCGCAACGCGATGAAAGTGTGGGAAAAGGGCGCGGATTTCCAGACGGAACTGCTGGCCGACCCCGAGGTGACGGCGGCCTTGACCCCGGCGGAGATCGCCGAGAAATTCGACCTCGGCTACCATACCAAACATGTGGACACGATCTTTGGGCGCGTGTTCGGGGATTTGCCGACGAATTAGGCGGAACGCCCCGGTCACGCGACCGTGAAGAACATTTGGCCCGGGTCGCGAATATCCGTGTCTTGACGACGGCATTCCTGTGCTACTTTTCAATCCAAGCCAAGGATGCCAGACATGCGCCTGCACAGGGTAGTTTTCATTTCCGCCTTGATGCCCCTTGCCGCATTTGCGGCGGGCAGCGACGAGACGGAGCCGCCGCAACCGACCGAGACCACCACCGTCTGCGAAGAAGGTCTGATCTGGGATGAAAAGACCGAAAAATGCGTGGCGCCGGTCAAGGAAAGCCTGAATGACGATCAGCGCTTCGCGGCGGTGCGCGAACTGGCCTATGCCGGTCGCCCTGATGACGCGCTGGTGGTTCTGGCCACGATGACCGAGGGCAACACCGACCGCGTGCTGACCTATCGCGGCTTTGCCTTGCGCAAGTCCGGCGACCTTGAGGGCGGGATTGTCGCCTATGAGGCTGCCCTTGCGCAAAACCCTGACAACATCCTTGCCCACAGCTATTACGGCCAGTTGCTGGTCGAGATGGACAAGATGGACAGCGCGCGCAGCCATCTTGCGGCGATCCGCAACGCGGGCGGCGTCGGCACCTGGGCCGAGGCGTCACTGGAACGCGCCATTGCCACGGGTGAGACCTACAATTTTTGATACGACTCGAGCCTGAACCCTGATGGAGGACGACAAATGAAGATCAAGACGACACTCGCCGTGATTGCACTTGCCCTGACCCCCGGCTGGGCGCTTGCCAAGACGGGCTGCTCGGGCATGGAGCGCATCGACACCACCGCCGCCAGCTGCGCCGAAGGGTTTGTCTGGGATTCCGGCACCGGCACCTGCATCGAGCAAAGCACCAGCTGATCTTCAGCCGGCTTTAACCCGACCTCGTCCATCCTGCGAATCCCAAGGGTTTGATGGATGAGGTCGGCATGTCGGGCGAACAGGTGGCACTAGCGCGGATAACACCTGTGCAAAAGTTGGTTGATGTCGCCCGCCCGCCGGATCAGCGGGCGCGTCAGCTCTCGCCCCGCGAAAAGGCTGCCATCATCGTGCGGTTGCTTTTGGCCGAAGGCGGGGCGATGCCGATCGCCACCCTGCCGGAACACATGCAATCCGCGCTTGCCGAACAGATGGGCCAGATGCGTCTGGTCGACCGCACGACGCTGGCTTTGGTCGTGGCCGAATTCATTGATGAACTCGACCAGGTCGGCCTGTCCTTTCCCGGCGGTATCGAAGGCGCGCTGACGATGATGGATGGGCATATCTCCACGTCGGCTGCGAACCGGCTTCGGCGTCTGGCCGGCGCCTCTGCCAAGGCCGATCCCTGGGACCGCCTGACCGCCTTGTCGACGGACCGCCTGCTGCCCATCATCGAAGAGGAAAGCGTCGAGATCGCCGCCGTCGCGCTGTCCAAGCTGCCGGTCCCAAAGGCGGCGGAACTGTTGGGCAGGTTGCCCGGCGAGCGTGCGCGCCGGGTCGCCTTTGCGGTGTCGATGACCGGCAATGTCGATCCGGAAACCGTGCGGCGGATCGGTCTCTCGCTCGTCGCCCAGCTGGAAACCGTGCCCGTCCGCGCGTTTGAGACCGAACCGGAAGACCGGGTCGGCGCGATCCTGAACGTCTCGCCATCCCAGACGCGCGAGGATGTGCTGCGTGGGCTGGAAGAAGAGGATGCGGATTTTGCCGAACGTGTGCGCAAAGCGATCTTTACCTTTGTTCACATCCCGCAACGTGTCCTGCCGCGAGATGTGCCCAAGATCACGCGTCTGGTCGAACCACCCGTGCTGGTGACGGCACTGACTGCCGCAAGTGTCTTGCAAAACGAGGCAGTCGCGGCGGAGTTTCTTTTGGAAAACATGTCGCAAAGGATGTCGCAGGGCCTGCGCGAAGACATGGCGGCGCGCGGCAAGGTCAAGGAAAAGGACGGCGAAGAGGCGATGGCCGCGGTGATCACGGCAATCCGTCAGTTGGAAACCGCAGGCGAATTGTCCTTGATCCGCGACGACGACTGACAGCATTGCGCCGGTGATGCGGCCCCGCGCCCCGCCTCTGTCCAGTGGTGCGTTCGCCGCGCGCTTGTGGAGAGCGTGGCGCATGTCTATGTCTGGCACCGCGACGATAAGGCGGCCCGGATGCCAAGAAATGATACCCAACCCTGGCGGCACAGGCTGCAGGACAGGTTCTTGCGCGGCCTGATCTGGCTCTTGCTGCGCCTGCCCTATAGGGTCCGGGTGCCGGTATGCGGCTGGGTGCTGGCACATCTGATCGCGCCCTTTGCGGGCTATGACGTGCGGGTCCGCGAGAACCTGGCATTGATCTTGCCGGATCTTGCGAAAAGCGATGTGGCGCGTCTGGTCCGTGCCGTCCCCGACAACGTAGGCCGCACGATCATCGAGATTTATTCCGGCGCGGAGTTTGTGGCGCGCGCCGCCGCGACCCCGCCCACGGGCGACGGGCTCGCAGCCCTTGACGCAGCACATGCCGAGCGGCGACCCGTGATTCTTGTGACCGGCCATTTCGGCAATTACGATGCCAGCCGGGCAGCGCTGATCGCCCGCGGATTTCGCGTCGGCGCATTGTACCAGCCGATGTCCAACAGCTATTTCAACGACCATTACGTTGCGGCGATTTCGCGCATCGGCACCCCCCTGTTCCCGCGCGGACGCCAGGGCCTGACGGGCATGGTGAGGTTCCTGAAATCCGGCGGCATGCTGGGATTGGTGATCGACCAGCATATGCGCCATGGCGAACCCTTGCTGTTCTTTGGCAAAGAGGCGCGCACCGCCCTGTCAGCGGCCGAGCTGGCGCTGAAATACGACGCCCTACTGGTGCCGACCTACGCAATTCGTCGCCCTGACGGTATCAACTTTGATATCGTGGTCGAGGCCCCGATCCCACGCGGAACACCCGAGGCGATGACACAGGCGCTGAACGACAGCCTTGAGGTGCATGCCCGCGCGCATCCCGAACAGTGGTTCTGGATTCACCGCCGCTGGGGCAAAGGTGCGCGCGTCAGTTGACGCGCGCCGCCGCCAGAATCTCTGCCGGACCCTCGGCCTGCAAGATCACCACACCCGGGCTGCCGTCCGGATAGCTTGCTTCAAGCTCCAGAGGTCCGTCCCCGTTCCATTCTCCGACAATCTGCCACAAGGTCACGATATTGTGGTAGGTGACGGTGCGACCGGCGTTTTCCCCACGTGTGATCTTGACCGCATCCTGCGGCTTGTAGCGGACCAGTTGTATGTTGATGACGCGGTCGAGCTGCCGAACCGCCTCGGCCCGTATCACCAGCTTTTCACCGTTGCGCGTCACCGTCAGCGACACCAACTGTGCCGCCTTCATATGCTTCATGACCAACGAGGCCACTTCCGCAGGGGCGCTGCCTTCCACCCTGTCCAGTCCGCCGACGATCATCTGGGGGGTATAGATCGTGCGACTGCCGATGTTGCGGGCATAGGCTTTCTGCCGCGCGGTGAATTTGGGATCGGCAAAACTGTCGGCCCAGCCGATATAGTCCCAGTAATCGACATGCAGCGCCAAGGGCATGATCATCGGATCGCGGGTCAGTTCGGCAAAGAATTCATCCGCTGGGGGGCAGGACGAGCACCCTTGCGAGGTATAAAGTTCGACCACGACAACCGGCGAGCCGGACTGCGCTGCAGCCGGCAGCGCACACATCGCCGCTATCCAGAGCCCGCAAGTGGCACTGATCATCCGTCTCATCATTTGCTTTGCTTCCCCAAAGTCTGGCACTCCTCTTACGAAATGCCACCCTCTGTTGCCAATCAATGTTTAGCGAGGCGCTGACGCGGTCGATGGACGACTTTGTGCGAAAACTGATGTATTTCGGTATGGCATGAAAAAACAAAATTTGGTATACTGTCGTATACATTCCGATTAGACTCCAGGATGCACCTGAGCAAGATCGCAAGCGACCGCATGTTTTCATCCAGACCAGGAATCGCGAAATGACCGTAACCGTCGGACACGACAGCCAGAACACCAGACGCAACCTGACGGCCGGCGGCAAGACCGTCAGCTATTATTCGATCCCTGCGGCCGAAGCTGCAGGCCTTGGGTCATTTGCCAAACTGCCAGCGAGCCTTAAGGTCGTTCTGGAAAACATGCTGCGGTTCGAGGATGGCAAGACCGTCACGGTCGACGACATCAAGGCGTTTGCCGAATGGGGCGCCAAGGGCGGCCAGAACCCGCGCGAGATCGCCTACCGCCCTGCCCGCGTGCTGATGCAGGATTTCACCGGCGTCCCGGCCGTCGTCGACCTCGCCGCGATGCGTGACGGCATCAAGGGCCTTGGCGGCAACGCCCAGCAGATCAACCCCCTCGCCCCCGTCGACCTTGTGATCGACCACTCCGTGATGATTGACGAGTTCGGCACCCCCCGCGCCTTTCAGGCCAACGTCGACCGCGAATATGAGCGGAACATGGAACGCTATGTCTTTCTGAAATGGGGGCAAAAGGCGTTCAACAATTTCCGCGTCGTGCCGCCCGGCACCGGGATCTGCCACCAGGTCAACCTCGAATACCTCGCCCAGACGGTCTGGACCGATTCCGACCAGAACGGCCAGATGGTCGCCTACCCCGACACCCTTGTCGGCACCGATAGCCACACCACGATGGTCAACGGCCTGGCCGTCCTTGGCTGGGGCGTCGGCGGGATCGAGGCGGAGGCCGCGATGCTGGGCCAGCCCGTGTCGATGCTGATACCCGAGGTCGTGGGCTTCAAGCTGACCGGCACGATGATGGAAGGCACCACCGCGACCGACCTTGTCCTGAAGGTCGTGCAGATGCTGCGCAAGCATGGCGTGGTGAACAAGTTCGTCGAATTCTACGGCGACGGGCTTGACCGGCTGCCGCTCGCAGACCGCGCCACCATCGCCAACATGGCCCCCGAATATGGTGCCACCTGCGGCTTCTTCCCGATCGACGCCGAAACCCTGCGCTATCTGCACATGACCGGCCGGGAGGAGTCCCGCATCGCGCTGGTCGAGGCCTATGCAAAAGCCAACGGGATGTGGCGCGACGAGGCTTACGATCCGATCTACACCTCTACCCTCCACCTCGACATGGGCACCATCGTGCCGGCGATTTCCGGTCCGAAGCGTCCGCAGGATTTCCTGGCACTGACGGATGCGAAAGCCAGCTTTGCCACCGAAATGACCAACGGCTTCAAACGCCCGCAAGGCGTTGAGATCCCCGTACAAGGGGAAACTTATACGATGTCGTCGGGCAAGGTTGTAATCGCCTCGATCACGTCTTGCACCAACACATCGAACCCCTACGTGATGATCGGCGCGGGGCTTGTCGCCCGCAAGGCACGCGCGCTTGGCCTGACCCGCAAGCCGTGGGTCAAGACCTCGCTTGCCCCCGGAAGCCAGGTCGTCAGCGAATACCTGAACGCC
Organism: Rhodobacterales bacterium; assembly: GCA_031426185.1. GTDB lineage: Bacteria > Pseudomonadota > Alphaproteobacteria > Rhodobacterales > Rhodobacteraceae > JAJNPS01. The sequence continues at coordinate 11,368 of JANPKV010000160.1, read as the reverse complement.
GCCGGTCTGCAGGACGACCTTGATGCCATCGGCTTCAACCTTGTGGGCTATGGCTGCACCACCTGCATCGGCAACTCCGGCCCCTTGCAGCCGGAAATCTCGGCCGCGATCAACGAGGGTGACCTTGTTGCCGCCGCCGTCCTGTCGGGCAACCGCAACTTCGAGGGCCGCATCTCGCCGGACGTGCGCGCCAACTACCTCGCCTCGCCGCCGCTCGTGGTGGCCTATGCGCTGGCCGGTGATATGAACATCGACCTTACCACCGAGCCCCTGGGCATGGGCACCAACGGCCCGGTCTATCTCAAGGACGTCTGGCCCACCAATGCCGAGATCGCGGATCTTGTCCACGCCACCGTCACCCGCGCCGCCTTTCAGAAGAAATACGCTGATGTCTTCAAGGGCGACGAAAAATGGCAGGGCGTTCAGATCACCGACAGTGAAACCTACGACTGGCCGGCCTCGTCCACCTATATCCAGAACCCGCCCTACTTCCGCGGCATGGCCAGGACCCCCGGCACCATCCAGAACATCACCGGCGCCCGCGTGCTGGCGCTTCTGGGTGACATGATCACCACCGACCACATCTCGCCCGCCGGTTCGTTCAAAGCCACAACTCCGGCCGGCAAGTATCTGACCGAGCGGCAGGTTCCGGTATCCGAGTTCAACTCTTACGGCGCCCGGCGCGGCAACCACGAGGTGATGATGCGCGGCACCTTTGCCAACATCCGCATCAAGAACGAGATGCTCGATGGCGTGGAGGGTGGCTATACCCTCGGGCCGGACGGCGCGCAGACCTCGATCTTCGACGCCTCGATGGCCTATCAGGCGGCGGGCACGCCGCTGGTCATCTTCGGCGGCATCGAATACGGCGCGGGCTCGTCACGCGACTGGGCGGCCAAGGGCACGGCGCTGCTGGGGGTCAAGGCGGTCATTGCGGAAAGCTTTGAGCGCATCCACCGCTCCAACCTTGTCGGCATGGGCGTCATCCCGTTCGAGTTCACTCAAGGCATGACGCGCAAGTCGTTGGGATTAAAGGGCAACGAAGTCATCAGCATCGCCGGGCTTTCGGGCGATCTGAAGCCCCTGAGCCTGGTCGATTGCACCATCGCCTATGCCGACGGCACAACGAAAACCATCCCCATCAAGTGCCGCATCGATACCGAGATCGAGATCGAATACGTCGAACACGGCGGCGTGCTGCACTACGTGCTGCGGGATCTCGCGAAGGTCTGATTGACCTCAGTCGCGAAACAGTCTGTTTCTTCTACAAGGGCCCGGAACTTTCCGGGCCTTTTTTCGTCTTTAATACTCCCGCGCCAGACTGGCGGGACCCCAATCTGAAGGTTTCCCCGATGTACACCGCTGTTGCACCCCAAGCCAAACCGCGCCTTTTGACCCTGTCGCGCATCCCCCTGCCCATGGGCGAAGTGATGATCGTCGCGATCATCATGCTGATGGCGGTGATGGGGGGATAACAAAACGGGCGAGGAGCAGTCCCCGCCCGTTCGGTTGGCAGTTTTCAGCGTTCAGTTCTGGCGCTGGCCCTTTTCGGTGGCGCCGTATTCCGCCCGAGGCACGGGAGTGTTTCGCGTCACGGAAACACCCCGCCCCGCAGGTTGCTCAGCTACAACCGCTCGTCCCGCCGCAGGTGTTGCACTTCATGCAGGTGCCGTTGCGGACGAGCGTGTAGTTCCCGCACTCGCCGCAGGGGTCGCCTTCATAGCCTTGCATCTTGGCCTTGACGCGGATGTCCATCGACACCGTGCCTGACGCCAGCGCTGTCGCGGACCGCGACGACGATCCCCCATCGGGCAGCAGTATGCTCAGCGCCATCGCGGCGTCCGTTCCTGTCGCCAGCGCAGTCGCGCCCATGCGCTCAGCCATGCCACCTTGCAAGACGACCAGATCGTTAGGCAGCCGCTTGCGCAGATAGCCTGTCGAAGAAATGCTTTTCAGCATCTCGATCGATTTCGACGCCGCGGATTCCGACACTTCGCCGATGTTCAACTTGCCCTCGTCCACACCCCGTCCCAGATCGTCAAAGGCGGTTCCGCCGGGTTTGACATGTGCAAGGTCGGTGCGATCAAGGTAGCTGACCGCCAGTTCGCGGAAGATGTAATCCAGGATCGAGGTGGCGTTCTTGATACTGTCATTGCCCTGCACCATGCCGGCGGGTTCAAAGCGCGTGAAGGTGAACGCCTCCACGAACTCTTCCAGCGGCACGCCGTATTGCAGACCGACCGAAACGGCGATGGCGAAGTTGTTCATCATCGCGCGGAAGCCGGCACCTTCCTTGTGCATGTCAATGAAGATCTCGCCCAGGCTGCCGTCGGTATATTCACCGGTCCGCAAATACACCTTGTGACCGCCGACGATCGCTTTCTGGGTATAGCCCTTGCGCCGCTCTGGCAGCTTTTCGCGGTTGGAGCGGACGATTTCCTTGATGATGATCCGCTCGACGATCTTTTCGGCCAGCACGGCTGCCTTTTCCTGCTGCGAGCCGTTGGTCAGGATCTCTTCGGCCTCTTCATCATCCTCCACCAGCGCAGACGCCAGCGGCTGCGACAATTTCGACCCGTCGCGGTAAAGCGCGTTGGCCTTGATGCCAAGCGACCAGCTCAGCTCATACGCCGCCAGCGTTTCGGCGATCGTCGCGTTGTTCGGCATGTTGATCGTCTTGGAAATCGCACCCGAGATGAACGACTGCGCCGCCGCCATCATGTGGATGTGGCTTTCCACCGACAGGAACCGCTTGCCGGTCTTGCCGCAGGGATTGGCGCAATCAAAGACCGGGTAGTGTTCGGTCTTCAGGTGCGGCGCACCCTCCAGTGTCATGGTCCCGCAGACATGGTCGTTCGCGGCGTCGATCTGCGCCTTGGTAAAGCCCAGGTGGCGCAAAAGATCAAAGCTTGGATCGTTCAGCTTGTCCTCGGGGATGCCAAGGGTGCCTTTGCAGAAATCCGCGCCAAGCGTCCACTGGTTGAAGACGAACTTGATGTCAAAGGCCGACGGCAGCGCCGCTTCGACCTTTTCAATCTCGCGCGGGCCGAAACCGTGGCCGATCAGGGAAGTGTGGTTGATCGACGGGGCCTGACCGAGCGAGCCGTGACCGACCGCATGTGCGACGATTTCAGCCGCCTGCGACGTCGAATAGCCTAGTTTTTCAAGAGCAGCCGGCACCGACTGGTTGATGATCTTGAAGTAACCGCCGCCTGCCAGTTTCTTGAACTTGACCAGCGCAAAGTCCGGCTCGATGCCGGTCGTGTCGCAGTCCATTACCAGACCGATGGTCCCGGTGGGGGCGATGACGGTGGTCTGCGCGTTGCGGTAGCCATGCGCCTCACCCAAGGCCAATGCCTCGTCCCACGCGGATTTGGCAAGCGCCACCAGGGTTTGGTCGGGGCAGTTCACCTGATCCAGGGCGACCGCCGGCACGTTCAGGCCCTCATAGGCCGTTCCATGTGCCGCCGCGCGGTGGTTGCGGATGACCCGCAGCATGTGGTCGCGGTTGCGGGCATAGCCGGAGAAGGCACCGAGTTCGCGGGCCATTTCGGCCGAGGTCGCGTAGGACACGCCGGTCATCAACGCGGTCAAGGCACCGCACATCGCGCGGCCTTTGACGCTGTCATAGCCCAGCCCCATGTTCATCAGAAGGCCACCGATATTGGCGTAGCCCAGACCCAGGGTGCGGAAATCGTAGCTGAGCTGCGCAATCTCCCTGGACGGAAACTGGGCCATCATCACCGAGATTTCCAGCGTCACGGTCCAGAGGCGGGTGGCGTGGACATAGGCCTCGGCATCGAACTTGCCGTTTGCAAAGAACGTCAGCAGGTTCATCGACGCCAGATTGCAGGCGGTGTCGTCGAGGAACATGTATTCCGAACAGGGATTGGAGCCACGGATCGCCCCATCTTCGGGGCAGGTGTGCCAGGCGTTGACGGTGTCGTGGAACTGGATGCCGGGGTCCGCACAGGCCCAGGCGGCGTGGCCGACCTGATCCCACAGATCGCGCGCCTTGATGGTTTTCGCGGTCTTGCCATCCGTGCGGCGGATCAGCGCCCAGTCGGCATCGTCCTTGACGGCCTTCAGGAATCCATCCGTGACGCGGACCGAGTTGTTCGAATTCTGGCCCGATACGGTGATATAGGCCTCGCTGTCCCAATCCACATCATAGGTCGGGAACTCGATCGAGGTGAACCCCTGCCGCGCATATTGCAGGATGCGGTTGGTATAGGTGTCGGGGATCATCGCCTTTTTCGCGGCGCGCACAGCCGTTTTCAGCAGCGCATTCTTTGCCGGATCGGTGGCATCGGCCATCGATCCGTCCCAGGCCTTGATCGCGGCAAAGATGTCGTTCAGGCGCAGCTCATGCGCCTTCGAGCCGGCGACAAGGCTCGCGACCTTCTGTTCTTCGATGACCTTCCAGTTGATGAAGGCCTCGATATCGGGGTGGTCCATGTCGGCGATGACCATCTTGGCCGCGCGCCGGGTGGTGCCGCCCGACTTGATCGCGCCTGCCGCACGGTCGCCGATCTTGAGGAACCCCATCAGTCCCGAGGACTTGCCACCGCCCGACAGCTTTTCGCCCTCGCCACGCAGGCTGGAAAAGTTGGTGCCGGTGCCGGAGCCGTATTTGAACAGCCGTGCCTCACGCACCCACAGGTCCATGATGCCGCCGTCACCCACGAGGTCATCCTTGACCGACTGGATAAAGCAGGCATGCGGCTGGGGGTGTTCATAGGCCGACGTCGACTTGGTCAGATCGCCCGTCTTGTGATCGACATAGAAGTGGCCCTGCGACGGGCCGTCGATGCCATAGGCCCAATGCAGCCCGGTATTGAACCACTGCGGCGAGTTCGGAGCGGCCATCTGGCGGGCCAGCATGAACCGCATCTCGTCGTAATAGGCACGGGCATCGGATTCGGTGGTGAAATAGCCGCCCTTCCATCCCCAATAGGCCCAAGCGCCCGCAAGACGGTCAAACACCTGCTTGGCAGAGGTTTCCCCGACATTGCGGTCTTCGGGCGCGAGCTTTGCCAGTGCATCCTCGTCCGGGACCGACCGCCACAGGAACTCGGGCATGCCCTTTTCGCGCACCTTCTTCAGACAGGCCGGAAGGCCGGCCTTGCGAAAGTATTTCTGCGCAAGAACGTCGGAAGCAACCTGGCTCCAGCCCTCCGGCACCTCAACGGCGTCGTTGCGAAACACGATCGTGCCGTCAGGATTGCGAATCTCCGAAACCGTCGTCTGAAAGGCCATCGTGCCATAGGCGCCGGTCGCCTCGGCGGTAAACTTGCGCTCGATCTTCATCTGCCCCGTCCTTTTGTTCACCGGCCGGCTTTTGCCTGGTCCGGATCGTTGTGTGCGCTCATGGCTGAAAGGAACGGAACTTCGCGCCCCGCCCGCTTGTGGCGGGCAGAGGTCCACTGTCCATGCCGGCAGTGTTCACGTACGTCCTGTTTTCCTGCCAGCCCCGCCCGTCTTCCACAAGACTGTCTACATCTTGTGGCCCGGCGGTCAGCTTCGTCAAACTGTCGTATTTTTCGGTCCTGTTCAAACCAAATATTGTGGCCTCGCGCAGAAATTGCGCTTGACCCCAGCGGATGATGCCAGCGCGCCACAGGACTCTTTTGAGGCCTCAGACGGCCCGCAGATCACGATTTTGCAGACACTGCCGCAGGTTGCGCGGCGGCGCTCAGGCCTTCGGCAGGGCTGCATCCTTCGCTCGTGCCGATTCCCGTGCCGGGCGATTCACCAGCATGATGCCGATGCCGACCAAACCCGCGCCCAGCAGCAGCGGCAGGGTGATCGATTCCCCGAACAGCACTGCCCCCAGAACCAGCGAAAAAACCGGCGTCAGAAACGAGAAACTCGCGACGGTCGAGACCGGATAGACCGAAAAAAGCCACAGCCAGGTGATGAACCCTCCCGTGACCACGACCGAGGCCTGCACCACCAACCACAAGATATGGACCGGTTGCAGATCGCGGATCAGCGGTCCGAACAGCGGCGCCGCGACGAGGAGGATCGGCGCAGACACCAGCACCATCCAGAACAGTTGCATCTCGGGACCTTCGTCGCGCAGCGGCGCGCGTCGCGCCAGAAAGGCTGTCAACGCCCAGCCAATTGCCGCCGCGAGCGCACAAAGATCGCCCGCGACACTGCCGGCGCCTCCGCCCAGGCCGGTCAGGATCGCAACCGCGGTGCCCGCAAAGGCCAAAAGCAGGCCAAGCGCCTTGACCGGGGTAATCCGTTCATCCGGAAGGCCGACATGGGCCATCAGCGCGAACCAGACAGGCATCGAGTAGAAGATGATGGCTGCCTTGCCAACGGTCGTCAGGTCGATGGCAAGAAAGAGGAACATGAACTCGCCGGCAAAGGCAGCGCCCATCAGCATCCCTGCCCCGGCCACGTGCAGACGCAGTCTTGGGCGGTGCCCGCGAAACCACATCCAGCCGCCGACAAAAAGGATTGCGAGTGCCGAGCGCAAGCCGGCAAAAAAGACCGGCTGAAGCCCCACATTCACGATCTTCACGACGATCTGGTTCACCGCGAAGAGGAGGGTTACCGCCAGCAGGATCCCCAGGCCGGGCACGTCGAGACTGGGTTTGCGCGCCATTTGCCGGATGTCCTTTTGCGGGTGCGACCGGAATACGCCAACCGGCCGCCGCCTGCCACCGGCGTTTTGCCTTCACTGCAATGCGGTAGCGCGATGGCCGACCGGCCCGGCTCTGGGCGTCGGATCAACCATGCGGCTCGGAATGTCAGGTCTTCTGTTCCGGCGCTGGCCGCTGTATCGGAAAGGATCACCCGAACGACCGGAAAATTCCCATGACCCCCGAAGACAGACGGGCCCAGAACCTGCGCGGCATCCTGATGATGGCGCTCGCGATGGCAGGCTTTGCCGTCGAGGATGCGATGATCAAGGCCGCGAGTGTGACCGTGCCCGTGGGACAGGTCTCGCTGATCATCGCCGTTGTCGGGTTCCTGTCGTTTGGCCTGTGGGCCATCCGACGCGGCAACGGCATCTTTGTGCGCAGCAGTTTCAGCGTCCCGGTCATCGGCCGCACGCTTTCCGAGATGGTGGGATCGGGCGGCATTCTGATGGGATTGGCGCTTGCACCCTTGTCACTGGTGTCGGCGATCTTGCAGGCATCGCCCATCATGGTCGTGGCAGCCGCCGCAATCTTTCTGGGCGAAGAGGTCGGCTGGCGGCGCTGGACGGCGATCTTCGTCGGGTTCTGCGGCGTCCTTTTGATCATCAGGCCTGGATCGGATGCGTTTGATCCCAACGTCTTGTGGGCCGTTGTCGGTGTCATCGGCATGTCGGCGCGCGACATATTTGCCCGCCGCATGGACCCCAATGTGCCGACGCCCGTCGTCGCCACGTTGGGTTATGCGGGGGTAATCGTGCTGTCTATCGGCATGATGACCGCCGCCGGGGGGGCGGTGATGCCCGGATCCGTCGCTTGGGCGCAGATCATCGCCGCCACCTTGATCGGGCTTGTCGCCTATTGGGCCATCATCGAAGCAACGCGCGCCGGCGACGTGTCGGTGATCTCGCCGTTTCGTTACACGCGCCTGATATTCGCGCTGGGGCTGGGCTTCATGCTGTTTGGCGAGCGACCCGATGCCCAGACGCTGTTCGGCGCGTCCCTGGTGATCGGGTCGGGACTTTACACGCTTTACCGAGAGCGTCGTCGCAAGGTAGAAGGCCACAAAACCGCAACCGGCTGAACAGCGCAAGGAACCGTACCCATGAGCACCATCATCGACATCCACGCCCGCGAGATTCTTGACAGCCGGGGCAATCCGACGATCGAGGTGGACGTGCATCTGGAAACCGGCGAGATGGGCCGTGCGGCGGTCCCATCAGGTGCCTCGACCGGCGCACATGAAGCGGTGGAGCGTCGCGACGGCGACAAAAAGCGCTACATGGGCAAGGGCGTGCTGGAGGCGGTCGCCGCCGTCAACGGCGAGATCGCCGAAGAGATCGTGGGCTTTGACGCGACCGAGCAGGTCGGCATCGACCGCACCATGATCGAGATGGACGGCACTCACAACAAGGGACGTCTGGGCGCCAACGCGATCCTTGGCGTGTCCCTGGCCGTGGCCAAGGCAGCGGCTGAATTCTCGGGCCAGCCATTGTACCGCTATGTCGGTGGCACCTCGGCGCGCATCCTGCCGGTACCGATGATGAACATCATCAATGGTGGCCAGCATGCCGACAACCCGATCGACATCCAGGAATTCATGATCATGCCGGTGGCGGCAGAGAACATTCGCGAAGCAGTTCGGATGGGCTCGGAGATCTTCCACACCCTGAAGAAGGAATTGTCGGCGGCGGGCCACAACACCGGGATCGGCGACGAGGGCGGTTTTGCCCCGAACCTGAAGTCCGCCCGTGAGGCGCTTGATTTCATTTTGAAATCCATCGAAAAAGCAGGGTACAAGCCCGGCGAGGACATCTACCTGGCGCTGGATTGCGCGGCGACGGAGTACTTCAAGAACGGGCGCTACGAGATGGAGGGCGAAGGCAAATCGCTGTCCGTCGAAGAGAACGTCGAATTCCTGATCGGTCTGGCCAATGACTATCCGATCATTTCGATCGAGGACGGCTGTTCGGAGGATGACTGGGCGGGCTGGAAGCTGTTGACTGCCAAGATCGGGTCCAAACTGCAACTGGTCGGCGACGATCTGTTCGTGACCAACCCCAAGCGGCTTGCGCAGGGCATTGCAGATGGCTGCGCCAATTCCATGCTGGTCAAGGTCAACCAGATCGGCACCCTGACCGAGACGCTGGCTGCCGTCGATATGGCGCACCGTGCGGGTTACACCAACGTCATGTCCCACCGCTCTGGCGAGACCGAGGACAGCACGATAGCCGACCTCGCCGTCGCCACCAATTGCGGGCAGATCAAGACCGGCTCGCTGTCGCGGTCCGACCGGTTGGCAAAATACAACCAGCTGATCCGCATCGAGGAAATGCTGGGCGAGACGGCTGAATATGCCGGTCGCGGCATCCTGCGCGGATAGACCGTCGGTCACGGCCGCAAGGAAAGACCGATTTCACGACAAAAGTGGGGACAAGGGGTTACGCCCCTGCCCCGCCCTTGTCCGCGACAGGACTACCCATCAGGGGGGCGAGGGACTGGAAAGCCCGGTTGTGGTGATCTAGGCTTGCTGCATGCAGGCCGACGCGATCATTGCCAAACTGGGTCTTTCCCCGCATCCCGAAGGCGGCTGGTATCGCCAGACATGGGTCGGTCCCGACGTCGCCGGCAGGGCCTCGGGGACGGCAATCCACTTTCTGCTCAAAGCCGGTGAGCGAAGCCATTGGCACCGCGTCGATGCGGACGAGATCTGGCTCTGGCATGCGGGCGCGCCGCTGGTGCTGTCGCTGGCCATGGACGAAACCCGCGCCAGCGCGTTGAGGCTGGGGCCGGATGTGCTGAACGGCGAGATGCCGCAAATCGTGGTCCCCAAGGGCTGGTGGCAGGCAGCGCACAGCCTCGGGGACTGGACGCTGGTCAGTTGCACCGTCAGCCCGGGGTTTCGATTCGAGGGGTTCGAGCTGGCCGCGCCGGCATTCGATATTCCCCAAGGCGGATGAGATGGACCACCGCGCATTTGTGGCGAACCTGCCACCCGAAATCCGGGTCAAACTGACCACGCCATCGGACCGGGCGGGCCTGTTGCATCTGGCGGGGCACGCGGGCGCGATTGCGCTGGTGGGCGGGCTGATCGCGATGGGGTGGTGGGTGCTGGTCCCGCTGCAGGGTGTGCTGATTGTGTTCCTGTTCACGCTGGAGCATGAGGCGACACACAAGACGCCGTTTGCCAGCGCGCGCCTGAACGAATGGGTCGGGCGGGTCTGCGGGTTCCTCTTGTTGTTGCCGTTCGACTGGTTCCGGTCGTTTCATCTGGCGCATCACCGCTGGACCAACATTCCGGGACGCGACCCTGAACTGGCGGGCGACAAACCGGCGACCCGGCGCGCATGGCTGTGGCATGTGTCGGGCCTGCCGTTCTGGCTCGCGCAAGGACGGCTGATCTGGGCGCTGGTGCAGGGGCGCTTTGCTGCGGACTACGTGCCCGCCTCGGCGATGCCGCGCATGGTGCGCGAGGCGCGTCTGATGGCTGTGGGCTATGCTGCGGCGCTGATCTTGTTTCCGGGGCTGGTCTGGGTCTGGATCGTGCCCGCGCTGCTGGGCCAACCGGTGTTGCGGCTGTACCTGCTGGCCGAACATGGCGATTGCCCGCGCGTCGCCAACATGTTCGAGAACACGCGCACCGTGTTTACCGGGCGCGTGATCCGGTTTCTGGCGTGGAACATGCCCTACCATGTCGAGCATCACGTCTATCCATCGGTGCCCTTCCACCGACTGCCGGACCTGCATCAGATGATGAAAGACGAGTTGCGGGTGACGTCCGAGGGCTACGCCGCCTTCACGCGCGACTATCTGGCCCGGCGCGCGGGGTGATGTGATGACCCGCATGCCAAGATAGAATTGGTCCTTCGCCACGCCGTGCGCTAGGTCGGGGCCGGTATCAGGAGGCCTGCGATGTCGGATGCGGTGGTGGTGAAGAACGAGGACAGTTTGCGCGGCTTTGGCTTTGCGTTGGCCGCCTATCTGATGTGGGGCTTCCTGCCGCTGTTCATGAAGCAGTTGGCCCATATCTCGCCCTTCGAGGTCATCGCACACCGGGTGATCTGGTCGCTGCCGATTGCCGGGGTGGTGCTGTGGCTGACCGGGCGGACCGGCGATCTGAAGGTGGCGCTGCGCACGCCGCGCATGTTGGCGATGGGGGCGGTGACGGCGGCCCTGATCAGCGTCAACTGGGGCATCTATGTCTGGGCCATCGGGGCGGGTCACGCGCTGGATACTGCCCTTGGGTACTACATCAACCCGCTGTTCAGCGTGTTTCTGGGCGCCGTGCTGCTGGGCGAGCGGCTCAACCGTTGGCAATGGGTGGCGATCGGCCTTGCCACGCTGGCGGTGGCGGTCCTGACGCTGGAGGCCGGGCGCTTGCCGCTGGTCGCACTGTCGCTGACCGTCAGTTGGGGCATCTACGCCTATTTCAAGAAATCGCTGCCGATCGGGGCCAATCAGGGGTTCATGCTGGAGGTGATGATCCTGACGATCCCGGCGCTGGCCTATATCGGCTGGCTGGTGGCGACGGGGACCGGTCATTTCGCGATGGGCAGCGCGTGGGACACCGGGCTGCTGTTGGCCTGCGGGGCGATAACGGCAGGGCCGCTGATGGTCTATGCCAACGGGGCCAAGCTGCTGCGGCTGTCGACGATTGCGGTGATGCAATACATCGCCCCGACCATGATCTTCCTGACGGCGGTGTTCCTGTTCGG
>JANPKV010000159.1:0-3461 GCA_031426185.1 Rhodobacterales bacterium | reverse complement strand
CCGAGATCAACGACGCGCTGCGCGCCCGCGGGATCTTTGGCGGCAAGGACATTTCGGGCGAAGGGTTGGGGCTGGGCCAGTCGGCGCTGTACTGCGTGACGGAAATCCACTCTGCCGCCGATATTCGCAGGCTCGCCACAGCGGTGCAGGAGGTATGCCAATGACCAGACTTCCCCAATTTCACGCGGCCAAATGGGATGAGCCCGTGGTCATGGAGATCGGTCGCCCCGGTGCGCGCGGGCAGTTGTTTCCCGCCCCGGAACCCGAGGTGGCGCAGGCGGCGGGGGCCAGCCCGATCCCCGCAGGACTGGCCCGCAAGGATCGGCCCCTGCTGCCCGAGATCACCGAATTCGAGGCGCAGCGGCACTATCTGCACCTCAGCCAGATGACCCTTGGCATGATGGGTGTCAGCCTGTTCGGCACCTGCACGATGAAATACAATTCCAAGACCGCGGAGGCCGCAACCCTGCGCCCCGAACTGGCCGATGTGCATCCCTATCAGCATCCCGATACGCTGCAGGGCGTGCTGGAGATCATCCACGATTTCGACGGCATCCTGCGCGAATTGTCGGGGATGGATCAGTTCATCTTTCAGGCCGGCGGCGGGGCGGATGCCGCCTATACGATGACCGCAGTTGCGCGCGCCTATTGGGCGGACCGGGGCATGCTTGGCCAGCGCACCGAGATGGTCACCTCGATCCAGGCGCATCCCTGCAACCCCGCAACGGCGGCGGCGGCGGGCTTTACCGTCGTCAACCTGCCGCTGGAGGAAAACGGCTACCCGTCGCTTGCTGCGCTGAAGGCGGCCGTGGGGCCGAAGACCGCGCTGGTGATGATCAACAACCCCGACGACATGGGCATCTACAACCCCGAGATAAAGGAATGGGTGCGGGTGGCCAAAGAGGCCGGGGCGCTTTGCTTTTATGACCATGCCAACTTCAACGGGGTGATGGGCAAACTTTGCGCGCGAGAGCTTGGGTTCGATGCCTGCATGTTCATGCTGCACAAGACGTTCGGGGCACCCAAGGGCGGCGGCGGGCCTGCGGTGGGCGCCTATGGCTGTTCGGACGAACTTGCACCCTATCTGCCGGTGCCGGTGGTGACATTGCACGACGGGCGTTACGCACTGGACAGCGACCGTCCGAAATCTGCCGGCAAGATCCGGGAATACTGGGGGAACGTGCCGCAGGTGGTAAAGGCATATGCCTGGGCGCGCGCCATGGGGGCCGAGGGGATCAACATGGCCTCCGACATCTCGGTCGTGGCGAACAATTACATGGACAAGAAACTGGGACAGATCGCCGGGCTTGCGATCTCGCATCCCGAGATCGGCGTGCGGCGGATGGAGATGACGCGCTGGTCGCTGGCCCCGCTGACTGCCGAAACCGGGGTCGGCACGGTGGATTTCGCCAACCGGATGGCCGATTACGCGATCGATCCGTGGTGGATGAGCCATGAGCCGTGGATCGTGCCGGAACCGTTCACCCCGGAGGCGGGTGAGTTGTGGTCGAAAGAGGACATTGATCACTGGATTGCAGTGGTCGCCCAGATCGCAAAAGAGGCGCGCGAGACGCCGGAGCTGGTCAAGACCGCGCCCCACAATCAGGCGATTGCGCAGGTCAAGGGGGCCGCGTTCGAAGACCCGGAAATGTGGGCGATGACCTGGCGGGCGTGGCTGCGCAAGCGCGGCGGACCCATGGCCGAACGCGGCGCGGCCTGAGCGATGGGCGGGCTAGTCCAGCAGCACCGAAACGCCCTGCAAAGACAGGCGCGCGGGCTGGCCCAGCACCAGATCGGCCACGATGCGGGCAGTCATTGGCCCTGCGGAAAAGCCCATCCACGGAAAGAGGCAGAAATAAAAGCCGGGCGCGCCCGGGGCCTCGCCGATGATGGGACGCCAGTCGGGGGTGCCGTTGACCATCGCGGTCCAGCTGCGCACGGCGCGCATTTGCGCCAGCGCCGGGATCACGCCAGCCGCGCGCACCATGTTTGCAGTCATGTTGGCGGGATCGGTGACCATCATGCCATTGGCCCGGGTGCGCGCCATCCAGCCGCCACCGATGATGCAGGTGCCGTTCGGGGCCTGCTTGGCGGTGAACTTGCCCGAGGCGGCATAGACCAGATGCGGGATCAGCGGGGCCATGGGTTCGGTGACCGTGACCTGAAGGGGCACGCCCTCAAGGCCGATGGACAGGCCCAGCATGGACGCCACCTGTGCCGCCGCAGCGCCGGCGGCATTCACGACGCGACCGGCGGTGATCGGCCCGCGCGTGGTCTGCACGAGATAGCCGGCGCCGTGTCGTTCCATCGCCGTCACGGTGGTCTGGGTGTGGATGCGGGCCCCCTGCCTGACCGCAGCGGCAGCAAAGGCAGGCGTGGCGCGCAGCGGATTGGCCTTGCCCTCGACCGGGCAGAACCCACCGCCGATCGCATCGTCCGTCAGGTAGGGGGCAAGATTGCGCAGGCCGGCCCGATCCAGCATTTCCATCGGCACACCGAAGCCGCGCTCGATATCCGCCTTGGCGGCGATGGATCGCATGTGATCAGGCGTGGTCGCCACCACCAACCCGCCCGACTGCTTGACCTCCAGATCGACGCCCAGTTCCGCGCTCAATCCCTGCCAGATCTCCAGCGAGGCCTGCATAAGCCGCAGCGTGGGGCCGAAAGCACGCGCCCAGTCGGGGCCGAGCGACACGAATTCGGGATGCTGCACCTGCAGATGCAGGGACCCCGCGTTCGACCCCGAGGCCTGGGTATTCAGATCGTGCGCCTCGACCAGCAGGACATCCGCCCCGCCCGTGGCCAGATAGTAGGCGACCGCGACACCCGCGATGCCGCCGCCAATCACCAGAACATCCGTCTTCATCATCTTGTCACCACTTTGCCGGGTCACGCCCCGCATCAGAAAAGGAATACACCATGACATTCTCGGGCAGCTACACCGTCACCGTCACGCCGTTCACCGAGGGCGGCACCTCCATCGACTATGGTGCCTGGGCGCGGTTCCTGGACTGGCAACTGGCCAGCGGCGTTCCCGGCATCATCATCCTTGGCACCACCGGCGAGTTCCTGACGCTGACCGACGACGAACGCGGCGCGTTCATCGAGGCGACGGTCAAGCACATCGCCGGGCGCATTCCGGTGCTGGTCGGGTCGATGAACGCCTATACGCCCAACGCCGTGCGGTATTCGCGGCAGGCGCAGGACCTGGGGGCGGACGGGCTGATGATCATCCCGCCGTATTACTACACCCCCACGGATGACGAGATCTTCAATTATTACAAGGCGATCTGCGAGGGCTGTGATCTGCCGATCATGCTGTACAACAACCCCTTCACGTCGAATGTGGACATGAGCGCGAAACTGGTCGGCCGTCTGACCAAGGCGTTCGAGCAGATCCGCTACATCAAGGAAGCCAGCCAGCGGATCGAGCGGATCCATGCGATCATCGTGGAATCCGA
>JANPKV010000158.1:0-9717 GCA_031426185.1 Rhodobacterales bacterium | reverse complement strand
CCGGTCCAGTCGCTGATCACCCGGTCGGGCAGCACCGTCAGCCTGACCGACAGGTCGATGGGCCGGTCATAGCCGTCGATCTGCATGTGGCCCTCAGCGGTCTGCTGCGGCAGGGCGGCGATCCGGGCAATCGTCGCGGTGCGTGAATTCGTCAGGATGAAATCGGATATGCCGTCCAGATCCGACAACTGAAACTCGGTCATCATGTCGATCAGACGGCGGTGGCCGATCTCGTTGCAGGTCGCCAGCGCATAGACATCGCCGACCAGCTGGTCCGGTTCGCGGACGTTGCCGCGGATGATGCGGATCAGGGTGGCGTCGACCTGGCCCCTCGTGATCAACTTCATGATCGGGATGTAAAGCCCCTCTTCGTAGACGGAATTTGCATCCGCCCCGAATCCGCGCCCGCCAATGTCGACGATGTGCGCGGTACAAGCAAAGAACCCGACCAACGCGCCCTTGTGGAACGACGGCGTGACCACGGTGATGTCATGCAGATGCCCCGTCCCCTCCCACGGGTCGTTGGTGATGTAGACGTCGCCCTCGTGGATGTCGTCCGGCCCGATGCGCCGGATGAAATGCGCCACCGCGTCGGCCATGGCGTTCACATGGCCAGGCGTGCCGGTCACCGCCTGCGCCAGCATGTCGCCCCTGGCATTGTAGGCGCCCGCGGACAGATCTCCCGCCTCGCGGACCGAGGTTGAGAACGCCGTGCGCACCAGCGCCTGCGCCTGTTCCTCAACGATGGAGATCAGCCGGTTCCACATCACCTGATGCGCGACGGTCGAGGTCGTCATGGCGCGTCCCCCATGGCGGTCATGTCGATGCAGCCATCGGCCAGCGTCGTGGCCCGACGGCTTGCGGACAGAACGACGGTCGTCTCGTCCTCGGTAATCAGCGCCGGACCCTTCACGGATGCCCCCGGGACAAAGCTTTCGCGTTCATAGACGGTTGCGCGCTGAACTTCGCCTAAGGCTGCATCAAAAAGCATCCGCCGTCCGGCTTCCGGTGGCGGCCCTGCTGGCGTCACCTGTGCGACACGGGGGGCAGGCGCCGCCGGGGTGGCCGCATTGACCGCCCAGACGGTGATCTCCACCTCCATGCCATCGACAACCCGCCCGAACAACCTTGCATAATCCGCCTGAAAGCGCGCCAGGAACACCGCCGGATCCGCCTGCCGTGCCGCCTCGGCGGTCAGCGGCACCGGAATTTCCCAGCCTTGCCCCGCATAGCGCATGTAGACCTTGACCTCGGCCGCAATCGGGGCGGTTGCATCACATGACCGCACGAACCGGGTCGCCTCGGCCTCAAGTTCCGCAAGAATTTGTCGTGCGAGATCAGGGTCAAAGCGCCGCATCTTCATGAACACCGACCGGTTCGCCTCAAAACTGAACGGCGCGCGCAGAAACCCGATGGCCGACCCGACACCGGCACCGGGCGGGATCAGGCAACGCCCGATGCCCAGCTTTTCACACAACCGTGCCGCATGAAGCGGCGCCGCCCCGCCAAAGGCGATCATGGTGTAATCCGACAGATCCTCGCCATTTTCCACCGCATGGACCCGCGCGGCATTGGCCATGTTTTCATCCACCACTTCGGCCAACCCCCAGGCGGCCTCGATCACCGGCATCGACAGCGGCGTGCCAAGTGCAGCCTCCAGCGCCCGCGCAGCCGCGTCCAGGTCCAGCGGGATGGTGCCGCCCGCAAATCCCGCCGGATCAAGCTTGCCAAGGATCAGGTCGGCATCCGTCACGGCAGGCCGCAAACCGCCCCGCCCATAGCAGGCAGGCCCCGGCTCGGAGCCTGCACTTTCCGGCCCCACCCGGATCTGGCGCATCCCGTCCACATGCGCCAGCGACCCGCCGCCCGCGCCGATTTCCACCATGTCGATCACCGGGATGGAGATAGGCATTCCCGACCCCTTCTTGAACCGGTAGCTGCGCGCCACCTCGAACACCCGCGCGGTTTTGGGGGTCTGGTTCTTGATCAGGCAGATCTTGGCGGTGGTGCCCCCCATGTCAAAGGACAATACGCGGTCCAGCCCATGCCGCGCCGCGATGTCAGCGGCAAAGACCGCGCCGCCCGCAGGCCCCGATTCCACCAGCCGCACCGGAAATTCGGCAGCCGTCGCAATGTCGATGATCCCGCCGCCCGAATGCATCAGGAAAACGGGGCAATCAGCCCCTTCATCGCGCAATCGCCCGGCCAGTCGGCGCAGATAGGACGCCATCAGCGGTTTGATATAGGCGTTGGCAACCGTGGTATTGAACCGCTCATATTCGCGCATCTGGGGCGAGACGTCACAAGACAGCGACACCATCACCCCCGGCAGCCGGTCGGCAAGAACCTCGCCGATCAGGCGTTCATGGGCGTCATTGACGTAGGAATGCAGCAATCCGACGGCAATGCTTTGATACCCCGCGATCCGCAGCGTGTCCGCCAGGCGCTCCACCTCGGCGCGGTCCAGCGCGATCAGCACCTCGCCGCGCGCATCCATCCGTTCCGCCACGGTGTAGCGCCGGTTGCGCGGCAACAGCGGCTCGGGCAAAACAAGGTTCAAATCATACTGCTCGAACCGGCTTTCGGTCCGCATCTCGATCACATCGCGAAAGCCTTGCGTGGTGATCAATGCCGTCTTGGCCCCGCGTCGTTCGATCAGGGCATTGGTCGCCAGTGTCGTGCCATGGATGATCTGGTCAATGGCGCCCGCCGGCAAGCCCGCCTTGGCACAGACGCGGTGCATCCCGTCGACGATCGCCTCTTCGGGTGCGGCAGGCGTCGTCAGCACCTTGACCGAATGCCGCGCGTCGCCGTTCTCCAGCACCAGATCGGTAAAGGTACCCCCGATGTCGACACCAAGACGGACGGGTTGGGCGCGCATCAACGACTCCTGACGTTCGGTCGCGTCACCTTAGGCAGGCCATGGGGCAAAGAAAACAGGCCAGTTCGACGGCTCATGCCCCTGCGTCGCGCAGGAGATAGCGCTGGATCTTGCCGGTTTGGGTTTTGGGCAAGGCATCCACAAAGACAATCCGGCGCGGGTATTTGTAAGGCGCGATGACTTCTTTCACATGGTCCTGCAACCCCTTGATCAGCAATGCATCCGGCACCTGCCCCGCCACCAGCACGACATGCGCCTCGACGATCTGGCCGCGCTCCTCATCGGGCACACCGATCACTGCACATTCCAGCACAGCCGGGTGCGACAGCAGGGCTGCCTCCACCTCTGGGCCGGCGATATTATAACCGGCGCTGATGATCATGTCGTCGGAGCGGGCGGCAAAATGGAACCGCCCCTCGTCATCCTGCCAAAAGCTGTCGCCCGTGAGGTTCCAGCCGTTCTGGACGTATTTCTGTTGCCGCATATCCGCGAGGTAGCGGCACCCCGTCGGTCCCCGGACGGCCAATCGCCCGACCTCGCCCCGTGGCATTTCCGCACCCATCTCATCGACGATGCGGGCCTGATAGCCGGTCACCGGTCGTCCCGTACAGGCCGGATGGTGGTCGGAAAAGCGGTTCGTCAGAAAGATGTGCAGCATTTCGGTGGCCCCGATGCCGTCCAGCATCGGCTTGCCCGTCCGCGCCATCCATTCGTCATAGACGGGTGCTGGCAGCGTCTCGCCCGCACTGACCGCCGCGCGCAGGCTGGACAGATCCGCGCCCTCTTCCATTGCCTTCAACATGACCCGGTAAGCCGTTGGTGCCGTGAAGCAAATCGTCGCGCGATATTCTTCGATCAGGGCCACCATGTTGGGCGGGCTTGCCTGTTCCAGCAGCGCCGCCGCCGCACCGAACCGCAAGGGAAAGATCGCCAGCCCGCCAAGGCCAAAGGTGAACGCCAAAGGCGGTGAGCCGACAAAGACATCCTCGGGGGTCACGCCAAGAACCTCGCGCGCATAGCCGTCGGCGATGATCAGAAGATCGCGGTGAAAATGCATCGTGGCTTTCGGCTCACCTGTCGTGCCGGAGGTAAAGCCGAGCAGCGCCACGTCGTCGCGCCCGACCGGCGGCGGCTGAAACCGCACCGATTTGCGCAACGCCACGCGGTCCAGTTCGGCATCGTGGTTGGCCGTCCCGTCAAACCCCACGACCGTTTTCAGAAAGGCCGAGCCCTTGGCCGCCGTGACCAGATCCTCCATCAGGCGGGTGTCGCACAATGCGTGGCTGACGCAGGCCTTGTCGATGATCTTGGTCAACTCTCCCGCCCGCAGCATCGGCATGGTGTTGACCACCACGGCCCCGGCCTTGGTCGCGCCCAGCCATGCCGCCACCATCGCGGGATTGTTGGCAGAGCGGATCAGGACGCGATTACCGGGCTTTACGCCATAATCCTCCACAAGTGCCTGAGCGATCCGGTTCGTCCAGTCGGCCAGTTCCTTGTAGGTGCGCTGCCTGCCATTGCCGATCAGCGCGGTGTGGTCGCCGAACCCCCTTGCCACCATCGCGTCGGTCAACTCGACGGCGGCGTTCAGCATGGGCGGATAGGAAAAGGCCGAGGTGTCGATTTCGGGCCACTGATCCGCAGGCGGCAGGTTCTCGCGCGTGAAGGTGTCAACATGGCCCGATGGTCCCAGTTGCATCATGCCTCCCCCGGCACCACGGCCGTCGCTTCGATCTCGACTTTTGCCCGGTCTTCGACCAGCGCCACGACCTGTACCAGAGCCATCGCCGGATAGTGGCGTCCGAGGACGGTCTTGTAGACGCGCCCCAATTCCTTGAGGTTGTTCAGATATTCCGTCTTTGATGTCACATACCAGGTCAATCGCACGATATGCTCTGGCCCCGCGCCACCTTCGGCCAGCACAGCCACGATGTTGCGCAGGGTCTGGTCCACCTGCCCCACGAAATCATCCGTCTCGAACACGCAGTCACCGGTCCATCCGACCATGCCGCCGGTAAAGATCATGCGGCCCTTTGCGGCCACTCCGTTGGAATAGCCGATCGCGGGCTTCCATCCCCTGGGGTGCAAGAACTCATGCATCCGCAGCCTCCCTGTAGGCCTCGATGCGCCCCCGCATCGCCTCGGACCACGGGATGGGCCGACCATCCGCGCCGACCCGGACAAGCACCAGCCGCACCGTGACGCGCTTTTTCCCGTCGCCGCGCGCCTCGAGCGCGAAGGCGACCGATGTCCCGCCCAGCTTCGTCACCACAAGCCGCCAGTCCAGCACATCGCCCAACCGGCTCGGGGCATGAAAGTCGGTCTCGACCCGGGCTGTCGGCACGCCCTCGCCTGCCTGCATCATCGCGGCAAAGCTGTGCCCCACAACCTCGCGAAAGAAGTTCTCCACGACGGAGTTGGTCATCTCGAAGTAGCGCGGATAGAACACGATCCCGGCGGGGTCGCAGTGGTTGAACTCGATTGGAATTGACCGCTGATAGATCACAGAATGCTCCTTGCAATGACGATCCGCTGCACATCCGACGCACCCTCGTAGATGCGCAGCGCCCTGATCTCGCGGTACAGGCTTTCCACCACCGAGCCCGCGCGCACCCCGTCCCCGCCATGCAGTTGCACCGCCATGTCGATCACCTCCTGCGCGGCCTCGGTGGCATAGAGCTTCGCCATCGCCGCCTCGCGGCTGACCCGCGCCGCGCCTTGATCCTTCACCCAAGCCGCCCGATAGACCAAGAGCGCCGCCGCATCGATCTTGAGCGCCATATCCGCCAGATGCCCCTGCACCATCTGCATCTCGGCCAATGCCTGTCCTTGAATCTTCCGCGCCTTGACCCGCGCCAAAGCCTCGTCGAGCGCGCGCCGCGCAAAGCCCAGCGCCGCCGCCCCGACGGTGGAGCGGAACACGTCCAGCACAGACATCGCGATCTTGAACCCGGCCCCCGCCTGTCCAATCAGCGCCCCCTCGGGCAAATGGACGTCGTGCAGCGACAACCGCGCCAAGGGATGCGGTGCCATCACCTCCAGCCGTTCCTCCACCGCAAGCCCGGCCACATCCGCCGGCATCAGGAACGCCGACAACCCCTTGGCCCCCGGCGCCTCGCCGGTCCGCGCGATGATCACATAGACATCCGCGATCCCGCCGTTCGAGATCCAGGTCTTCTCGCCGTTCAGCACCCAGCCGCCCTGCGCCCGTGCCGCCGTCGTCGAGGTCGCCGCGACATCGGACCCCGAGGCAGGCTCCGTCAGTGCAAAGCCCGCAATCGCCGTCCCCGCCCGTGTCCGCTCCAGCCACGCCCGCTGATCGACCGAGCCGAACAAGGACACCGCGCCCATCCCCAACCCCTGCATCGCAAAGGCGAAGTCCGCCAATCCGTCATGCCGCGCCAGCGTCTAGCGGATAAGTCACAGGTTGCGTTCATGAAGGGCCTCGCCACGCGAATGCTGCAACCAGCCGCCCGCGCCCAGAGCCGCCACCAACCCCCGGCACGCCGCATCCACATCACCATGATCCACCGGCAGATGCGCCGACGCCCACGCTTCCAGCTCCTTGGCAAGCGCACGATGCTGCGCCTCGAAAAACGGCCAGCTCAGGAAACTTTCGTCGCTCATTTCATCTGTCCACAAATATCCCGGGGGTGCGGGGGCTGGCCCCCGCATCCCACAGTTCCCCCCAAACACCGGCTTTTCCTTTGCCACGAACGCAAGATACGCCCGCTCGAAATCCTCGGTCTGCATGCAGATCGCCTGCGCCTGCGCCTCCGCCTCGATCGCCGCCAGCACACCCATGTCCCATTCCTGCAGCAACTGCGTCTTGGTCATCCCATGCGCGAAGGTCGGCCCCGAGGCCAACCGCTCCGCCAGCGCCATCGCCTCCGCCTCCAGCGCCTCGGCCGGATGTAGCGCGTTCCAGAAGCCCCAGCGCTCGCCCTCCGCCGCACTCATCGTCCGGCCGGTGTACAGCAGTTCCGCCGCCCGCCCCTGCCCGATGATCCGTGGCAGCATGGCACAGGCCCCCATGTCGCAGCCCGCAAGCCCCACCCGGGTGAACAGGAACGCGCATTTCGCCTCCGGCGTCGCCAGCCGCAGATCGGCCGCCATCGCCAAAATCGCCCCGGCCCCGACCGCCACCCCGTCCACAGCCGCGATCACCGGCTTGCCGCAGGTCAGCATCGCCTTGACCAGATCGCCGGTCATCCGGGTGAATGCCAGAAGCTCCGCCATCGGCTTGCCAATCAGCGGCCCGATGATGTCATGCACATCACCGCCCGAACAGAAGTTCCCCCCGTTCGAGGCCAGCACCACCACATCCACGTCCGTGGCCCCCGCCAAGCCTCGAAAGCAATCCCGCAGCTCGGCATAGCTCTCGAATGTCAGCGGGTTCTTCCGCTCCGGCCGGTTCAGCCGGATCACTGCCACCCGACCCCGCATTTCCCACAGGAAATGTTCCGGCATCAGCCCTGCCATCACATTCATTTCGCACCCATCCGTTTCAGGACCTCGGTCATCGTCTCGAGGTCCGCCTCGCTGATGCCGGAAAAAAGCTTCGACACCTCCGTCTCATGCCCCGCCGCCAGCCCCTCGAATTCCGCCAGCCCCTCCGGCGTCAGCGCCACAAAGACCGTGCGCCGGTCCTCTTCGGACGGCGTGCGGCGCACGAACCCGTCTGCCTCCAGCCGGTCCACCACCGTCGTCGCATTGCCGTTGGAGACCAGCAGCATCCGCGACAGCTCGCTCATCGTCACCCCGTCGCGCCGCCGCCACAGCGCCGCCATCACGTCAAAGCGCGGCAGGGTGGTGGCGTGCTTTACCCGCAGATGTTCGCGCAAGTGGCTTTCCGCCGCCCGCGTGACGCCCAAGAGGCGGATCCACATCTTCAACCGGCGCTTGGAAAGCTCGCTCACACCTCGCCCCCCGCGATGGAGATCGCCTGCCCGTTGATCCCCTCCGACCCCGGCCCACAGAGCCACAATGCCGCCGCCGTCACCTCGGCGGGCTGGATCAACCGTCCTTGCGGGTTCATCCCCTCCAGCGCCTTGCGCGCCTCGGCCTCGCTCCGCCCGGTCTTTTCCATGATCACCGCCACCGACCGGTCCGTCATCGGCGTATCGAGGAAACCCGGGCACAGCGCATTCACCGTCACCGGCCCCTTGGCCACTTCCAGCGCGAGGGACCGCGTCAGGCCTATCACCCCATGCTTGGCCGCCGCGTAGGGCGCGATCTTGGCATAGCCCTTCAACCCGGCAGTCGACGCCACCGAGATCAACCGCCCCCACCCCGGCATCTGCCGCAAGCCCGCCTGAAGCGTCAGGAACACCCCCGTCAGGTTGACCGCGATCATCGCGTTCCACTGATCCAGCGTGGTGCGCAGAAACGGTGCGGAATCCGCCGCCCCCGCGTTGGCGATCACGATGTCACAGGGCCCCGCTGCCGCGAACATTGCCGCGACCGACGCCTCGTCCGTCACATCGGCCACGACAACCTGCGCGCCGATACCCGCAGCCACCGCTTCCAATGCCTCCAGCCTGCGCCCCGCGATCACCACAGCAGCCCCCGCCGCCGCAAAGCCGCGCGCAAGGTCGGCCCCCGCGCCCGAGCCGCCACCGGTGATCAGGACGCGGCGGCCCTCAAGCACGGATCACCTCCGTAGCCTTGGCCACCAGCCGACGCGCCTGATCGCGGCCCGGCAGATACGGGAGCGGCCATGCCGTCCCCGGATCACCGGCCGCGATTGCCGCATGCAGCGTCCAGTAGGGGTCCGCCAGATGCGGCCGCGCAAGGCACACAAGGTCGGCCCGACCGGCCAGCAGGATCTGGTTCACCTGATCGGCCTCGGTGATGTTGCCCACCGCCATCGTCGCCAGCCCAGCCTCGTTGCGGATCCGGTCGCTGAAGGGCGTCTGGAACATGCGCCCATAGATCGGCTTCGCATCGGTGGAGGTCTGGCCCGCACTCACGTCGATGATATCCGCCCCGGCGGCGGCAAAGGCCTGCGCGATCTCCACCGCCTCGTCCGGCGTCACGCCGTCCGTGCCGACCCAATCGGTCGCGGAAATCCTGACCGACATCGGCTTTGATCCCGGCCATTCCGCCCGCATCGCCGCGAAAACCTCCAACGGATAGCGCAGTCGGTTCTCCAGACTGCCGCCATACTCGTCTTCCCTTGTGTTCGATTTCGGGCTGAGGAAGCTCGAGATCAGATAGCCATGCGCCGCGTGCAGTTCGATCATGTCGAAGCCGCACTTCTTGGCCATCTCGGTCGCCTGGACGAACTGCAACAGCACCTTGTCCATGTCGTCCTGGTCCATCTCCTTCGGCACCTGGTTGGCCGGCGTCCATGGAATGGCCGAGGCGCTCATCACCGGCCAGTTGCCCCGGTCCAAGGGCGCGTTGTCCTCCTCCCAGCCAAGCTTGGTCGAGGCCTTGCGCCCCGCATGGCCGATCTGGCAGCAGATCTTGGCATCCGTCTCCTCATGCACGAAATCGACCAGCCGCTTCCACGCCGCCTCGTGCTTT
This sequence comes from Rhodobacterales bacterium, assembly GCA_031426185.1. Lineage (GTDB taxonomy): Bacteria > Pseudomonadota > Alphaproteobacteria > Rhodobacterales > Rhodobacteraceae > JAJNPS01. The sequence goes on along the minus strand of JANPKV010000158.1, from coordinate 305 downwards.
GGCGTGTAAAGCCCCGGGCATCCCGGCGTGATCCGGCCTTGCGCCGACACGCAGGTCATCTCGGTATAGACCAGCCCCGCCCCACCCTTGGCGCGCTCGGCGTAATGCACGAAATGCCAATCCGTCGGGCAGCCGTCCACGGCCTTGTATTGCGCCATGGGTGACACGACGACGCGGTTCTTCAAGGCCATGTCGCGCAGCCGGAACGGCGCGAACATGGGCTTGCGCCCCGGCTGGCCACCCGCTTGCGCCTGAAACCAGTCCTCCGCCCCACTAAGCCATTTCGGGTCACGCAGCCGCAGGTT
>JANPKV010000157.1:0-2220 GCA_031426185.1 Rhodobacterales bacterium | reverse complement strand
TCCCTGGGGCCGCATGATGCGCGCCATCCGCGACAACGAAGTCGCCGCCAGCGCGATGGGCAAGAATGTAAAGATGCGCCATCTGCACATCTTCATCATCGGCGCGGCGGTCGTCGGCCTGGCCGGTGCCATGCTGACGTCAATGGAAGGGCAGTTGACCCCCGGCAACTATACCCCCCTGCGCTTCACCTTTCTCATCTGGGTAATGGTGATCGTCGGCGGGTCGGGCAACAACTGGGGATCGGTCCTAGGCGGGCTGCTGCTCGGCTGGCTGTGGCTGATCGTCGAAAACGCCGGACCCACGATCATGGGCTATATCACAGCCTTCATGGCCGACGGTCCGCTGCGCGCCCATCTGATCGAATCCGCGCCGCATCTACGCCTGCTGACGCTTGGGGTGATCCTGCTTTTGGTCCTGCGCTTTGCGCCACGGGGCCTGATCCCGGAAAGATAGCGGCCAAGGTTTCAGTCAGCCGCCCCAGGCACCTGCGGGATAGATGCCAGGGCTGGAACCCCCAATGCGGGCGCATTCCGCGACATTTTTTGTCGCAGTTCAGCATGATCCTTGGCCTGCAAGCGGCCAAATTGGAAGCAACCTCGGTCCAACGGAGCCTTCCTCATGAAAACCCATACCCGCGTGGTCGTCATCGGCGGCGGCGTCGTCGGCTGTTCGGTCCTTTATCACCTGACCAAACTTGGCTGGTCGGACGTGACCCTGATCGAGCGCGCTGAACTGACCGCAGGGTCGACCTGGCATGCGGCAGGGGGGTTTCACACGCTGAACGGCGATACCAACATGGCCGCGCTGCAAGGCTACACGATCCGGCTTTACAAAGAGCTGGAGGCGATCACCGGCATGTCCTGCGGCCTGCACCACGTCGGCGGCATCACCCTGGCCGACAATCCCGAACGGTTCGACCAGCTCAAGGCGGAACGCGCCAAGCACCGCTATATGGGCCTTGATACCGCAATCCTGTCGCCGGCCGAGGTCGAGAAGATGACCGACGGCATGGTCAACACCAAGGGCATCATCGGCGCGCTTTACGATCCGCTGGACGGCCACCTTGACCCCTACGGCACCACGCATGCCTATGCCAAGGCGGCAAAAATGGGCGGCGCGGACATCATCCTGCACACCAAGGTCGAGGCGACGATCCAGACGAAAGACGGCTGGGACGTGGTGACCGACAAGGGCACGATCCATTGCGAGCATCTGGTGAATGCCGCCGGTCTGTGGGCGCGCGAGGTGGGGGCCATGGCGGGCGTCTATCTGCCCTTGCTGCCGATGGCGCACCAGTACCTGGTGACCGATGACATCCCCGAAATCGTCGCGCGCGGCGGTCGCGAGTTTCCCCATGTGATGGACCCCGGCGGCGAATCCTATTTGCGCCAGGAAGGCCGCGGGTTCTGCATCGGGTTCTATGAAAAACCCTGCGAAGGCTGGTCGATCGACGGCACCCCCTGGACCTGGGGGCAGGAATTGCTGTCCGAACAGTTCGACAAGATCGCCGACTCTGTCGAATTCGCCTATCGCCGGTTCCCCGCGCTGGAGCGTGCAGGCGTCAAGCGTGTGATCCACGGCCCCTTCACCTTCGCGCCGGATGGCAACCCGCTGATCGGCCCGGTGCAGGGCTTGCGCAACTACTGGTCGGCCTGCGCCGTCATGGCGGGCTTTTCACAGGGCGGCGGCATGGGTCTGGCCCTTGCACAATGGATGATCGAGGGCGAGGTCGAACGCGACCCGCGTGGGTTTGACGTCAGCCGCTTTGGCAGCTGGACAAGCCCGGGCTACACGGTCCCGAAGGTGATCGAGAACTATCAGATGCGCTTTTCGGTCAGCTACCCGAACGAGGAACGCCCCGCTGCCCGTCCCTTCCGCACCACACCGATGTACGAGGTTTTCGATGGCATGAATGCCGTCTGGGGACAGCAATACGGGCTGGAAGTGGTGAACTACCACGCCCTGCCGGGCGAGCCGCGCTATGAAGAGCCGACCTTCAAACGCTCCAATGCGTGGGAGGCGACCCGCCAGGAAGTGATGGCCGTGCGGGAGCATGTCGGCATCAACGAGGTGCAGAATTTCGGCAAATACCGCGTGACCGGCCCCAATGCCCGCGCCTGGCTGGACCGGATCATGGCGGGCCTGATCCCGAAACCGGGCCGCCTGTCGCTGACCCCGATGCTGGCCCATTCCGGCAAGATCATCGGCGATTTCACCGT
>JANPKV010000156.1:0-3288 GCA_031426185.1 Rhodobacterales bacterium | reverse complement strand
GATCACGGCCTTTGTCATGGCGATGATCTTCGGCTCGCTCTGGCGGATCGTGACGGGCAACCCGCTGGCGACCGCCGATGCCGCCATCATGGCAGCCGGCCCGTCATGGGAAGGCTGGGCGCAACCGCCGGCCTATACCGGCAAGGCCGCAATCTATCTTGGCGACATCACGGCGCCGACGCTGGAACTCCCGGTGGGCACGCGAGTGCAGGTGCGCGTCTATGGCGAAGAAGACATGGCCGAAGTGCTGGAAACGGTATCCGACCCAGGCGCGGTCAAGGCGGCCGCCGATGCAGCCCGCGTGGCGGCGGCCAAGGCGGGTGGAGACCCGGCCAGGGTCAACGCGATGCCCAACAATTATGAATTGATCGTCGCACAGTCGGGCAGGCTGGAAATCACCGGCGAAGGCGGACGCGCCTGGGAGATCATGGCGCTGAAAGATGCGGCGCCCAGCGTGGTGCCGGATGGTGACATCACGCGCGAGGCGGACGGTCGGCTGAAACAGCCCTTCAGCGCGAAGGACGACTATGCCGTGATGGCAGGTCAGGTCGTCATCACACTGGACCTCGCGGCCGTGGATCGCCGCTTCGGTCTGGCCATTGAGCCGGAACCGCGCGAGCCTGTCGTGCTGGACCTGCCGATGCCGATCCGTGGCGACCGCGCAGATTTCACCGAAACGCTGGTCGACGACCTGTCGCAACACCCTTTCGCGAATCTGCCGGTCAAGATGGTGTTTTCCGTCACCGACGAGGCGACGCAAGTCGGCGCTGCCGACCCCTTGTCGGTCGTCTTGCCGGGGCGGCGGTTCTTTGATCCGCTGGCCATGTCGGTCATAGAAATGCGCCGCGACCTTCTGTGGTCACGCCAGAACGCGCCGCGTTCCGCCGAGATCCTGAAAGCCGTGACCAATGCACCCGAGGGCTTCATCCGCAACGAGAATGCCTATCTTCGTCTGCGTGTCGCCCTGCGCCGGCTGGATGATGCCGCCGCGACCCTGACCCCCGAAGTTCGCGATGAACTGGCGGCAGAACTTTGGGAAATCTCGCTCATGTTCGAGGAGGGTGACCTTGCCTCCGCGCTGGAGCGGTTGCGTCGGGCACAGGACAAGCTGGACGAGGCGATCCGCAATGGCGCCAGCCCCGAGGAAGTCGAACGCCTGATGCAGGACATGCGCGAGGCGCTGAACGACTACATGCGCGAGCTTGCCGAAGAACAGCAGCGCAATCCTGACAGTCAGGCAGGCCAGGACCAGCAGGGCATGCAGATGTCGCAAGACCAGCTGCAGCAAATGCTCGACGAGTTGCAAAAGCTGATCGAAGAAGGGCGCACCGCCGAGGCGGCCGAGCTGATGGAACAGCTGCGCCAGTTGATGGAAAACATGCAGGTGACCCAAGGTCAGGGGCAAGGCCAGGGTCAGGGCGGTCCCGGCCAGCAGGCCATGCGCGACATGCAGGAAACCCTGCGCGACCAGCAGGAACTGTCCGACGACGCCTTTCGCGACATGCAGGAAGGCAACGAAGGTCAGGAGCCTGGCGAAGGCGAGCAGGGTCAACAAGAGGGCGACGGTCAGCAACCGGGACAGGGACAGCAGCCAGGCGATCAGCAGGGCGGCGATCAGGACGGCCAGGGCCAGGGCGGCGGGACGCTGACGGATCGCCAGAATGAACTTCGCGACCGGCTCGGAGAGTTGCAGGGCGGGAACCTGCCCGGCGATGGGACCGAACAGGGCGAAGCTGGCCGCGAACAGCTGGAGCGCTCCGAACGTGCCATGCGCGAGGCAGAGCGTGCGCTGCGCGACGGCGACTTGCCAGGCGCGCTTGACCGTCAGGCCGAGGCGATGGAAGCCCTGCGCGAGGGGATGCGCAATTTCGGCGAGGCGCTTGCCCAGGAGCAACGCGAGGAAATGGGCGACAGCCGTCAGGCCCAGGACATGGGGCGCGCTGATCCGAACGGCCGGGACCCGCTTGGCCGCGAGCCGGGTGATTCCGCGCGGATCGGATCGGACCGCAACATGCTGCAGGGTGACGATGTCTATCGCCGCGCACAGGATCTGCTGGATGAAATCCGGCGGCGGTCAGGCGATCAGTCGCGCCCGGATTCCGAATTGGACTACCTGCGCCGCCTGCTTGACCAGTTCTAGCCGGTCATCCAAACCTGCAATGGCGCCACGGTCAGCTTTGGGATTCGAGGATGCCCGTCAGGTTTGCCACCACGCTTCCGACCCACAGGCGCAAGGCGTCGATGGTCGCAACATAGGCATCCAGTGTTCCCTTGGCGGCCGGGAACTGTTCGGCCAGGCTCGGGGCAAGAACATAGGCCACCACCACGATGACCGCCAAGAGGACGGCCAACAGGAACCCGCTGCGAAACCCGCCTGACCGGCGAATCGGTGGCAGATCCGGCATGGGATTGTCATCATCGCCCGCGCCGCTGGATGATCGCAGGGTGGAACTGATCACCTCTACATCCGGCAAGAGGTCGCGACGGGCGGCGGGTCGCACCGAGGCCTCGGGCACGGTCGTATCAAGATCGGCATCTGAGGACAGATAGCTGAAGTCCTGCGTCTTGGGCTTGGACGCGGCACTCATAGGGGGTGGCGGCGGCGGCGCTGCTGCCAGCGCCTCGATCCCGAGTTCGGTCTGGACTTCAAGCCCGCGCGCGGCCTCGGCGCGACGTTGCGCCACCTCACGCTCGGCCTCTTCGCGCAGAACTGCCAGAAGATTGTCATCAAGGCTGTTGCGTGGTTGCGGCGCGGGATCGTGGACCGGGGCTGAAGCTGCCACGACGGGCGGCTCGATCGGTGTGGCGACCACGACCGGGTCGGCAACCGGTTCGATGACCGGCTCCGCCACGGGTTCGAACACTGGTTCCGCTACGGGTTCGACCACCGGTTCCGCTATCGGTTCCGGAGGCGTCTCGACCACTGCCGCGGCAACATGTTCGGGCTCCGTCGCGGCGGGCTCTGGCGTCTGCGGCAGGACGGGGTCTGACACTGGCGCTTGTTCGGGCTGCGCCGGTGCGGGTTCTGTTTGTGCAAAGGCTTCGACCACCTCTGCTTCGTCGATTTCGGCCAGGCTTTGATGCTGAAACCATGCATGTCCGCAATTGGAACACTGAACATCCCTGCCAGATGGCGGGATGGCGTCATCGGCGACCTCATACTGGGCACCGCAATTGGGGCAAATCAGCCGCATCGTACCATTATCCAACCAGCTATCCCTGTACTTCGGCCCGGTTGTAACAACGATGCAGCACAACTCCAAGCATTTGTAGTTAACTTCTGCATCA
>JANPKV010000155.1:0-6371 GCA_031426185.1 Rhodobacterales bacterium | reverse complement strand
CTTTTGGCAACGCATCCTGTGGCAGGTTTACATCAGTTTGCGGCGCCGTGTCACGCGGATATCAAGGTCGCTGATCTTTTTGCGCAAGGTATTGCGGTTGATGCCCAGCAAGTCGGCACATTTTGCTTGGTTGCCGGCGGTGGCATCCAGCGCAATTTCAATCAGCGGCATCTCGATTTCACGCAGAATCCTCTGATAGACGCCGACCGGCGGCAGCTGTCCCGAGTGCAGGTCGAAGTAGCGTTTCAGATGCCGCGCCACGCTGGCTGACAGCTTTTCCGTATCGCCCCCCTTCATCGGCTCAACCGCTGGCTGGTTGCCGAGGACGGTCTCGATCTCGGCTTTGGCGATCTCTGTTTCGGACGAGGTTGCGGCCAGACGGCGCAGCGCGTTTTCCAGCTGGCGGACATTGCCGGGCCAGCTGTAGCGGCGCACCAGTTCGCGCGCGTCGTTGGAAAGTTTGCGCCCGACACCGGTATCGCGCTCTTCGCGGGCAAGAAAGAAATCCGCAAGCAAGGGGATGTCGTCCACGCGGTCGCGCAAGGCGGGCACCTGGATGGTTACCCCGCTCAGGCGATAGAACAGATCCTGGCGAAACGATTTTGCCTCCATCCGGGCCGACAGATCGATCTGTGTCGTTGCCATGATTCGCGGCGCCTGTTCTGGCAGCTGGTCCAGCATCCGCACCACTCGCGCCTGCGCCTCTTCAGAAAAGTCGCCGATCTCGTCAAACACGAGGCTGCCGCCGCGGGCGCGCGACAACAAGGTCGACGGGCCGTCGATGCTGGCAAGGTCACCGCCCTGCGCCACGACGAAGGGAAGGCTCCTACGGTCGGAAAAGTCGTGGATGGCGCGGGCGATCAGGGATTTGCCGGTCCCCGACTCGCCGCTGACGAGCACGGTCAGGTCGGTGTTCATCACGCGGGCAACCAGACGGTATAGTGCCTGCATCGCCCCCGTGCGTCCGACCAGCGGCAGATCGTCGCCCGGATCGCGGATCGGTTCCACCACCCGGCTGACGCGGCGTTTCTGATCCAGCGCGCGGGCCGAGCGTTTCATCAGGTCTGGCAGGTCAAAGGGCTTGGGCAGGTAATCGAACGCCTCTGCCTCGGCCGCCTGGATAGCGGTCATGATCGTGTTCTGCGCCGAAATCACGATCACCGGCAATCCGGGCCGCATCTTGGCAATGCGCGGCAGCGCATCCAGCCCATTGCCATCAGGCATGATCACGTCGCTGATCACGAGGTCGCCCTTGCCCTCTTCGACCCAGCGCATCAGCGTCATCAGGCTGGATGTGGCATGGACCCGGCATCCTGCCCGCGTCAGCGCCTGGGTCAGCACCGTGCGAATCGTGCGGTCGTCGTCGGCTACCAGAACGGTTCCATCCATCAGCGCGTCTCCTTCAATTGTTCCGGGCGTGCCACGGGCAGAGAGATGCGGAAAACCGTGCGCCCCGGCACGGAATCCACCTGAACCCAACCGTCATGTTCGCCGATGATGCGGGCGACGATTGCCAACCCAAGGCCGGTGCCGTTTTCACGGCCCGACACAAAGGGTTCAAACACATCCGCGGCAAGATGCGGCGGCAGGCCCGGACCGTCATCGATCACTTCGATCTGCAGCGGCATCGGCGCGCCGGTCCCATCCTTGCGACGCCGCCGCAGGGAAAGGTCATAAAAGGTGCGCAGATGGATCGTGCCGCCGGTTTGCCCTGCCGCCTCGGAGGCGTTCTTGATCAGGTTCAGGAACACCTGCACCAACTGGTCAAGATCGGCCCATGACGAGGGCAGCGAGGGATCATATTCCTCGACAAACTTCATCCGCGCGCCAAAGCCGACCAATGCGGATTTTCGTGCCCGGTCCAGCGCATCATGGATGTTGACGGCCCGCCGGTCCGGCGGGCGCAGGTTGCCAAGCTGTTCGACCTGCTCCAGCAGTTTCACGACCCGGCGCGTCTCGGCGACGATCAGATCGGTCAGTTCCTGTTCCTCGGGGCGCAGGCCCATCGCGACCAGCTGGGCCGCGCCGGAAATTCCCGCCAGCGGGTTCTTGATTTCATGCGCCAGCATCTGGGCCAGCCCGATCGCGGACCGCGCTGCAGCCCCGCCTTGCAGGGACCGGCCCAACCGGTCAGCAATCTCACGCGGGGACAGCATGACCATCACATGCCCGGGGTCGTCTTGCAGCGGGGCGATGTGGATGGTGCATTGCTGCGGGGCGCGTTCGCCCGTCGTGACGTCCACGTCGTTGATCGACAGGGGGGAATGGTTGGCGCGGGCGCGGGCAATCGCCTCTTCCATCGGGGCATCGATGTGCAACCGGTCCAGAAGCGGCTGTCCCACCAATGTGCGCATCGAGGCATTCAGGAAGATCTCGCCCTGGGGGTTCACTTCGTAGATGCAGTCCGAAGCGTCGATCAACAACGCGGGCAGCGGCAACGAGGCCCAGATGACGCCCGGGACCGGATAAGGCGGACGATAAGGGGTCATGCGGCCACCTCGACGGGATCGCAGATCGCCTGACGCACCATCCGCAAGACGGCGCGCGGATCGTCCGATGTCAGGATGGCGCGGCGCAGCGGCACCGGGCCGTTCAGGCGGTCGAGGTACCAGCCAAGGTGCTTGCGCGCCATGCGCAGGCCCAAGGAACTGCCGTAGAATGCCAGGATGTCCTCATAGTGGCGCGCGACCAGATCGGCCAGCGCGGCCCCCTTCGGCACCACCGGCGCCGGCCCCTGCCCTAGACCATACGCGACCTCGGCCAGCAGCCAGGGCGCGCCCTGTGCGCCCCGCCCGATCATCACGCCATCCGCGCCGGACGCCGCAAGGGCCTGACGTGCTGTGACAAGATCGACGACGTCGCCATTGGCGATCACCGGGATCGTCACTGCGGCCTTGACCGCCCGGATCGCAGTCCAGTCGGCGGCGCCCTTGTAGAACTGACAGCGCGTCCGCCCGTGGATGGTGATCATCCTGATGCCCGCCCCTTCGGCCCGGCGGGCAAGGTCGGGCGCGTTCAGCGTCACATCATCCCATCCCAGACGCGTCTTCAGCGTGACAGGAACCTTGACGGCACCCACCACCGCATCAATCAGGCGCAACGCAAGGTCCAGGTCCTGCAGCAGCGCCGACCCGCACAGCCCCGTCGTCACCCGTTTGGCCGGACAGCCCATGTTGATGTCGATGATCTGCGCGCCCTGCGCTTCGGCGTAACGCGCCGCTTCGGCCATCCAGTAAGGCTCGCGCCCGGCCAGCTGTACCGCCGTCGCCGCCTCGCCAAAGCCGAGTTCCGCGCGCGACCGTGCCAGACCCTGCGCTTTGACAAGCTCTTCGCTGGCCACCATCTCGCTGACGACGAGGCCAGCGCCAAAGCCCGCCACGATGCGCCGAGTCGGCAGGTCCGTAATGCCCGCCATCGGGGCAAGGAATACGGCAGGCCAAAGATTCTGGAGATCAGGTGACAGCGACACGCCCATTCCTTATGCAGACGGGTTGCAGTATCCCGCTTCCGCGCCCCAACACAAACCAACGGCCCATCAAAACGGCCCGAAAAATGTGCGATGCCTAAATTATAGGCAACATGCCCCAGAAAGTCGCGACAGTTGCAGGCGGAGCCTGCCTGGCCTAGAGAACAGGCGACCGAAAAGGGACCGACAAATGACCATCGCCGCGATCATTGTTGCTGCCGGACGTGGCACCCGCGCCGGGGGCACGCTGCCAAAACAGTGGCAAAGCCTGGGTCGGGCGATGGTCGTCGAACACGCCATTGCCGCCTTGCGCCCGTTTGCGGTGCGCATCGTGGTAGTCGTCCATCCCGACGATGCGGACATTGCAAAAACCTTGTCCGGCGTCCAGATCGTGCGTGGCGGCGCAACCCGCAACGCCTCGGTCCGCGCAGCGCTTGAGGCTTTGGCCGGAACCGACACCACCAGGGCGCTGATCCACGATGCAGCCCGCCCCTTCGTTTCGGCGTCCGTCATCCGGCGCGTGCTGAGCGCGCTCGAGGGTGCCCCCGGGGCGGCCCCCGCCCTACCCGTCACCGATGCGCTCTGGCGGGGCGAGGCGGGTCGGGTCGCGGGGACCACCGACCGGACCGGACTTTACCGTGCCCAGACCCCGCAAGGTTTCGATTTTGCCGCGATCCTTGCCGCCCATCGCGCGCATCAGGGCGATGCGGCCGACGATGTTGCGGTTGCGCGCGGCGCTGGACTTGACGTGGCAATTGTGGAGGGTGATGAGACGAATATCAAAATCACCCATCCGGACGACTTTGCCCGGGCAGAACGAATGATCGGGAACCAGGGGTTGGATGTGCGGGTCGGGAATGGATTTGACGTGCACGCCTTCACGGCGGGCAATGCCGTGACCTTGTGCGGGGTGTCGCTCGCCCATGACCGCGCGCTTTTGGGTCATTCCGATGCCGATGTCGGCATGCACGCGTTGACCGACGCCATCTACGGCGCCTTGGCCGAGGGTGATATCGGGCGACACTTTCCGCCATCTGACCCGCAGTGGAAGGGCGCCGACAGCGCCGTTTTCCTGCGCCATGCCGCCGACCGCATCATGGCGCGCGGCTACCGGCTGACGCAGGCCGATGTCACCCTGATCTGCGAACGCCCGAAGATCGGCCCCCATGCCGAGGCGATGCGCGAAACCCTGGCCGCGCTTTTGGGGGTCGAGGCCGACCGCGTCAGCGTCAAGGCAACAACATCCGAGCGCCTGGGCTTTACCGGACGCGAAGAAGGCATCGCAGCGCTGGCTACGGCAACTCTGGTGGGCACCCCATGACCCGGCTTTTGACGACCTTTGGCAATGTCGGGCTGATGCGCCCTGCCCCCGGTACCTGGGGATCGCTGGTGGCGCTGTTTCTTGGCGTGGTGATCCTGCGCTTTGCGGGCTTCCCGGTGCTGGTCCTGTGCACCATCGCCGTGACTTTGATCGGGTTCTGGGCCGTCGGCGTCGAACTCAAGGATCGCCCCGGCGAGGACCCCGGCGAGATCGTCATCGACGAAGTGGCGGGCCAGTGGCTTTGCCTCTTGTTTCCTGCCGCCGCCTTCTGGATGCGGGATTTTGACGGCTGGCTGCCTTGGCCCGCATGGCTTGCCGCATTTCTGTTCTTTCGGCTGTTCGATGTGCTGAAACCGGGTCCCATCGGGGCAGCCGACCGGCGAGGCGACGCGCCCGGCGTGATGCTGGATGACCTGTTGTCCGGCCTGATCGGCGGCATCGCCACGTTGCTGGCCGCGGCCCTCTTTCACATGATCCTAATGCGATGACGCCGGAGGCGATCCTTGCCGCCGCCCGCGCGCGCGGGCAGCGGATCGCCACCGCAGAAAGCTGCACCGGCGGCATGGTGGCCGCAGCGCTGACCGACATTCCCGGCGGCTCTGATGTGTTCGAGGTCGGCTATGTCACCTATTCCAACGCCGCGAAGCTGGATCTTCTGGCGGTGCAGGCGGCAACGTTGACAGCGTCTGGCGCCGTCAGCGAAGCGGTAGCGGCAGAAATGGCCGATGGGGCCGCACAGCGGTCGGGCGCAGAGCTTGCCATAGCCATCACCGGCATCGCGGGTCCGGGCGGGTCCGAACACAAGCCCGAAGGCCGCGTCTGTTTTGGCCTTGCCCGCAAAGGCCACCCCACAATGGCCGAAACGGTCGAATTCGGCGCCCTTGGTCGCGCCAAGGTTCGGGCGGCCGCACGGGATCACGCACTGGACATGCTGGCGCGCGCGCTGGCCTGAATACAAAACGGGCGCAGCCTTTCGACCACGCCCGCATCGCTGCATAAACCTGTTTGGATCAGCGCTTGGAGAACTGGAAGCTCTTGCGCGCCTTGGCCTTGCCGTACTTCTTGCGTTCCACGACGCGGCTGTCGCGGGTCAGGAACCCGGCAGCCTTCAGCGCGGGGCGCAAGCTGGGTTCATAAAGCTGCAATGCCTTGGAGACACCGTGCTTGACCGCACCGGCCTGACCGGAGAGCCCGCCGCCCGCAACCGTGGCGGTCACGTCGAATTGGCCTTCGACACCGGCGACGGTGAAGGGCTGGCGCAAGATCATCTGCAGCACCGGACGGGCAAAGTAGTCCGCCATCGTCTTGCCGTTGACGGTGACCTTGCCGGAACCCGGCTTGATCCAGACACGCGCAACCGCGTTCTTGCGCTTGCCCGTCGCGTAGGAGCGACCGAGTTTGTCGCGCACAGCGACACGCACGATGGCCGCAGGCGCAGGAGCGGCCGATGCCGGGGTGCCGTCAACCGCCGATTTCAGATCGTCGAGGGATTTGATGTCGGCCATGCTCATGCGCTCCGGGTGTTTTTCGGGTTCATCGACTTCAGGTCGAGAACGGTCGGCTGCTGGGCTTCGTGCGGATGGG
>JANPKV010000154.1:0-9092 GCA_031426185.1 Rhodobacterales bacterium | reverse complement strand
GCGGTTTCGGAAAATTCCAGCGCCGCGAACATGTTGTTGGTGTCGGTCACGGCGACCGCCGGCATCCGCGCCGTCTGGCAGAGCTTGACCAGCTTTTTCACCGGCACCGCGCCTTCCAGCAGCGAGTGTTCGGTATGGACGCGAAGGTGGATGAAACGGGGCGGACCGTGGGGATGTGCCATGGGCCCAAGGGTAGCGAATGGCTACGGGACGGAAAAGCCCAATCGGCTTTTTCGGCGGGCGCGAGATATGTCTTGCCATGCCGGGTTGCGGGCGCTTTGATCGGACGGGGACAAAGGGCGCGTGGCCCGCTTTACGCCGCATCGGGCGGCCACGCAGCGAGCCTGAAATGCAGAGACCGCGGCGGACTGACATCCATGGACGACATCGCGTTTCACCTGAACGGAACGCCGGTCCGCGTCACGGGGCAACCCCCGACGCGGACATTGCTGGACTGGCTGCGCGAAGATCGCGGCCTGACCGGCACCAAGGAAGGGTGCAACGAAGGTGATTGCGGGGCCTGCACCGTCATGGTGACGGACGCCTCCGGGTCCAGGGCGCTGAACGCCTGCATCCTGTTCCTGCCGCAGCTGGATGGCAAAGCGGTGCGCACCGTCGAGGGCATCGCCGGGCCGGACGGCGCGCTGCATCCCGTGCAGCAGGCGATGATCGCGCATCACGGATCGCAATGCGGGTTCTGCACGCCGGGTTTCGTCGTGACCATGGCGGTGGCGCATCTGAACGGGCGGACGGATCACGACGATCAGTTGGCGGGGAATCTTTGCCGCTGTACCGGATACGCGCCGATCGTGCGCGCGGCAGAGGCCGCAGTCGCGGCGCCGATACCCGACTGGATGAAGGCCGATGCCAATCCCACCCGTGCCAATGTCCCCAGCGCGCCGTCCGGGCAGGCAGGCAACTACCCCGGCGCGTTCATCCCGCGCGACAGTGATGAGCTGGCCGTGTGGTATCTGGCCAATCCCGATGCCACATTGATCGCCGGGGCCACCGATGTCGGGTTGTGGGTCACCAAGCAGCTCCGCGACCTTGCGCCCGTGGCATTCCTGAACGGCGTCACGGATTTGCAGGCCATCGAACGGCAGGGTGACGCCGTGCATATCGGCGCCGGCGTGACGATCACCGATATGCATGAGGCGATGCGCGACCTGCATCCGTCCTTTGCCGAACTGTTGCGGCGGTATTCTTCGGTGCAGGTGCGCAATGCCGCGACCATCGGTGGCAATATCGCGAACGGCTCGCCCATCGGAGACGGGCCGCCGGCACTTATCGCATTGGGCGCCACCCTGCATCTGCGGCGCGGCGACGATATGCGCAGCCTGCCGCTGGAGCAGTTCTTCCTGGCCTACCGCAAACAGGATCGCCGGCCGGGCGAATTCGTGGCCGGCGTGTCGATCCCGGCCAGCGCCCCTGCGTTGCGCTGCTACAAACTGTCCAAGCGGTTCGATCAGGACATCTCGGCCATCTGTGGCTGCTTCAACGTCACGGTTGCCGACGGCGTGGTGCGCGCGGCGCGCATTGCCTTTGGCGGCATGGCCGGGGTACCGAAACGCGCGGCGCTGGCCGAGGCGGCGCTGGTGGGCAGCCCGTGGACCCTTGCGACAGCCGAGGCTGCAGCGGTTGCGATGGCTGGCGATTTCACCCCCCTCAGCGATATGCGGGCGTCAGCGGAATACCGGATGCGCACAGCGCAGAACATGATGATCCGCTATGTCCATGATCTGGCGGGCGTGCCGGTCGATGTCTTGCAGGTGACGGCATGAGCGCCGGTCTTTCCCTGCCCCACGACTCGGCCCCGCTGCATGTCACCGGGGCTGCGCGCTATCTGGACGACGTGCCCTTGCCCGCGGGCACGCTGCATCTGGCGTTCGGGCTCGCAGGCGTGGCGCATGGCGAGATCACGGGGATCGACCTTGACGCGGTGCGCCGCGCGCCGGGGGTCGTCGCGGTGGTGTCGGCGGCCGATTTGCCGGACATGCCCGATTGCAGCCCCTCGGCGCATGACGAGCCGCTTTTGGCGGTGGGCCGCGTCCACTATCTGGGCCAGCCGGTGTTCCTGGTCGTCGCCGACAGTCATCTTGCCGCGCGCAAGGCTGCCGTCCTGGGCCGCGTCAGCTACCGCGAACTGCCCGCGATCCTGACGGTGGATGACGCGATGGCAGCAGGAAGCAGGTTCGAATCAGGTCCCATCGTCTGGGCCAAGGGGGATGCCGCGCGGGCGATCTCTGGCGCCGCGCACCGTGTCGAAGGGACGATGGAGGTCGGCGGCCAGGAACACTTTTACCTTGAAGGCCAGGTTGCTGCCGCGATCCCGCAGGAAGACGGGATGCATGTGCTGTCCTCGACCCAGCACCCGACCGAGGTGCAGCACAAGGTCGCCCATGCCCTGCATCTGCCGATGAGCGCGGTGCGGGTGGAAACGCGGCGGATGGGCGGGGGGTTTGGCGGCAAGGAATCCCAGGGGAACGCCTTGGCGATTGCCTGTGCTGTGGCTGCGCGCCTGACGGGGCGGCCCTGCCGGATGCGGTATGACCGCGACGATGACATGGTCATCACGGGCAAGCGGCATGATCTGCGGATCTTGTACCGGGCTGGCGTGGATGATCACGGGCGGATCCTCGGGCTGGAGTTTACCCATCTGTTCCGCTGCGGCTGTTCTCAGGACCTGAGCCTGCCGGTGGCCGACCGGGCGATGCTGCATGCGGACAACTGCTATCACCTGCCCGACATCCGCATCGAATCTCACCGCCTGAAGACCAACACCCAAAGCGCCACCGCCTTTCGCGGCTTTGGCGGTCCGCAGGGGATGCTCGGGGTTGAGCGCGTCATGGACCACATCGCGCATGTGGTGAAGCGCGACCCGCTGGAGGTCAGGCGCATCAATTTCTACCGCCGGCAAAGCGGCGACGTGGCGACGCCACAGGTCGGCTCGGACGCGATGCCGGTGGCGGCTGACCCGGACGTCGACCAGACGTCACGCGGGGCGGCGGGCCAGACCGGCTCGCACCGGGTGCCGCCGGACCGGCGGGTGCAGACGACGCCCTATCAGATGCCGGTGGAGGATTTCATCGGCCACGAACTGGTCGCGACGCTGGAACGCACCAGCGATCTGGCGGGGCGGCAGGCAGAAATCGCGGCCTGGAATGACAAAAGCCCGATCCTGAAGCGGGGGATTGCCCTGACGCCGGTGAAGTTCGGGATTTCCTTCACGCTGACCTGGCTGAACCAGGCGGGGGCGCTGGTGCATGTCTATCAGGACGGCTCGATCCACTTGAACCATGGCGGGACCGAAATGGGTCAGGGCCTGAACCAGAAGGTGGCTCAGGTCGTGGCGGGTGTGTTCGGGGTCGACACCGGCACAATCAAGATCACCGCGACCGATACCGGCAAGGTGCCGAATACCTCTGCCACGGCCGCAAGTTCGGGCTCCGACCTGAACGGCATGGCGGCACGGCAGGCGGCAGAGGTGATCCGCGACCGGATGGCAGAGTTCATCGCGGACAAGCATCAGGTCAAGGCGGCGGCGGTGCGCTTCGTGGACGGCACGGTGCGGGTCGCAGGCGAGGTCTACGGCTTCGCGCAGGTGGTGGCCTGGGTGTACCAGGCCCGGATCTCGCTGTCCTCCACGGGGTTTTATGCCACGCCCAAGATCGTCTGGGACCGGGTCAAAGGCATTGGACGGCCGTTCTACTATTTCGCCTACGGAGCCGCCGTGACCGAGGTGGTGATCGACCGGCTGACGGGGGAAAACCGCATTCTTCGGGCAGATATCCTGCACGACACCGGCACCAGCCTGAACGCTGCGCTGGATATCGGTCAGATCGAGGGCGGCTACGTGCAGGGGGCCGGGTGGCTGACGACCGAGGAACTGGTGTGGGATGCCAAGGGCCGGCTGGCGACCCATGCGCCGAGTACCTACAAGATCCCCGCCTGCTCGGACCGGCCCCGGATATTCAACGTCGCCCTGTGGGACCGCCGGAATGCCGAAGATACCGTCGGCAAGTCCAAGGCAGTGGGAGAGCCGCCCTTGATGCTGGGGATTTCGGTGCTGATGGCGTTGTCGGATGCGGTGGCCGCCTGTGGCGACGGCACCGTCTATCCCGCGCTGAACGCCCCCGCGACGGCCGAAGAAGTCTTACGCGCGGTCCGGCGGGTGACGGGCGATGTTTGATCTTGACGCCCTGCGCGCGGCACTGACGGCACATGACCGGGTGGCAAGGGTGGTGATCGCCGCCCACGCCGGCAGCTCCCCGCGCGAAGTGGGGGCGTCGATGCTTGTCTGGGCTGATGGGCAATCGGGGACCATTGGCGGCGGCGCACTGGAATGGGAAGCGCTGCGGCGGGCGCGAAAGATGCTTTGCGACAGGCGGGGCACGGGGCTTGACCGCGTGGCGCTGGGGCCGTCGCTCGGCCAATGCTGCGGCGGGGCGGTAACGGTGCTGAGCGAGGTGTTCGACACCTTGCCAGCGGCATTGGCTGGTTGCGTCGCCCGACGCGTCGAAGGGGGCGAGATGATGCCCCTGGCCGTGAAGCGGTTGATCGCGCAGGCACGGGGTGAAGGGGCGATGCCGCGGCCCGCACTGGTGCAGGGGTGGTTCATCGAACCCGTCGCACGGGCGGAACGGCAGGTCTGGGTCTGGGGGGCGGGGCATGTCGGGCGGGCGGTCGTGGCGGTGCTGTCACCATTGCCCGGCGTGGCGATCACCTGGGTCGATGTGGCCCCCGACCGGTTTGCGGATCCGGTGCCGGACGGCGTGACCGTGGTTGCCGCAGCCGAACCCGGGCTTTTGGTCGCGCATGCCCCGGCATCGGCCGAGCATCTGATCATGACCTATTCCCACGCCCTGGACCTTGACCTCTGCCACCGGCTGCTGGCGCATGGCTTTGCCCGTTGCGGGCTGATCGGGTCGGCCACCAAATGGGTCCGGTTCCGGTCGCGGCTGGTGGCCCTGGGGCATCAGCCCGCATCAGTCGCCCGCATCAGGTGCCCGATAGGGGACCCGACCCTTGGCAAGCATCCCCAGGCGATCGCGGTCGGCGTCGCCGCAGATTTCCTTGCCGCAAGACAGGCGACATCCATGCAGGAGCGGACAGCATGACCGGCAAACTGCTTCTGAGTGTCGACGGCGTGACCAAGGCCTATCCCGGCGTCATCGCCAACAGCGACGTGTCGTTTCAGATATCCGAAGGCGAGGTGCATGCCCTGCTGGGGGAAAACGGCGCGGGCAAGTCGACCCTGGTCAAGATGATCTACGGCCTGTTGCGGCCCGACAGCGGCACCATGATCCTGCGCGGCCAAGCCTATGCGCCCGCAAAGCCCAGCCAGGCGCGCTCCGCCGGGGTCGCGATGGTGTTTCAGCACTTCAGCCTGTTCGAGGCGCTGAACGTGGCGGAAAACGTGGCCCTCGGGATGGAAAACCCGCCGCCGATGCGCGCCCTCGCGGGGCGGATCAGCGAGGTGTCGAACGCCTATGGCCTGCCGCTCGACCCCGCAAGGCGCGTCGGCGACCTGTCGGCCGGCGAACGGCAACGCGTGGAGATTATCCGCTGCCTGCTGCAGGACCCCAAGCTGCTGATCATGGATGAGCCGACCTCCGTGCTGACGCCGCAAGAGGTCGATATCCTGTTCAAGACCTTGCGGCAGCTGGCGTCAGAAGGCACGGCGATCCTGTATATCTCGCACAAGCTGGAAGAAATCCGGGCACTATGTGACGAGGCCACGATCCTCCGGCGCGGCAAGGTGGTGGCGACCTGTACCCCGCGTGAAAGAACCGCGCGCGAAATGGCGGAACTGATGGTGGGCACGGTGCTGACGCCGCCTTTGCGCGCCGGGCGGGCAAAAGGCGAGGTTGCGCTGGAAGTGACCGGCTTGTCGGTCGCCTCGCCCATCCCGTTCGGGACGGCCCTGCGCGATATCGGCTTTGCGGTTCGCAAGGGCGAGGTGCTGGGGATCGCGGGTGTCGCGGGGAACGGCCAGGACGAATTGCTGCTCGCGCTATCGGGTGAACTGAAATCGGCGGCGAACGCGGTCCGGATCGCAGGCGTTGCGGTGGGCAATCAGGGACCGTCGGACCGGCGGCGCGCAGGACTTGTGGCCGCACCGGAAGAGCGCCTTGGCCATGCGGCGGCGCCCGACATGAGCCTGGTGGAAAACGCGCTTTTGTCGGGGGCGGTGCGCCAGGGGCTGACGAGGCGGGGGTTCATCGACTGGGCGGCGACCGAAAGCTTTGCGGCCGGGATCGTCAAGGATTTCGACGTCCGCACGCCCGGGACGCATGTGGCGGCGCGTGCGCTGTCGGGCGGGAATTTGCAGAAATTCGTCGTCGGGCGCGAGTTGAGCCAGACGCCTTCGGTCATCGTGATCAACCAGCCGACCTGGGGCGTTGACGCTGCGGCGGCGGCAGCGATCCGGCAGGCGATCCTGGACCGCGCGGCGGGTGGGGCCGCGGTGGTGGTGATCAGCCAGGACCTGGATGAGCTTTTGGAGATCGCTGACGATTTCGCCGCGCTGAACGGCGGGCGGCTGACGCCGACAAGACCGGTACAGGGCCTGACGGTGGACGAGATCGGCCTGATGATGGGCGGGACACATGGCATGGAGGTGGCGCATCATGGCCATTGAGGCGCAGCCAAGATTTCTGGAAGCCGCAGACCGAAAGCCATGCCCATGCTGAGGCTGGAGCGACGGCCCTCGCCTTCGGCTTTCTGGCAAAAAGCCTCGCCCTTTCTGGCGGTGATACTGACCATGATCGCGGGCGGGATCATGTTCGCGCTTCTGGGCAAGAACCCGGTCGAGGCGATCCGGACGATCTTCTGGGACCCCCTGTTCGGCGAGTTCGCCTTCTACTTTCGCGGCCAGCTTCTGGTGAAGGCGGGGCCTTTGATCCTGATCGCGCTGGGGCTGTCGCTGGGGTTCCGGGCGGGCATCTGGAACATCGGGGCGGAGGGGCAGTACATCATGGGGGCGATCATCGGCGCTTCGGTCGGGTTGGCGCTTTACCCCACGGAAAACCGAATGATCTATCCGGTCATGGTGCTGGCGGGTGCCTTTGGCGGCTGGGCCTGGGCGATGATCCCGGCGATCCTGAAGACGCAGTTCAACACCAACGAGATCCTGGTGTCGCTGCTGCTGGTCTATGTGGCGCAGACCATCCTTGCCAAGGCCGCGACCGGCTTTCTGCGCAACCCCGAAGGCTCGGGCTTTCCCGGCAGCCGCAACTTCTCGGGCTATCCGGCGGCGTCCAACCCCGAACTGATCGCCGGGACGGGCATGCATTGGGGCGTGGTCGCCGCCTTCATCGCGGTGATCGCGGCCTATGTGCTGTTGCAGCGCCATATCCTCGGGTTCCAGATCAAGCTGGCAGGGCAGGCGCCGCGCGCCGCACGCTTTGCCGGGGTGGCGCCGAACCGGCTGGTGATCCTGTGCCTTGGCATTTCGGGCGCGCTGGCGGGGCTTGCGGGGCTGTTCGAGGTGACCGGGCCCGCGGGGCAGATCACCATCGACTTCAACGTGGGCTACGGCTTTACCGCGATCATCGTGGCCTTCCTTGGCCGGTTGAACCCGGTGGGCATCCTGTTCGCCGGGCTTTTGATGGCGCTCACCTATATCGGCGGCGAGATGGCCGCGACCAACCTTGGCCTGCCCTCGGCGGCGATCCAGGCGTTCCAGGGGATGCTGTTGTTCTTCCTTCTGGCCAGCGATGTGCTGACCAACTTCCGGGTCCGGCTTTCAACCAAGGTGGAGGCATGATGTTCGGCAGCATTGACCCGGCACTTCTTCTGGCCTCGGTGATCGTGGCTTCGGTTCCGATCATCCTTGCCGCCATCGGCGAGTTGGTGGTCGAAAAGGCGGGCGTCCTCAACCTTGGGGTCGAGGGGATGATGATCATGGGCGCGATCTGCGGCTTTGTCGCCGCGGTGGAATCGGGAAGCCCGCTGGTGGGCTTTGTCGGCGGTGCGCTCGGGGCGGCGGCGCTGGCGCTGATCTTTGCGCTTCTGACGCAGTATCTCTTGACCAACCAGGTCGCGACGGGGCTTGCACTGACGCTGTTCGGGCTGGGCCTGTCGTCGCTGATCGGGCAGGGCTATGTCGGGATCAAGCCGCCGGTGACCGGCGATGTGCCGTTCGGGCCGCTGGCCGAGATTCCGTTTCTGGGCACGGTGCTTTTCAGCCATGACTGGGTGGTCTACCTGTCGGTCGCGGTGGTGGCGGCGGTCTGGTGGGTGCTGCGCTCGACCCGCACCGGCCTCGTGCTGCGCGCGGTGGGCGAAAGCCATGACGCGGCGCATGCGCTGGGCTACAAGGTGACGCGGATCCGGGTTCTGGCGATCCTCTTCGGCGGGGCGATGGCGGGCCTTGGCGGCGCCTATCTCAGCCTCGTGCGGGTGCCGCAATGGACGGACGGGATCACGGCGGGCGCGGGGTGGATTGCGCTGGCGATCGTGGTCTTTGCCAGCTGGAAACCCTGGCGCGTCCTGGCGGGTGCCTACCTTTTCGGCGGGATCTCGGTATTGCAGCTGAACCTTCAGGCGGCGGGGTCGGCGATTCCGGTCGAATACTTGTCCATGGCACCATATCTGATAACGATCTTGGTGCTGGTCATCATGTCCTCAGGGCGTGGAAAAGCGGCATTGGCGGCTCCGGCCTGCCTGGGCCAGAACTTTCACGCCTCGCGCTGAGGTATCTTACGACGACTGACACACCGGGGCTGCTTCAGTCCCCATAAAGCAGGGAGACGATCATGAAACGCAGACATCTTCTGGCGACAGCGACGCTGGGCCTTGGCCTTGCCCTTGGCGGCGCGGCCTTTGCGGAAAGCCATGCCAAGACAAAGGCCTGCTTTGTCTATGTCGGGCCGATCGGCGACGGCGGCTGGACCTACCAGCACCACCAGGGTGCGCTGGCGGTGCAGGAAGAGTTCGGGGACAAGGTCGAGATCGCGTTTCAGGAAAACGTGCCGGAAGGTGCCGATGCCGAACGCGTGCTGACCCAGATGGCACTGTCGGGCTGCAACATCATCTTCACCACCTCGTTCGGCTACATGG
The DNA here is from genome assembly GCA_031426185.1 of Rhodobacterales bacterium. Taxonomy (GTDB): domain Bacteria; phylum Pseudomonadota; class Alphaproteobacteria; order Rhodobacterales; family Rhodobacteraceae; genus JAJNPS01. The sequence continues at coordinate 29 of JANPKV010000154.1, read as the reverse complement.
ACGCGACCAACGCCGTCGCGGCCAAGTTC
>JANPKV010000153.1:0-13222 GCA_031426185.1 Rhodobacterales bacterium | reverse complement strand
CGTCAGCAAGGAGGAACGCATGATATCATTTCGCAGAATGGCGGGCGCGCTGGTGACAGCCGCGCTGCTGTCCGGCCCGGTCGCCGCCCAGACAACCGTCTACAGTGTCGGTGACACCACCAGCGGCACCTACATGGACTATATGAAAACCGTCTATGCCCGCGCAGGCAACCCCGAAGTGGTGCAGCTGCCCCTGACCAGTTTCGACAAGAACTTCGAACTGAACGCCATGGCCGCCGAAAGCTGGACCCAGTCGGAGGATGGCCTGACCTGGAAATTCAAGCTGCGCGACGGCCTTGTATGGAGCGATGGCGCGCCACTGGTCGCGAACGACTACATCTTTGCGATGCAGCGTGCCGCAACGACAGGCTACGACTTCGCCTGGTACTGGGGCTATGCGGGCGGGATCAAGAACTGGGGTCCGGTGACGGAAGGCACGGCCGATGTGGCCACACTCGGCATCCGTGCCGTGGATGATAAGACGATCGAAGTCGTGACCGAAACGCCAAAGGGTTATCTGCCAGGCGTGGTCAGCCTGTGGTATCCGGTGCCCAAACACGTCTGGGACGTGCATGGCGACGAATATGCCGCCAATGTCGAAACGCTGGTGACCTCGGGCCCCTTCATGGTGGAGTCGTGGGAGAAATCCAACAACAAGATGGTCTTGGTGAAAAGCCCCTCTTACACGGGGCCATGGCAGGCCATGGTCGACCGGGTCGAAATCGACCCCTCGCTTGGCGCACCCGAAGTGGGGCTTCCGGCCTTCATGGCGGGCGAGGCTGATTTTGCCTTTCTGAACACGGGGCAAATTCCCTTCGTGAAGGAACGCTTTCCCGATCAGGTGACGAACAATGCCGTGTTTGCGGTATCCTACATCTCGTTCGATCTTGGCTCGGCACCGTTTGACAACATCGATGTCCGCAAGGCGCTGCAATACGCGATCAACCGCGACGAGATGACCCAGACCGTCCTGAAGGACCTGGCGATCCCGGGCAAATCCCTGCTGCCGCCGGGCTATCCCGGCTACAACGAGGCCATCACCTCGCAAGCCGTCTTCGATCCTGCCAAGGCCAAGGAGCACATGGCAAAGGCGGGCTTCCCCGATGGCGCTGGCTTTCCCGAAGTCGAAATCTGGTATCGCGATCAGGGTGGCTATAACGGGGCGATCTCGGGCCCGATGCTGCAATACCTGCAGGCGCAGTTCAAAGACATCCTCGGGATCACGATGAACATCAAGATCCTGCCCCAGAAGGAATGGATGGCAGGCATGATGGAAAAGAAGAACAACCTGTTCCTCGCGCCCTACGAGTATGACTACATCGACCCGTCGAACTTTTACGGCATTTTCTACAATGGCGGGCGCCACGATCACAAGATCAAGGCCTATGATGACCTGGTCGCCGCCGCCGATGCCGGCAAGGTCTGGGAAGAACGTTCGGCTCTTTATCAGCAGGCCGAACAGATCCTGATCGACAATGCATCGATGATCCCGCTGGTTCACCCGATCACGGTGACCGTCGTCAGCAAGGATCTGAAGGGCGAAGCGACTGAGCCGAACACGCTGGGCTTCACCCCGCTGCGCCAGCTTGGTCTTTACTTCTACACGCATATCACCAAGTAACACCGTCCCGCGCGCCCCGGTCCAGTCCGGGGCGCGCGGTTTTTTCCCTCAGCCTTTGCAAAGGCGGTTCATGCGGCTTGTCGACATCGAGAACCTGAGCGTCAGCTTTGCCCAGCATGACGGTGTGGTGCAGGCCGTGCGTGGCCTGTCGCTGCATGTAGATGCAGGCGAAAGCCTGGGGATCGTGGGCGAGTCGGGGTCCGGCAAGTCGGTCACCTGCATGGCCGTGCTGCGCCTTTTGCGCGAACCACCTGCGCGGATCGTGGCAGGCAGGCTTTCCCTCGCCGGCACCGACATGCGCAAGGCATCCAAGCGAGAGCTTTCCCAGATCCGTGGCCGCGTGGCCGCGATGATCTTTCAGGATCCGATGACGGCCTTTGACCCGGTCTTCACCATCGGCCACCAGATCATCGAGACGATCCAGGCGCACCGCCCCGCGTCGAAAGCAGAGGCCAGGACCGAGGCGGAACTTCTTTTGAAGCGGGTGGAGATCAAGAACCCCGCCAGTGTTCTGGACAATTACCCGCACCAGTTGTCGGGTGGCATGTTGCAGCGGGCAATGATCGCGATGGCACTGTCCTGCCGTCCGCAGATTCTGTTCGCAGACGAGCCGACCACCGCGCTGGATGTGACCATTCAGGCGCAGATTCTGCAACTCATCAAGGACTTGCAGTCCGAATTCGGCATGGGACTCATCATGGTGACCCACGATCTGGGCGTCATAGCGGAAACCGTTGACCGTGTCGTCGTGATGTATGGGGGCCGCGTGATGGAAGAAGGACCGGTGCAGGACATCTTCGATGCCCCCGCCCATCCCTATACCCGCGCGCTTTTGCTTTCCATGCCGGGACAGATCGCCGGTCGCCGGCGTCTGGTCGAGATCAAGGGCGCGTCGCCCAATCCCGCAAACCCGCCAACCGGTTGCCCCTTTCATCCACGATGCGATCAGGCAGATGCGAAATGCAGCGCCGAGGCCCCTGCCTTTGCCGCGATCGGCCACGCCCGCCAGGCCGCCTGCTGGAGACTGCAATGACCGTCACACCGGCACTTGAACTGCGTCATCTCTCCAAGACCTTTTCGCTGCCTGTCCGCAACGGCTGGCGCACCACGAATGTCGACCATCACGCGGTCATGGACGTATCGCTGACCCTGCCCCGCAATGCCATCCTGGGGCTGGTCGGCGAAAGCGGGTCGGGCAAGACCACGACCGGCATGATGGCGATGCGGCTGGTTGAGCCTTCTGCGGGACAGATCCTTGTCGACGGGACCGACATTACCGCGATGGACCACGCCGCGCTGAAGCCCTTTCGCCGCAAGATGCAGGTGGTGTTTCAAGACAGCTATTCCGCGCTGGATCCGATGATGACGCTTGGCCAGATCGTGGCGGAGCCGCTGCACATCCACAATGTCGGGTCGGCGTCCGATCAGGCGGATCAGGCACTTGGCTGGCTGCAGCGCGTCGGTCTGGACCGCAGCTACGGCAACCGGTATCCGCATGAGCTGTCGGGCGGTCAGCGCCAGCGCGTCGCCATTGCGCGGGCGCTTATCCTGCGTCCGACGGTGCTGGTGGCAGACGAGCCGACCTCGGCACTTGATGTGTCCGTCAAGGCGCAGATCATCAACCTGCTTTTGGATCTGCAGGCCGAAATGGGCCTGTCGATCCTGTTCATCAGCCATGACCTGAGCGTCGTGCGGTCGCTGACCGACAAGGTGGCAGTCATGTTCAATGGGCGCGTGGTGGAGCACGCCCGGACCGAGACGATCTTTACCGATGCGCGCCACCCCTATACCCGGTCGCTTCTGGATGCGATCCCGGTCCTGAACCCGCGCCTGCGCCGGACCCGCACATTTCTGTCGCGCGCGGATCTTGCCTCCCGTTCGCCACGTCTGGCCCAGCGCGATCTTTTTGCGCCCGGCGGGCCGAGCGCGGAGCCACAACTTGTCGCGGTTGCGGATGATCATTTCGTCGAGGCGATCGTCACATGATGCGCTTCATCCTTGGCCGCCTTGCGTCGATTGCCCTGACCTTCTTTGTTGTCTCGGTGATCATCTTCCTGATGATGCACGCCGTCCCCGGAGGGCCATTCGACGGGAACGACATGCCGGTGTCGGACGCTGTCAAGGCAAAGCTGAACGCGAGCCTGGGGTTGGACCGCCCGCTCTATGTCCAGTATTTCAGCTATATGGCGGGTGTTCTGCGATTTGATTTCGGGATCCCGTTCCAAAGCCCCGGCGAGACGGTGGTGGACCTCCTGGCCCGCGCTTGGCCGCCAAGCCTGCTGCTTGGGGGGCTTGGCGTTGTCATCGGGGCACCGCTGGGAATTCTGCTCGGCATGGCTGCAGCACTGCGGCGCAACACCTGGATCGACTACCTCGCCTCGGCTTTTGCCACGCTTGGACTGACGATCCCGGTCTTTGTCACGTCGATGATGCTGATCCTGGTCTTTGCCGTCTGGTTGAACTGGTTGCCGTCATCGGGTTGGGGCAAACCGAACAGCTGGATTTTGCCCGTCATCGCCTATGCGACGATCCCGATGGCGACCTATGCGCGCTATACCCGCTCCGCCATGCTGGACGTCCTGAACAAGCCCTTTGTCACCGTGTTGCGCGCCAAGGGTCTTTCCGAGCGGCGGATCATCTTTCAGCATGTCTTGCGAAATGCCGCCTTGCCGATGGTCACGGTGTTTTTGCCGATGTTCATCGGCACGGCGACCGGCTCCATCTTTGTCGAGGCGATGTTCCGGGTGCCAGGACTTGGCGCCTACTTTGTCTCGAGCATCGAGCTTCGCGATTACCCCCTGGAGATGGCGCTCATCCTTCTGATCACATTGATGTTCTGCCTGGCCTATCTCATCTCGGACATCGTCTATGCGTTGCTGAACCCGCGCATCCGTTTCGGCGAGGGCCGCAAATGACAGCGACCATGACCGCCCCAAGACAGCGCAGCCCGCTTTACTTTGCGTGGCGCAGGTTTGCCGCCAACAAGGCTGCCGTGGTGGCCGGGGGCGTGTTGACGATTCTGGTGCTGATGGCGGCCTTTGCGCCCCTGATCACCAAGACCGGCCCGTCGGACCAGTCGTTTCTGACCCAGGCGCTCAGCTTTCCGTCAGGTGAATTCTGGTTCGGGGTCGACGATCTGGGGCGCGATTTCTTTACGCGTATCGTCTATGGCGCGCGCGTCTCGCTGACCATCGGGTTCACCGCAGCCGCGTTCTCGGTGCTGATCGGCATCCCGCTCGGTGCCATTGCGGGCTATTACGGGGGCCGTGCGGACTGGGTGGTGATGCGCCTGATCGAGCTGTTCTCGGTGGTGCCGCCGCTTCTGGCCGCAATGTTGCTCGGCGCGCTGACGCAAGGCGGGTTCTTTACCATCGTTCTGATCGCGGCCCTGTTTGGCTGGGTGCAGGTCTGCCTCTTGGTGCGTGCGCAGATCAAGGCGTTCAAGGAAAAGGAATTTGTGCGCGCGGCGCAGGCGCTGGGGGCTACCCCTGGCTATATCATCCGCCGCCACCTTATTCCCAACTCGATCTCGCCCATCATCGTGGGCTTCGTGCTGGCGATTCCGCTGGCAATGATGCTGGAGGCCTCTCTCAGCTTTCTTGGCATCGGCGTGCCGCCACCCACGCCCAGCTGGGGGCAGATGATCAATACGGGGATGAACTTCATGTATTTCTACTGGCATCTGGCAGTTTTCCCGACGGCTGCGCTGGCAATCACGGTTCTGGCGACCACGCTTTTTGGCGATGGGCTGCGCGATGCGCTTGATCCGACGCTGAAGGGGCGATGAATGGCCGATAACCTCGCTTCTCTTTTCCTGATCGACCCGCAGGTGACGTTCCTGAACCATGGCTCATTCGGGGCCTGCCCTCGCCCGGTGTTTGAGGCCTATCAAGCGTGGCAGCTGAAACTGGAACGCCAGCCGGTCGCGTTTCTGGACCCCTTGCGGGGTTTGTCGGGCTGGATGCGTGATGCGCGCACGGCCATGGCAGCCGAAATCGGGGCGATGCCCGATGACCTCGTGGGGCTGACCAATGCGACCGAGGGTCTGAACATCGTGGCGCAGTCACTCGATCTGGGTCCAGGCGACGAGATCCTGACGACGGACCACGAATATGCCGCCCTGGACAAGACCTGGGCCTATGTCTCGCGGCGGTCGGGTGCGCGCGTCGTGCATGTGACCATACCGCTGCCGCTGACCGACGCGCAGTCCTTCACCGATGCGGTTCTTGCAGGCATCACGCCGCGCACACGCGTTCTGTTCCTGAGCCACATCACCTCTGCGACGGCGCTGGTTTTTCCCATCGAGGCTGTCGTGGCAGAGGCCCGCGCGCGCGGCATCGCGACCGTCATCGACGGCGCGCATACGCCCGGACATATCCCGCTGGATCTGAACGCGCTGGATGCCGATTACTATTCGGGCAACTGCCACAAATGGCTGATGGCCCCCAAGGGGTCGGCCTTCCTCTATGTCCGGCGCGCGTTGCAGGCCCGGATCAACCCGCTGGTGATCAGTCATGGCTGGACAGAAGATGCCCGCCTGCCCGGCACAAAGGGCGTCTTTGGCAACACACCCTTCATTGACGGACTGGAGATGCAAGGGACCCGCGACCCGTCGGCCTGGCTGACGGTTCCGGACGCGATCGCTTTTCGCCGCCAGCACGGCTGGGATACGGTCGCCGCCCGCTGCCGGGATCTTGTGCAGGACACCGCCCGGCGGGTGGCGTCGCTGACCGGCCTTGCGCCTTTGTGCAGCCCGGAATTCTGCGCGCCGCAGATGGCTGCGATGCCGGTGCCGCGCTGCGATCCGATGGCGCTAAAGCTGGCATTGCTGAACGACCATGGGATCGAAATTCCCTGTTACGACTGGCAGGACCACACGATCGTGCGGGTGTCGGCCCAAGGCTACAATACTGCCTCCCAGATGGACCTTCTGGTCGCGGCACTTGCCACGATCCTGCCGAGGATGCAAAAGTCGGTCGCATGACCCGCCAAGCGCTGCAATTCCTCGTCCCCCTGGATTCGCCCGGCAAGGGCGTTGCGGTGCAGGATGCGCTGGTGGCGATGATCGAACAGGCGGGCCTTGGCATCGGCGACCGCCTGCCGCCAGAGGTCGCGATGGCGGCCTCGCTCGGGATCGGACGCTCCACCATCCGCGAGGCGATGAACCGTTGGGAAGGCCTTGGCATCATCCGGCGCAGGCGGGGTGACGGGACCTATCTGACGGCCCGCGTGCAGTCCTCGGCAGGTCCCTTGCCCACCATGATCAGGTTGGAGGGTGAGGCGTTGCTGCGTCTTCTGGATGTGCGGCGCGTGCTGGAGACGGGCGCGGTGCGTCGCGCGGCCGAATTTGCGACGACCGCGCAGCGCCAGGAGATTGCCGCACTTTGCGATACGCTTCTTGGTATCGTCGATGCGGGGCTGCATTACCGCGAAGCCGACATGGCCTTTCATGCGGCGATCAGCGATGCATCGGGAAATCCGCTTTTCGGCCAGCTTCTTGCCCATCTTGACCATGCGTTCGAGCGGTCCGAAGATGCCCCCTTCAGCCGCAGCGCCTTCGGTCTGGCCTCGTTTCCCATTCACCGCGACCTGAGCGATGCGATCGGACGCGGTGATCCTGACGGTGCCCAGGCGGCCCTCAACGCCATCATCGATTCAGTTGCAGCCGAGATTCGCCAGGTTATTGACCACGGGCCGCAAAGCGACACCCCGGCGTAGCTGTGCGGGCCGGCTGGTGACGGATCCTGATGCCGTCGCTGTCAGGGTGTCTTTCAAAGCGGATCGACGATGGTGGTTGTCGACTTGTCCGTGGTGGATCGGACGGGTGCCGCCTTGCCGCGCCCTCGGTACTGCCGCCAAAGGAAAGCCACAACAAACCCGCCCGACAACAGCAGGATGATGGTGGGCGCAGGCGCGCTATCAAGCCAGAACGACAGATAGACCCCGCCCAGCATCGCGGCGACCGTCACCGTCACCGCCACCACCAGCATGGTGCGGAACTCCTTCACCAGCAGGAATGCGATGGCGCCCGGTGCGATCAGCAAGCCGATCGCCAGGATCAGCCCCACCGCCTTGAGCGTGGCCACGATGGTCAGCGAAATCACTGCCAGCAGACCATAATGCAACACCCCCACCCGCAGCCCGATGGCCCGCGCATGGGCGGGATCAAAGGCGTGCATCAGCAGGTCCTTCCACTTGGCCAGCAGCACCGCCGAGACGCCAAGCGCCACCAGCCCCGCCGTCCACAAGTCCTCGGGCCCTACCCCCAGCATGTTGCCGAACAGTATGTGATCAAGATGCAGGTCGGTTTCCACTTTTGTGTAAAGCACCATGCCAAAGCCGAACATGCCGGAAAACACCACGCCCATCACCGTGTCGCGCTTGACCCGGCTGTTGTCGCCCAGAAACCCCACGGCAAGCGCGCAGAACATGCCGGCCGCGAACGCCCCGATGATCAGGGGCAGATTGAGGATGTAGGCGATGACGATGCCGGGCAGTGTCGCGTGGCTGATGGCGTCGCCCATCAGCGACCAGCCCTTCAGCACCAGAAAACACGACAACAAAGCGGTCGGCGGGGCGATGAACAGCGCCACCCAAAAGGCGTTCTGCATGAACGGAAACTGGAACGGGGTCAGCCAATCCATCACGCGGCTTCTTTCAGCACGGCGGTGGCGCGACGTCGGGCGGCCAGCATTCCGTGCTTTGGGGCAAACACGAATGCGAGCAGGAACAGCGTCGTTTGCAGGCAGATGATCACCCCTCCGGTTGCGCCATCAAGGAAAAAGCTGACATAGGCCCCGACAAAGCTGGTCACTGACCCGATCGCCACCGACAGGGCGATCAGGCGCGGAAAGCGGTCGGTCAACAGATAGGCCGTCGCCCCCGGTGTGACCACCATTGCCACTACGAGAAACGCGCCGACGGTCTGCAAGGCGGCCACACAACAGGCCGACAGCAGCACGAAGAACAGGAACTTCAACCGCTCGGGCCGCAGGCCGATGGTCCGCGCGTGGTTTTCGTCAAAGAACGCCACCATCAGATCTTTCCATTTGGCCAGCAGGATCGCCAGCGACACAAAGCCGATGATCGCCAGTTGAAGGGTGTCGGAAGGCGAGATGGCCAGGATATTTCCCAGAATGATCGTCTTGACGTCCACCGGCGTCGGCGAGACCGAGATCATGAACAGCCCCAGCCCGAAGAACGAGGTGAAGATGATGCCGATGATGGTGTCCTCTTTCAGCCCCGTCCGCTGGTTCAGGAACAGCATTGTCGCGGCCGCCAGCCCGCCCGACAGGAATGCTCCCACCGCAAACGGCAGGCCCAGCATATAGGCCCCCGCCACCCCCGGCACGATTGCATGGCTCAATGCGTCACCGATCAGCGACCAGCCCTTCAGCATCAGGTAGGCCGACAGAAACGCGCAAACGCCCCCGACCAATGCCGACACCCACATGGCATTGGTCATGTAGCCATAGCTGAAGGGTTCCAGCAGAAGGCTCATGTCTTGGCCTTCTGGGTGCGGTCGTCGTAGATCACCATCGGGCGTTCGTCGTCGGTCAGAATGGTGACGCGGCGGGCGTCGGCGTCGTCATGCAGATCGGCCCCGCCCAGCACGAAATGCCGCAGCACGCCGCCAAAGGCCGCCTCAAGGTTGTCACGCGTAAAGGTGGTCTCGGTCGGACCGTAAAACAGCACCGTGCCCTTGACCAGCACCACCTGATCGCAAAACTCCGGCACGGATCCAAGATTATGGGTCGACACCAGCATCACCCGGCCTTCGTCGCGCAATTCGCGCAACAGACGGATGATCGCCTCTTCGGTCTGCACGTCGACGCCGGTGAACGGCTCATCCAGCAAGATGACTTGACCGTCTTGCGCCAATGCGCGGGCGAGAAACACCCGCTTGCGCTGGCCGCCCGACAACTCACCGATCTGCCGCTTGCGAAAATCGCTCATGCCGACACGGGACAGCGCCTGCGCCACTGCGGTATGATCTGCCGCCTTGGGCATGCGCAAAAAGCCCATGTGGCCATAGCGACCCATCATCACCACATCCTCGACCAGCACCGGGAAGGTCCAGTCCACCTCTTCGGCCTGCGGGACATAGGCCACGAGCCCGGCCTTCAAAGCCGCCTTGACCGATTGGCCCAGAATGCCGATCTCACCGTCGGTGACTGGCAAGAACCCCATGATCGCCTTGAACAACGTCGATTTTCCTGCCCCGTTCACGCCCACCAATGCGGCAATCGACCCGCGCGGAATGGCAAAACTGGCATCGCGCAGGGCGGTCAGCCCGGTGCGGTACGAAACGTTGACGCCGCGCGCCCATAGGCCCGCGTTTCTGGTGTCGGTCAGGGCAATGCGGTCGCTCAAGGTTCAGTTCTCGGCACGTTCTGTCAGTCCTTTGGCAATCGTCTCGGTCGTCACGCGCAGCAGGTCCAGATAGGTCGGCACCGGGCCGTCCGCCTCCGACAAGCTGTCGACATAAAGCACCCCACCATAGGCCGCCCCGGTTTCGCGTGCCACCTGTTCGGCGGGGTCAGTGTTGACTGTGCTTTCGCAAAACACCACCGGAATGGCGTTGGCGCGCACCGCGTCGATCACGCCGCGCACCTGCTGCGGCGTCCCGGTTGCGTCCGCGTTGATCGGCCACAGATACGCCTCGCGCAGACCCAGATCACGGGCAAGATAGCTGAACGCGCCTTCGCAGGTCACCAGCCAGCGCTTGTCCTCGGGCACCGTCGCGATCGCCGCAACCAGCGGGTCAAGCGCCGCTGCGATCTGTGCCTTGTAGGCGGCGGCATTGGCGGCATATGCGGCGGCGTTTTCGGGGTCGGCCGCAGCAAGGGCAGCAGCGATGTTGTCCACATAGATCTGCGCCGACACCGGCGACATCCAGGCATGCGGGTTTGGCTTGCCTTCATACGCGCCGCCACGGATCGGCATCGGCTCTACGCCATCCGACAGCGTGGCCGATGGAATGTCGCCCAGATTTCCCAGGAACTGTTCAAACCAGCGTTCAAGGTTCATGCCGTTCCACAAGATCAGATCAGCATCCTGCGCCGCCACCAGATCGCGCGGTGTCGGCTCATAGCCATGAATTTCGGCGCCGGGTTTGGTGACGGAAACCACGGCGGCATGGTCGCCCGCCACATTGCGCGCCATGTCGGCGATGACAGTAAAGGTCGTCACGACCTTGAATTCGTCGGCAAGGGCCGGCGCACAGGATAAAGCGGCAAGCACCGCAGCAAAGGGCAGACTACGCATCGATTCATCCTTTCGGCAAAGTTGACCTGATAATGCGAACGATTTGCAGAATGTCAAGCTATATGCAAATGCTTCTCAATCTTGATTACCATGCCAGCGTCATGTAAAAGCCTGACCATGACCGATGTGAACGCCACCCCGGAAACCGATCTGCGCGCCGATGGCGTGCGCGTGACCCGGCAACGGCTGGCCATCCTGCATGTGCTGCGTGAGGCGTCCGACCATCCCCGCGCCGAAGACATCCTGACCCGCGCGCGCCAACAAGACCCCTCGGTGTCGCAGGCTACGGTGTACCGGACCCTGGCGATGCTGGAAAAGGCCGGGACCGTGCTGCGCAACGAATTCGACGGGTCCGGTGCGCGGTTCGAACTGGCCGACCGCCAACACCACGACCACCTGATCGACCTCGACACCGGTGCGGTGGTCGAATTCCACTCGCCGCGCATCGAACAACTGCAGGCAGAGATCGCCGCAGAACTGGGGTATGACATCGCCTGGCACAGGTTGGAGCTTTATGGGCGCAAGATGCCCTGAAATACAGGCAGGGCGCTGACGTGCCGCAGCGGTCATGTCCCGGACGGACCCAGATATCTTGGCCTTGGCGTAAGCCTGCCACCGTATCTTTGGCCCCCTCACTGACCCGCGCGGGCAAAATCAATTAGGAGCCGCACCAGATCGTTGGGGCACGACAGTTGCGGCGCGTGGTCGGTGTCAAGACTGGCGATTCGCGCCCCCGGGAGCAGACGCTGCATGGTGCGCTGCACCGATATCGGGACCGACCGATCTTGTAAGGCCTCGATGTACAGTCGGGGGACCTTTCCAGCACCGGCCTCGGTCCATTTTGGGACGATCATCCAGCTGGTGTCGAGTTGCGGGCAAAGCTTGTCGGCGGCCGCTTTGGCGTCGTCCGGATCGGCGCAATGAAAGAAGATCTCTGCGGCGGCATCGGGCGGAACCCAGGTCGCGCGGCCATCGGGGGTTGGTCGCAGAAACGGCTCAATGCCTTGCGGCGGGGTTGAGCCTGCCAGTCGGCAGGCCTGCGGGAAATCCATGCCGCTGGGCAGCATCATGCCAGCAAGATAGACCAGCCTCACGATGGTGTCGGGCCGCTGCGTCGCCAAGACTTCGGCCACCATGGTGGCTACAATACCACCCCCTGAATGCCCAACGACGATCCATGGTCGATCCACTGGAGAGAGCACACTCACCGCATGGCTCACCATGTCGTCCACCAAAACCGCAGTGTCGGGTGTTGGATTTCCACCCGGCAGGTCCGGTGCCACAACTGCATGCCCTGCCGCGCGGAGCTGCGGTGCGACCCTGTCCCAAACCCACGCCCCCGCCCAAGCCCCGTGCAGCAGCAGAAAGGCCGGGCAGCTCACCCTTGCCGCCCACCCGAGGCCAGAACCCGCTCGGCCTCGCGCACGGCGGAAAGATTCTTGCGGCCCTGACGCGAACCCGCCAACTTGGCTGCCACATGATCGCGGACCGTTGTTGGCTCATAAGCCAGACCATCGCCCTGGTCGATATGGCTGTCGAGGGTACCCACCACCGCATCAGCATTTCCATCGTGAAAGAACGCCACAGACCTGCGGCGGCGGATGGTGCCATCCACCACGGGCGGCTTGACGCGGTGCAGCGTCGACATCCACCGATCATTGGTAATACGGGCGGTCAGGTCGCCTAGATTGACCAGTAAGGCGCCATCGCCTGGCATGACATCATGCCAAATGCCGGACTTGTCGAGGACCTGCAGCCCAGCCACCTGATCTGCCCAAAGCACGGTAACGATTCCGAAATCGGTATGCTCGCCCATGCCGGTGAGGTCACCATCAAGGCTGATGTCGGTTCCCGGTGGCAGGGCGTAGTTGTTCATCCGCAAGACGTCGATCGAATGGTCGGTGATCGCTTCGAAAAACGCCCTCTCGCCGCCAAGAGCATCGGCCAGGATCGTCGTCAATGTTCTCGCGACTCTCTGGGCCTCGGTGAAATAGCGGCTGACGCGGTCTGCAAATCCGGGGACCTCGGGCCAAAGGTTGAGTCCATAGTCCCGCTCGTCCAGATCAAGATGCGGGAAAGAGCGGGCCTCCGTCCCGATATTGAAGGCCTCGAAGAAGTCGTTCATCCGATTGGCCGACTCGACACCCAGGCTAAGGGACAAGGATTCGCTCTTGGGCGGGCTGTAACCGCGATTTGACTCTGGCACCCGATAGAGCTTTTTCTCATCCAGCGGCAGTCCGAAAAAGTCATCAAGCGCAGATGCGAGGCCAGCTTGCACCTCAAGCGGAATGCCATGGCCGACAATCTGCATGAAACCGACATCCACGCAGGCGC
>JANPKV010000152.1:0-5612 GCA_031426185.1 Rhodobacterales bacterium | reverse complement strand
TTTCCTGGGCAAGGGAGGGGAGGGCCTGCAGGTACAGCATACCCGCTGCAGCCCCGACCACAGCCCCGTGCAGGTTGCGCGTTTTGCCCACCATCTGTGCGTCGTGCCTTACTCGAAGAGGTGGCGTTGCGGGACGATGATCACGTCACCGTCCTGCAGACGGGTGGTGCCACCGGAACCGCCGGCCAGAATGGAATCATAGTTGAAGTTGTAGACCTGCTCGGTGCCGTCCTTGGCGGTGCGGCGCAACTGGATGCGCTTTGTTGCAGCAAAGGGACCAAAGCCACCCATCTGCGCGAAAAGCTGCAGCAGCGTCGTGCGCGGCTTGACGTCGACCTTGCCCTGCGCGCCGCTTTCGCCGATCACATAGACCGCGATGGTGCGGGCAACGCCGGTACCCGTCGTCCGTTCTGCCAACGAGCCGATGGTGACAAAGACATTCGGCGGGGCTGCAAAGCTGCCGGCAAGCGCCCCAGCGAGATCGGCCTGGATCTCTGACAGGGTACGTCCACCTGCGGCAATGCTGCCGACCAGCGGGATCGAGATCTGACCATCGGGCCGCACCAGCGTGTCGCGGTTCAGGTTCCCGTCCTCAAGCACCTCGACGCGCAGGACGTCGCCCGGCCGGACCTTGTAGGTATCCTGCGCCTGGGCCGCACCAAGCGTAGCCACAGAGATCAGGATCGCTGAAATCAGGCTGAAAATTGATCGCATCATCGCCTCACTTGTTTGCACTTTGCAAAAGCCACCGCCCACCACTTGTTTCATCTCTAGGCAGAGACGCCCCATGATAAAAGCAGATTCTGGGCTTTGGGGGGGTGCATCGCGGATTTTTTCGGGCCCGACGCAGCCCGGCCACAACTTGGGGTCCGGCATCTGGGGGCAACGGAGCAACCCGGGGTTGAAGGAGGGCGCGTCTGTCAGGGAGGGGGCAGTTTCGCAAGCTCGGCTTTTGCCTTTTGAAAGGCGGGCAGGGGGCTGTCCCCGGCAAGGGCCAGCGCGGCCTGCAACAGACCGCGGGCGTCCTCGGTCCGCCCCAGGGCCAGATAGGTCAGCCCAAGGTGAACCTGCACCATCGCATCGTCCGGCAGCGCACGGGCGGCGGCTTCCAGATCGGCCACCCCGCGCTGGGGATTGCCGGTGCGGGTCTGCAGCCAGCCATAGGTATCCTGAAAGGCGGGCACCCTTGATCCGGCAAGCCGCCGCCCGATGGTGCTGGCACGTTCGAGACTGCCTGCGTCGTCGCGATGTGCGGCCAGAAGGCTGGCCAGGTTGTTGGCGACCACCAGATTGCTGGTGTCCATCGCGTAAAGGGTCTCGTAAAGGGCGATCGCGCCTTCGATATCGCCCGCCGTCTCGGCCGCGCCGGCCTGCAGCAAGAGGGGCAGGGGGGCTGCGGGGACGGCCTTGCGGATCGCCTCGAGAAGGGCCGCCGCCTCGGCCGCGCGTCCCCTTTCCAGCAACAGGCTGTAAAGCGCGCGCAAGGGAGGCTCGGCCCCGGGATCGGCGGCCAGAAGATCGCGGTAGATCCCCTCGGCCTCGTCATGGGAGTTTTCCAGCACGTGAAGGCCCGCCCGGAGAAAGCGCAATGCCGGATTTTCCGGCGTCTCGGTCAGGCGGGCGTCCAGAAAGGCGCGCGCCTCGTCAAGCTTGCCCGCCTCGACCTGCAGCTGCACCATGCGGGCCACGGCGGCGACATTGCCGGCATCGGTCCGGGCCAGGTCCTCCAGATAGGCGATGGTGTCATCCACCCGGTCCTGCAGCATCAGGGTTTCGGTCTCGATCAGGCGGGCGGCTTCCAGGGCCCGGTCCTCGCCAAGGCCCTTCAGGGTCGTGGCGATGGCGGTGGCACCGCCCAGATCCCTCTGGCCCAGCCGGATCTCGGCGAGGCTGGCCAAGAGGTCCACATTGCGCGGCGCCAGGCGCAGGGCATCGCCCAGCACGTCGGCGGCGGCATCCATGCGCCCGTCCTGCATGAGAAACCGTGCGTAAAAGAGCGACTCTGCCGGGGCCCGTCCCGAGGCCTCGACCGCGCGTGCATAGCTGTCGCCGGCCAGGGGGCGGGCGCCGTCGCGGTCCTGCGCATCGCCCATCAGCATCAGAATCTCGGCGTCGCGCGGCGCCTCGGCCAAGGCGCTGCGAAGTGCCGTGATGGCCTCGGTCGGCCGGTCTGCCTCGATCAGCCAATTGGCCTTGAGTTTCAGCGCCGCAACATGGGCCGGGTCCGTCGCCAACACCTCGTCAAGGCGCGCAAGGGACCCCGCGACATCGCCGGTCGCAGCCAGCATCCGTGCCAGCGTGACCTTGAGATCAAGAAGTTCCGGCGTCTCTGGCGGCGTGTCAGTAACAAGGGCGGTCATTGCGGCCAGCCCTTCGGCGGTCTGGCCAAGATCGAAATCCAAGGCCGCCGCCCTGGCAAGATAGGGCAGGGGGACGGGGTCGGTGGCGATCAGGCGGCCAAGTTCCGCGCGCCCGACCTCGGGACCCCTCGCCTGCAAGAGAAACTCGACCAGCGTCATTCTGGCTGCCACACCGGCCTCGGGGGCTGTCGCCAGACTGCGCAAAAACGTCTCTGCACCCGCCAGATCGCCGCTATCGATGTACCAGGTGATCACCATCTGGCGGGCCTGTTCATCCAGTGGAAAGGCTGCGAAGAAGGCCTTGATCGCGGGACCGAGGCCCGCTCGGTCATTCGCCTCGGCCAAGAGGCGCAGCCGCATGAGGTGAAAGCTGCGCTCGGTCGGCAGGGCGGCCAATGCGGCTTCCACCTCGGCCTTGAGGCGTGCCGGGTCATCCGCACCCGCAGCCTCGTTGATCAGCATCTGACGCGCGATCAGGTTGGCGGAATCGCGCTCCAGCGTCGCGCGGGCCACCCTGGCGGCAATGGCGGAGGCGGCGGGATCGCGCGCAATGACGGCGCGGCGATAGTCCAGGGCAGCGGTGAAAAGAGCGGTATCGGGGTCTTCTCCCGCCAGCCGCTGCAACGCCAGAATGTGGCGTTCCGCCTCGGGCCAGTCGCTGATCAGGATAGAGAGCTCGGCCAGCGCATGGCGCGCCTCGACGGTGTTGGGGGCGGTCTCCACGACCCGCTGATACTGTGCGTAAGCCTCCCCCAGATTGCCGTTTTCACGGTTCAGGCGGGCATAGGCAAGGCGCGCCTCGGGATGTGAGGGGTCAAAGGTAAAGGCATTCCTGAGCTCGATCAGGGCGCGGGGGATATCGCCCGCCTCGGCCAGCTCCAGGCCCGACAGATAGTGTTTCTGGGCCTTTTTCTCGGCACTGTCGCAGCCTGCAAGGCCAAGGACAGCGCCTACGCAGAAAAGCAGTACAAGATGTGGGCGGCGCATGTGACGGGTTCCCCGAGGTTAGGTCTGGCGGTCTTTTAGACCATCGCGGGCCCGGACCGAAGGGGGCTTGGCCACCTTACCCCTGCCGGTTCGGCGATTTTCGGCCCTGGCAGGGCAGGGCGGGCCGCAAATTTGCCCCCGCCCTGCCGTATCTTGGCCGAAGCACCGCGCTATTGCCTCCGGCAGGCCGCAAGGGACTGCCTGAGGGGGCAAGAGGCACCATGTCCGCAACCCAACCACACTGCCCCACGGGGGGGGCGATGCGGGGCTTGATGTGGGCCGGTTCCGCCGGATCCAAAGGTGGCGCCGGGAAATGACGTCGCCGCGCAACAGGACGTCCGTCCCCCCGGCCCAGCTTTACCCACAGTCCCAGACCCAGGCCGTGCCGCCCCTGGAGGCGCCGCTGCCCGAAGCGGATCCCGCCCCGGAGAAGCTTGCCCGCAACGAGGCGGCATTGAAATTTCACTCGCGCCGACATTTGACGGGTGTCGTCCCCGTCGAATCACGCTATGTGACGCTAGGTTCGTCTGTTGTGCAGGTGTCGGGTACGCCCATGGTTTCCATTCCTTCCGCGCGTGCGGTTCCGGAGCCTTCTTCGTTTGCAGGTGGTGCAGGCAGAGGCGATTATTCCTCGCAGGTCGCAGCCAGCGCGGCCCTGCCCCCTTCTGCCAGGGCGAAGACCATGGCCAGCGCGCTCGACCTTTACAACGACCACTTCGGACTGGCCGAGCGTCCTTTCTCGTTGTTGCCCGATCCTGATTTCCTTTTTTGGTCCCCGGCGCACCGGCGGGCCTATACGATGCTGGAATACGGCATCCTGACCTGCGCGCCGATCACGCTGATCACCGGTGAGGTGGGGGCGGGCAAGACCACGCTGGTGCAGCACCTTTTGAAGACCATCGACGAGCGGGTGAAGATCGGGCTGATCTCCAACGCGCATGGCTCGCGCGGGGAATTGCTGCGCTGGGTCCTGATGTCACTGGGCCAGACGGCCCCGCACGAAGCCACCTATGTGGATCTTTTCGCGGCCTTCCAGACCTACCTGATCGAGGAATATGCCCGCGGCAACCGCGTCATCCTGATCTTTGACGAGGCGCAGAACCTGAGCCGCGATGCGCTTGAGGAATTGCGCATGTTCACCAACATCAACGCCAACAAGGACGAACTGTTGCAACTGGTGCTGGTCGGCCAGCCCGAACTGCGCGACATCGTGCGCCGCCCCGACATGCGCCAGTTTGCCCAACGCGTGGCGGCCAATTTCCACCTGTCGGCGATGGATGGGCCGACGGTGCGCGCCTATATCCATCACCGCTTGAAGGTGGCCGGGCTTGACCGCAACGTCTTCAGCCGGGCGGCGACCGATCTGATCTTTGCGGTCACAGGGGGCATCCCGCGGCTGGTCAACCAGTTGTGTGATCTGTCGATGGTCTACACCTTTACAAAAAATCAAAAGATCATCATGAGCCAGACCGTGCAGCGCGTCCTGGATGACGGGGCATTTTTCGCCTCGGGCCTGCTGGATGCGGATGCATCTTTTGAAACCCCTAATGGGCCGCCAGCGCGGCACGGTCGGGATGCCGAATGAACGTTGATCTGAAGTATTATTTGTCGCTGTTCCTGCGGCGCATCCATTATTTCCTGGTTTTTGCCGCCGGCGGTCTGGCCATCGGTATCATGCTGTCACTGACCTTGCCGCCGGTTTACCGCGCACAGGCGCGGCTGATCGTGGAATCCTCGCAGATCCCGGGCGAGCTTGCGCTGTCCACCGTGCGGGCATCGGCGGTGGAACTGCTGGAGGTGATCACCCAGCGGCTGGTGACGCGCGCCTATCTTCTGGACACCGCCGAGCGTTACGGTCTTTACAAGGACCAGCCCGCCCTCTCGCCCGATGCCATCGCGGAGGACATGGAAGACCGCCTGACGCTGGCCTTGCCCGCGCTGCTGGACCGCGCCCCCATCGCCACCATCGCCTTCAACGATGATGATCCGCAGGCTGCGGCCGATATCGTCAATGATCTGGTGACCCGGATCCTGCAGGAAAACACCGCGCTGCGCCGGGGCCTGGCCGAGGAAACCCTGGGATTTTTCGAGCAGGAAGTGAAACGCCTTGACGGCGAGATCGCGCGCCAGGGCCGGCTGATCCTGGACTTCAAGGAAAAGAACAAGACCGCTCTGCCCGACAGCCTGGAATTCCGTCGTTTGCGCCAGACGTCGCAGCAGGAACGCCTGGTGCAGATGGAACGCGAGCTGTCCAGCCTGAAAGAC
>JANPKV010000151.1:0-13447 GCA_031426185.1 Rhodobacterales bacterium | reverse complement strand
CAGTCTTGCGTATATTCCCCGCAGCACCGCCGCCGCCTGTTCCCGCGCGTTCTTGTCCCCGATGACGGCCACCCTGTTCCCGCGTCTGAGGATATGGACCCCAAGCTGGTGTTCTATCTGGGCAAGATTGCGGTCAAATTCTCCGCAAAGCTCGATCAGCAGACGGTTGTCGGGAAATTCGAGGGTGGTCTCAACAATGTCCTCGGGGCGGTTCGGGGGGGTCAGCGCGCTGATGCCCAAGCGGGAGGCTCCTTATTTGCTGTCTAGGCCTTGAGTCTGCGAGTTTTGCCATCCACTGGCAAGCGGCATTGGCCGCCGGTTACAACTCTGCGCGGCGAAAGCACCAGAATTGTGACAGTGTGATCAAGTAAACCGCAATTGCCCCACAAGGTTCCGAAGGCGCGCCGCGTTCGCGCAAGAATTTGCGTCAGGCATTTGGCGCGTTCGGTCAGGGGGCCACCTTGCGAACCACCGTCTTGCGACCGGGTCCGGAAACGCGGTCTGGTATGCCTGCATTCGACGTCTGGTACTTGCCCAGAACGGTTCCCGGCGGATATTTGTCATCACAGATCGGAAGACCGGTTCGGGGATCAAAGCGCGGCGTCGCATAGCCCTCAAGGCCGTCATCCATGATCCAGACCTGGCAGCCGTCGGGATCATAGGCAAGTGCGGCCTCGCCGTCGATCAGCACGCCTGTATCGATGCCCTGATCCTGCCCGGTCGCGATCACCGATGTCGGACCGGAATAGGACCGCGCGCCTTCAAGCCGTTCGCCAGCGGCACAGCCCGACAGCAGGACTGCCAGCAAGGGCAGGTGAACCCAGGATTTCATACCGCCCCTCACCACTTGTAGCACACGATTTCAACGCGGCGATTCTGCTTGCGACCGGCCTCGGTGGCATTGGAGGCAACCGGACGGCTTTCGCCGTGTCCGATCTGGCGTTCGACCGACACTCCGACCGATCGCGCCACGTTGGCGACGGCTTTGGCCCGGCTTGTCGACAACCGGGCGTTCAGGCCCGTGCTGCCCTGGCTGTCGGTATGCCCATGGATGGCATAGCCGAACGCCCCGGAGTCACGAAAGAACCTTGCCAGTTTCTCGCGGCCAGGACCTGTCAACGTGGCACTGCCGGATGGGAACAGCACATCGGTATTCTCGACCAGGCAGGTGTTCTTTTCCAGGCAGACCGGACGCCCGGTCTTGGGGTCGCGGCGTGACACCATGTAACCTTCGGTGCCGCCATCTGCCCACCAGTTCATGCAGCCGTCGGGATCGATCCAGATGCCCCATTCGATCACGCCCGACACCTCCGGCGCCTTTTGGGCATGTGCTGTTCCGGCGGTCAGGACGGCAAGCCCCACCGCCATCAGCAGCCTTTTCAAAAGGCCGTCTGAACTAATGCAACCAAACATGAACGCCCTTCCCCCAGGCATTTGAAAAACTTTGGCAGTCTTCTTTTTTTTCGAGGATTGGCAGCGTGCGGTCTACAAGTAAAGCGATTCGAGTTCCCGGACGACTGCACAGGAATGAATGTCCTGCGACACAACAAACCCTAGCGCCTCGGGGTCAACGGGATACAAGGCGCAACAATCACAGCGTGTAGCGGTCAATCCGCCCGCATGCCCGCCAACGAGTTTGTCGACGCGGCCGTCACGTTGACGCGCACCAGCTGGCCGACCTGACCGGTCGGATCGGCGACGTGCACGGCGTGCAGATGATCCGATTTGCCGACCATCTGACCGGGCATCCGCCCTGCCTTTTCATACAGCACGCCGACCTCGCGGCCGACCATCGCGTCTTGCGCGCGGCGCTGTTGGGCGGTCACCAGCGCCTGCAATTCCTGCAGCCTGACATCCGCAATCTCGGCTGCGACGGGTTCCTTTTCCGCCGCCGGGGTGCCGGGGCGGGCCGAGTACTTGAACGAATAGGCCATGCCGAACCCGACGGTCCTGATCAGGTCCATGGTGTCGGCAAAATCGCGGTCGGTTTCGCCCGGGAAGCCCACGATGAAATCCGAGGTGAGCAGGATGTCGGACCGGGCCGCGCGGATGCGGTCGATCAGCCGCAGATAGTCGTCGCGCGTGTGTTTGCGGTTCATGGCCTTCAGCATGCGGTCCGACCCTGACTGCACCGGCAGATGCAGGTAAGGCATGAGTTGCGGCACGTCCCTGTGCGCCGCGATCAGGTCATCGCCCATGTCGTTGGGATGGCTGGTGGTGTAGCGAAGGCGGTCCAGACCCGGCAGATCTGCCAGCGCGCCGATCAGCCGCGCCAGAGACCAGTCACCGTCCGGCCCCGGTCCATGATAGGCGTTCACGTTCTGGCCCAGCAACGTGATCTCGCGTACTCCGCGCGACACAAGATCCCGCGCCTCGGCCAGCAGGCGCTCTGCCGGGCGGCTGACTTCGGTCCCGCGCGTATAGGGCACGACGCAGAACGCGCAGAACTTGTCGCACCCTTCCTGCACGGTCAGGAATGCAGCCGGTCCCCGCATCGCACGGGGCGCCGGAAGATGGTCGAACTTGTCCTCGGGCGGGAATTCGGTGTCGACGACACGCCCCCCCGCGGCAACCATTTCGGGCAACCGGTGATAGCTTTGCGGCCCCACCACCAGATCGACCAGGGGCATCCGGCGCAAAATTTCGGCGCCCTCGGCCTGGGCGACGCAGCCTGCGACGCCGATCTTCAGGTCGGGGTTGGCTTTTTTCAGCGGTCTGAGACGCCCCAGGTCGGAATAGAGCTTTTCCGACGCCTTCTCGCGGATGTGGCAGGTGTTCAGCAGCACCATATCGGCATCTGCAGCAACATCCGTCAGCGCATAGCCCTCTGACCCCATGGCTTCGGCCATGCGTTCGGAATCGTAGACATTCATCTGGCAACCATAGGTCTTGATGAACAGTTTCTTCGGCTCGGCCACGGTGCGCAGTCCCAAAAAGTCAGGGTGCACCTCTACACCGCGCGACCCGGCACGGCAACGCCGGGTTCAGGTATTGGCGATCACAAGTGTCGGGCTGCTGGCGGGGAACTGCGGCAGACCGTCAGAGATCGCGTAGAACCCAGCCCGGCCATCGGTACAGATATGGTACCCGGGCACCAGACAGGACGGCTCGTCAAAGGCGCCGGCCAAGATGGAATAGCGCGCCTCGTCGTTCGGTTTCCAGAACAGCGGCGACCCGCAGGTACCGCAGAACCCGCGTCTGGCGAAATCGCTGGAGGCGTACCAGGTGATGTGCTGCTCGCCGGTCAGTTCCAGCGCATCGGCGCTGACGCTGGTCGCAGCGACGTAGAGGCCGGACTGCTTGCGGCATTGCGAGCAGTGGCAAAAGACCACCTCGCGCAGGGGGCCACGGGTCCGGAACCTGACGCGTCCGCAAAGGCACCCGCCGTCCTGCGTGTCAGACATTTCGCAGTCTCCCGTTGAAAACAGCCACAGGATGCCAGAGCCTGTTGTCCCGCGATGCGTCGATTGCGCCGTCACGACGCAAGATCGCGCCCAAGTCTGTGGGCCGGCATGGGGCTTGCGCCGGTCGCGAAACTTGCCCCATCTTGCACCAAATGCTGCGGCAGGGACTTTGATGCGTTACGCAAGCTATGCACGCTTTCTGAACCAGGCGCAGGCGCTGCTTGCCAAAGGCCCGGTCGCGGTGATTCTGGTCGAGGACCCGACTGAGGTCGCCTCGACGCTGGAGCATCACCTGCGCGCCGGTTTCGACCCGGTGATCTGCCTTGCGCCGGATGCCGTTCACCTTCCCGACGGGCTGGAAAACCGCATCCACCGCGTCACGCATGACGTCCACGCCCCCGGTGCCATGGTTGCGGCGGTCAATGCGCTGAATGCCGCCGCAAAGCCGGGGACCTGGATCTATTACTGCTTTAATGGCGAATACCTTTTCTTTCCCTTTTGCGAGACCCGCACCGTCGGCGAGATGCTGACCTTTCACACCGAGGAACGCCGCGATGCGATGATCGCATTTGTGGTCGACATCTATGCCGCCGATCTGGACCGCAACCCCGACGCCGTCAGTCGCGACGAGGCCTGCATCGACCGTTCGGGCTATTTCGCCCTGGCCCGCAAGGATCCGGCGAAGGACTGGGCACCCAAGGAACGGCAGCTGGATTTCTTTGGCGGACTGCGCTGGCGGTTCGAGGAACATATCCCCGTCCCGCGCCGCAAGATCGACCGTGTCGCGCTGTTCCGTGCCAAGCCGGGGCTGGTGCTGTCACCTGAGTTCACCTTCTCGGACGAGGAATACAACACCTTTGCCTGCCCGTGGCACAACAACCTGACCGCCGCGATCTGTTCGTTCCGCACCGCCAAGGCACTGCGCGCCAATCCGGGCAGCCGCTACGACATCCGCAGTTTTCATTGGTACAATTCGGTGCCCTTCGAATGGAACAGCCAGCAATTGATGGATCTTGGTCTGATGGAACCGGGGCAGTGGTTTTAGCGCGTCACGCCCGCCGCAGGCGGATCACCACGTCGACCTTGGACACGAACATCCCGGCCGGCGCTTCGGGCAGGCCGCTGATCTGCAGCTGATCCGCCGGGGCGTCGGTCAGCTGGTGGCTGTCTTCCCAGTAGAAATGCGGATGGTCATCGGTGCGCGTGTCGAAATAGCTTTTTGATCCGTCCACCACGACCTCGGCCATCAGGCCCGCCTCGCAAAAGGCGCGAAGGGTGTTGTAGACGGTGGCAAGGCTGACGCTTTCGCCTGCGGCGGTGGAGGATGCATGCAGGCTTTCGGCGGTGACGTGGCGGTTCTGCCCGTCGCCAATCAGCAAGGTCGCAAGCGCCAGACGCTGCCGGGTCGGCCTGAGGCCCCCCTGCATCAACCAGTCCGCGCCGCGTGTCTTCACCGTCATGCTGCTGCCAATCCTGTCCATCCTTGCGGATATAAGGCCTGCCCCGTCATCATTCAAACTTTTTGTCGGGCGGCGTGGCGTTCGGCAATGCGGCAAAGCCCCGCGCCAGACTGCGCCATGCCAGCAGTGCCAGGATGAGCGCTCCGATCGCTGCCACCCAGAATGGCAAGGTCAGTGCCGTCGCGCGCGCCAGCGGCCCGTCGGCGGCCTGCACGATCAGCCCCGACAGGACCAGTCCCACCGGCATCATTCCCCAGGCCAAAAGCCGCACCAGCGAATTGACCCGGCCCAGAAGGTGCGGCGGAATGGAGCGCTGGCGATAGCTGACGGACACGATGTTCCAGACAAGGCCGGTGAACTCAAAGACCGCGAAAACGAGACCCAGCGTCCATGGTCCCGGCGCCAATGCCATCAGGGCGAAGGCCGGCGCCGATGCCGCAAGCATCCACTGGGTCGTCGGGCCCTGTCCTAGGGCTTTGATGATCCGCTCGCCGGCAAGACTGCCGAGGACCCCGCCGATGGCCCCTGCGGCCAGCACCAAGCCGTAGACCGGCGCGCCCAGGCCCAGATTTTCCTGCGCATGCAACACCAGCGCGATCAGCACCATCTGGTGGACAAGGTTCCAGCCACCGGTGGTCAGCGCCAGCGTCCGCAACAAGGGAGCGCCCTTCAGATAATCAAACCCTTCGGCAAACTCGCGCCGCCAATTGCGGGGTGCGGTCTGTTCCGGGCGGAAATTGCCGCTGATGACGAACAGCATCAGGAATGCAGCTGCATAGGCCAGCGCGTTGAGCGCAAAGGGCAATGGCAGGACAAGCGCGATCAGAAACGCGCCAAGCGCCGGGCCGATCAGCGAATTGGCGACCAGTTCCACGCTCCACAATCTGCCATTGGCACGTTCCAGCCGGGCATCGGGTACCAGGGCGGGCAAAATGGTCTGGGCGGCATTGTCGCGAAAGACCTCTGCCGCGCCCACGATCAGCGCGGTGGCCAGGATCAGCGCGTACAGGTCACGGTCTGCCACGCCGCGGGTCGGCGCCGGGTCCAGCGGCAGGGCCATCCAGATCGCCAGGGTGGCACCTGCAAAGGCCAGCGCGCGCACAGCGTCCATCGCGCGGATCAGGCGCAGCCGGTCCACGCGGTCGGTCACGATGCCGGCCGGGACCGCGAACAGGAACCATGGCAGGCGCAGCGCCACAGGTACCAGTGCAATCAGCAGCGGATCGCGCGTCAAAAGTGACGCTGCCCAGGCCCATGCGACCACCGCGACGCCATCAGCAAGGTTCGTCAGACCGCTTGCCGCGATGAATCTGGTGATCGGCTGCATGTCGACCCGTGTTTGTCAGAGCCCGGCGCCCTTGCCTCTGCGCTGTGACCAATGTTACACCTCGCGTCACAATGCGTGAGATGGAAAGCCGTGCCAATGGGGCAATATCCTACCAGTTTCGACCGTGACGCCCTGCTGAAATGCGCGCGGGGAGAGCTTTTTGGCCCCGGCAATGCGCAGCTGCCCGAACCTCCGATGCTGATGATGGACCGGATCACCGACATCTCGGAGGATGGCGGCGCGCACGGCAAGGGCCATGTCGTGGCGGAGTTCGACATCCATCCCGAGCTGTGGTTTTTCGCCTGCCATTTCCCCGGCAATCCGATCATGCCGGGCTGTCTGGGGCTCGACGGGTTGTGGCAGCTGACCGGCTTCAACCTCGGCTGGCGCGGCTGGCAGGGGCGCGGCTATGCGCTGGGCGTGGGCGAGGTCAAGCTGACGGGTATGGTCCGCCCCGACCGCAAGAAGCTGACCTACTTCGTCGATTTCACCAAGGCCCTGACGACCCGCCGCCTGACGATGGGCGTCGCTGATGGCCGGGTGGAGGCGGACGGCGAGGTGATCTATCTTGTCAAGGACATGAAGGTGGCGTTGAGCGAGGCGTGAGGGCAGGTTAGAAGTTTGCAGTTCAATTCAACGGACCGGAAAACGACATGAACAAAGCACTTACTGCATTACTTTCTGCCGCAACGGTCTTCGCAGCAACATTTGCGACGGCACAAGAATTGACTGGCCCTCAGAAGAATGCCGTACGATCCGCTGAGCAATATCTTAGCTTCATGGCATTTTCGAGAGATGGGCTCATCAGCCAGTTGTCTTCGGATGCCGGTGACGGCTATGCCATCGCCGACGCGACAGCGGCCGTTGACAGCCTTTCTGTCGACTGGAATGCCCAAGCGATCAAGTCGGCAGAGCAATACTTGTCGATGATGGGGTTTTCCTGCAGCGGCCTGATCGAACAACTGTCTTCGGATGCAGGCAGCCAATACACGCCGGATCAGGCCACCTATGGAGCGCAGCAAGCCGGCGCTTGCTGATGGCCATGAACGGCAATTATACCCGGGGCCTGCCCTGATTTTGACTCTGGCCTGCCGTGGCCCTGGCCCGGACTGCGACGGGCGTCGCGGTCCTACCCTTTGCTAGTCCCGGCTTGCCCCCTCCCCCCCTCTGCCCTAAACAGTCCCCAGTGCGTTGAGGGAGGCTGCCATGCGTCGTGTCGTCATCACCGGGATGGGGATTGTTTCCTCCATCGGCAACAATGTGACCGAGGTCGAGGCCAGCCTTCGCGCGGGCAAGTCGGGCATCGTCTTTGCCCCCGACTACGCCGAGCATGGGTTTCGTTGCCGGGTCCACGGCCAGCCGAACATCGTGCTGGAGGACAATATCGACAAGCGCGACCTGCGCTTCATGGGCGACGGGGCGGCCTATACCTTCATCGCGATGGACCAGGCGGTCAAGGACAGCGGGCTTGATCCGTCGGATGTCTCCAACGACCGGACCGGCATCATCGTGGGGTCCGGCGGGCCGTCGACCAAATCCTTTTTCCGCGCCCACAACATCGTGCGCGAAACCGGCAGCCCCAAGCGGATGGGGCCGTTCATGGTGACCAAGGGCATGTCATCGACGGTGTCCGCCTGCCTTGCCACGCCGTTCAAGATAAAGGGGGTGAACTATTCGATCACCTCGGCCTGCTCCACCTCGGCGCATTGCATCGGCAACGGGGTCGAGCTGATCCAGATGGGCAAGCAGGACATCGTGTTTGCGGGCGGCGGCGAGGAACTGGACTGGACGCTGTCCTGCCTGTTCGACGCGATGGGCGCGATGTCGTCCAAGTACAACGACGCCCCGGACACCGCCTCGCGCACCTATGACGCCACGCGCGACGGGTTCGTCATCGCGGGCGGCGGCGGTGTGGTCGTGCTGGAGGAACTGGAACACGCACTGGCGCGCGGGGCCAAGATCTACGGCGAGGTCACCGGCTACGGTGCCACGTCCGACGGCCATGACATGGTGGCGCCGTCGGGCGAAGGCGGCGAACGCGCGATGCGGCTGGCCTTGGCTACCCTGCCTCAGGGTCGGCATGTCGACTACATCAACAGCCACGGGACCAGCACGATGGTCGGCGACGTGACCGAGGTGGAGGCGATCCGCCGGGTCTTTGGTCAGGGGTCGACGCCCCCCATCGCTTCGACCAAGTCGCTGACCGGGCACTGCCTTGGCGGGGCTGGCGTGTGGGAGGCGATCTATTCGCTGATCATGTTGAACGGCGATTTCATCGCGGCGTCGGCGAACGTGACCACCCTTGACCCCGCACTCGACCCGTCCGAAATCGTCACCACGCTGCGCGAGGGGGTCAAGCTTGACTCGGTCCTGTCCAATTCCTTCGGGTTCGGCGGCACCAACGCCACCCTGGTCATGTCGAAATATCTCTCATAAGGAGCCGTCATGGCCGATCTGATGAAGGGCAAGCGCGGGCTTGTCATGGGCGTGGCGAACGAACGCTCCATCGCCTGGGGCATCGCGTCCGCGCTTGCGGCCGAGGGGGCGGAACTGGCCTTCAGCTATCAGGGCGAGGCCTTCGGCAAACGGGTGGAGCCGCTGGCGGCAAGCGTCGGATCGGATTTCCTGGTTGATGTCGATGTCACCAACGATGACAGCCTGGATGCGTGTTTCGCCGCGCTGAAGGCCCGCTGGGGAAGCTTGGACTTCGTGATCCACGCCATCGCCTTTTCCGACAAGAACGAGCTGACGGGCCGGTTCATCAACACCACGCGGGACAACTTCGCCAACTCGCTGGGAATCTCGTGCTTCAGCTTCATCGACGTGTCCCGCCGCGCCGCAGAGCTGATGCCCGAAGGCGGGTCGCTGATCACGCTGACCTTTCAGGGATCGAACGCGGTCGTGCCGAACTACAACGTCATGGGCGTGGCCAAGGCGGCGCTTGAATCCGCCACCCGTTACCTTGCCAACGACCTCGGACCGCAGGGCATCCGCGTCAACGCGATCAGCCCCGGGCCGATGAAGACCCTTGCCGGTGCGGCCATCGGCGGCGCGCGCGCGACTTACCGGCATACCGAAGCCAACGCGCCCCTGCGCGCCAATGCCACGCTGGAGGCGATCGGGGGCACGGCCGTCTGGCTCTGCTCGGCAGGCGGGGCCTGCACGACGGGCGAGGTCGTGCATGTCGATGGCGGCTATCACGTCCTTGGGATGCCACAGGCGGAAAACATCTAGCGGCTCAGGGCGCCGCCTTGGTCAGGTTCACGGCAAAGATCGCGCAATAGCTTTTGTCCGCAGGTGCGGCGCCGACCAGCGCCCCACATGTGACATCGCCTTGCGCCACATCGGCAAGGGCGCTTCCGTCCAGGCTGACGCTGCGCGCCGTGATCACCTTGGCAAAGCGGGTGGTGTCCTGGTCCGCCGCGCCCAACGCGATGATCTGCCCCGGGACAAGACGCGACATGGTGCCATCCTCGGCCCGAAGCCACTGTTCCACGCTGCCGCCCGAGAGGTAGTAGAGCGGGAAATAAAGGCTGCCCCAGCTTTCGTCCTCATGGATGATCAGTGTCCGGTCCGGCTCGGCAATCTGGGCAAAGGTCCATTCGCCCGGCCCGTTGGTATAAAGCGGCGCATGGCGCAGCAGCAGCCCCGTGCCGATCAGCGTCGTTGCCATCAGGCCGATCCCGGCCGCAATCCCCGCCTTGGGCAGCAGGCCCGAACCCGCGCCCAGCGCCGTTGCAAGAAACACGCCGACAAGCGGAAGCATCCAGATGTTGTAATGCGGGGCCTGAACGTCGAACCCCGCAACGGCAAAGTCAACCAGCGCAAGAAAGGTGAAACCGATCACCAGCGGCAGGAGCAACGCGGCGGGCTTGCGGTCAGGTCCGGCAAAAAGCCGTACCAGGGCCACAAGACCTAGCACCCCCACCAGTGCGACATGGCCCAAGAGCAAGGCGGGGATGACCTCGAAGACCGGATGCGCGACGACCCGGTAGACCAGCCGCGCGGTTGCCACGATCACGTCGCGCAGTCCCGATCCGTCCGCAGCGCCGCCGTCCTGGCCCGAAATGTCCGCCGCGCTCTGGATGAACGGCAACAGGCCCAGTGCTGCGACCGCAAGCACGCCCGCCCAAAGAAACAGCGGCACGACCGGCTGTCTGGTCGCGATGTTCCAGATCAGGAGCGACAGGCCCAGACACGCCGCAGCCACGACGCCATAAAAGTGCAGATACATCGCGATGACGAGGCAGGCCGTCAGCCCCAGATAGCGCGCCGGGCTGCCCCCCATAAGGATGATGCGACAATAGGCAAAGATCGCCCAGGCCATCGCGGCAAAATAGATCGGATAGGCCCGGATGGCGCTGGCAAAACCCATCGCGTTGGCCGAGACCGCGACGAACACGACGACGAACATCCCGCCCAGACGCCCCGCGAACAGTGCGCCCGACATGTACAGCGCCGGGATCGCCAGCGAGGCAAAGAGGATGCCCATCACCCGCAGCGTGTTCTCGGAAAATCCGAAGATGCCCGTCCAGGCGATGCCCAGCACATAGCTCAGGGGCGGCATCCGGTCGAACGGCACGGGATGCACATCCGGCCGCGCCGAGGTCAGCCAGGCTATGCTGGTCGAGAACGACTGCTGGATGCCATACATCTGGGTCGTCTCGTCGACCCAGATCGACTGGCCGCGGGCAAACATCCATGCCGCCACCCAGAAGACCACATAGGCGACGCAGATGAAGGCGCCGTCAATTGCGCCTTCACTTCGTGATTTAGGAAGCGCGGTCCTTGATGTATTTCTTTTCGGCGATCTTTTCCGGCGGATGGCTCAGGTCGCAGTCCATGCAGACCAGAACCGGATACTTCGCCAGCTTGAAGCCGTCGACACTGTTCTAGACTCCACTCTGAAATACCCCCCAAATTTGGACGCAGCCAAAAAACCGAGCCAAAATCAAGGGATCACACTAATCTCGGGTACGCGTGCCGATGTCCGCTCGGCGAAGCAAGCGATTCGTGGCGGATATCCGCTGGTGTGGGGGCAATTGGGGCGATCGTGCCGCAGCACGGCAGCGCCGGTTTCGGACCGATGCGCCATGGCGCGCGTTGCGTCCTTTGCCAGTTCGCGGTACGATTTTTCCAGTCCCGAGCTTTCTTGCACGGTTCGCGGTACGTTCATCTGCCCAAGAGCGACGATGATGGACTTGGGCACCATGCGGGGCTGACACCATGCGTCTCTTTTACAGTCGCAACTATAACCCGCGTCTGGCCGTCGCCGTCGCACGCTACCTCGACGCACCGGTCGCGTTTGAATTCGCATCGCCCTTCACGCCCGAACATGCCGCGCGGTTTCTGGCGATGAACCCCAACCAGAGCATTCCCATTCTGCAGGAAGACGATGGCACCACGCTCTGGGAGGCCGATGCCATCGCGTGCCGACTGTCGCAGGTGACCGGGTCCGATTTCTGGCGGCAGAGCGCCAGTCAGCCCGACATGATCCGCTGGATCAGCTGGGGTTACTGGAACTTCGTGCGCGCCTGCGATCAGGTCCATTACGAACGCGTGACGAAACAACGCTACCACCACGGCCCCATCGAGGCGGCAAAGGTCGCCGAAGGGCTGGACAATTTTGCGCGTGCCGCGGCGGTTCTGGACGCGCATCTGACAGGACGGGACTGGGTTCTGGCAGATGGTATCAGCTATGCCGACTTTCGCCTTGCCTCGGTGCTGCCGGGTGCGGACCTCGCGCAGCTGCCGCTTGCCGACTATCGTGCCATCAGCGCCTGGTACGCACGGCTGCAGGAACTGCCTGCCTGGGCCGACCCGTTCGCGGGCCTCGATACGCCAGAGCTTCCGCCGATCCCTCACTAGGCGCAGGCAAGATCGCGCCCGGGCTGCTTGTGCGCCGTCAGGCCGCCGCAAGTCTTGGTCAGGCGCTAATCCGTGAATAAGGGGGACTGGAGCGGGCGGCGGGAATCGAACCCGCGTCTTTAGCTTGGAAGGCAAGGAACCAAGATCTGAAGTATCCAACGAAAACAAATGATTGACAGAAAGCGAAAGTCGATTTTGTCGGCAGTTCGCAGGAAATGGAATTTGGAGCGGGCGGCGGGAATCGAACCCGCGTATTCTGCTTGGAAGGCAGATGTCTTACCATTACACAACGCCCGCAACGCCTTGGGTGGTATTCTGACGGCGATCTGTCGTCAAGCTTCTATCCCAACTAACGTTGACACGTCGCGTAGCAAGGGGCGGGAAGCAGCCGTTCGCTGCGACGACCACCAAGGGCCGGTCTAGATCACGATCAAACAGTTGGTCTCTTTTTCGGGCGACGTGGCGCACAGCTTTTCAACCACCATCGTGCGGGTCTGTACAAGAAGCGTGGATGCAGCGATCTCGGGCCCTCGGGCGGGACTGAACGGCGCGACAGGGGGCAAGCAGGCATGGTCTTGAGGCGCAACCCGATGTGATTATTCACTTTTGGTTGGTCCAGCTTTTACACAGGTGCAAAGTTGGAGAGAGGCGGACCGGCCGAAATTCATTCCAAAGCAATTAACGGTCAGACCGGCCAGACGGTCAGGATCAGGGGAACGCCCACGACCACAACCAGGATCGATAGTGGCGCGCCGAGGCGAGCGTAGTCTCCAAAGCGATAGCCACCCGGCCCCATGACCAATGTGTTGCATTGGTGGCCGATGGGCGTGAGGAAATCACAACCAGCGCCGACCGCGACCGCCATAAGGAAGGCATCAGGTGCAAGCCCGAGCCGATTGGCAAAAATTGCAGCTATGGGGGCCATGACTAGCACGGTTGCTGCATTGTTCATAAAAGGTGTGACCGCCATCGCCACCACCATGATCATGGCGACCGCCCCCATACCGGAAGCCCCGTCGCTACAGTCGACAGCAAATCGCCGACCAGTTCCGCTCCGCCTGTCGTCTGCAGCGCCTCGCTGACAGGGATCAGCGCGCCGAGCATCACGAGGATCGGCCATTCGATGGCAGCGTAGGCCGCCTCGGCGCTGATCGCCCCTGTCAGGATCATCGCCAACGCCGCCCCGAAGAAGGCGATGGCCACGGGCACCAGTCCCAGGGCCGTCAATCCCATCGCAGCCGCCAGGATGACCACCGGCAGGACATCCCGCCGCACCGCCCCCAGGCGTAGCTCGCGCTCTGCCAGCGGTAGCAGCCCGAGCGCCAGAATCCGCTCGGGCAGGATCGCGAGAGCCCCTTGCAACAAAAGCACATCCCCCGGCTCCAGTG
>JANPKV010000150.1:0-3855 GCA_031426185.1 Rhodobacterales bacterium | reverse complement strand
CGACATCGCCCAGCCGCAGATCATTGGCGGTGACAACCTTTGGGGTAAATCTGCGCGTCATGGCATACCTTTCGAAGTCAGCGGTGATTACGGCAGTGCAGGCAGGTAATCCAGTCACTAATATAGAAGAATTTCCCG
Source organism: Rhodobacterales bacterium (assembly GCA_031426185.1). Classification (GTDB taxonomy): domain Bacteria; phylum Pseudomonadota; class Alphaproteobacteria; order Rhodobacterales; family Rhodobacteraceae; genus JAJNPS01. The sequence continues at coordinate 3,717 of JANPKV010000150.1, read as the reverse complement.
CCTCTAGACAGTCGCGCTTGCAGATAAGGAAAATTGTTCCGATGCTGGTCCCGGGTGGAATGTGGTTCCGCAACCAAGGGGATCTGGCGAATGGCGGCCCAACTGGATGATCTGGATCGGAAGATCCTCTTTGAACTGCAAGGCGACGCCGAACAGTCGCTGGACGAGATTGCGCGCAAGGTGGGGTCGTCCAAGACCCCGGTCTGGAACCGCATCCGCCGGATGAAGGATCAGGGCGTGATCCTGCGCCAGACCGCGATCCTTGACCCCGAGGCGCTGGGGCTGGAGGCGTGCTTTTTCGTCCTGATCCGCACATCCGAACACGAGGCCGAATGGCAGGCCCGGTTCCTGCATGCCCTGCGCGCCCGCCCGGAGGTGCTGGAGGCGCATCGGCTGGCGGGTGAAATCGACTACATCCTGAAGGTGCGGGTCAAGAATGCGCGGGCCTATGACACGTTCTATCAGGCGCTGATTTCCGAGGTGCGGATCTACAACGTGACAGCGCTGCTGAGCATGGAAGAGATCAAGTCGACGACGGCCTTGCCGTTCTGATGCTGCATGCGCCAAGGCCATCAAGCGGATGCGCCCGCAAGGGGGCTGAACCGATCAGGCCTGTACGATAAGACCGCTCAGCCCGTGAAAGTGGTAGACGTCCGCATAGCGCGGCAGTTCCACCAGCCGCAAGCCCGGCAACCGGCGGAACAGGATCGGCAGCGCCACCTGCAATTCCAGCCGTGCCAATGGCGCGCCGACGCAGAAATGCAGACCGGCGCCGAAACTCGCATTCGGCTTGACCCGACGCGCGGGCTGGAACTGCCCCGGCGCCTCCCAGACGCCCGGATCGCGGTTGGCCGCCGCCAGCAACAGCCCCACCCGGTCGCCGCGCTGGAAGGTCCGGCCCATCACCTCCACCTCCTCGTAGACCCAGCGGGTGAACATGTGCAGCGCGGGGTCAAACCGCAGCACCTCTTCCACTGCCGCCTCCGGGTTGGTCAGCAAAGCCGCCGCCGTGCCGGTTTCCAACAGCGTCTTCACGCCGTTGCCGATGGTATGCACCGTGGCCTCGTGCCCGGCATTCAGCAGCAGGATGCAGGTGGAGATCAGCTCGTCGGTGGACAGCCGCTCGCCCGCCTCTTCGGCGGCGATCAGATGGGTGATCAGGTCATCCGCCGGTGCCGCGCGCCGCGCCTCGATATATCCGCGCAGAAAGGCCACGAATGCCTCGGTCGCTGCAACCGCCCGATCCTCGGTCGTGCGCGTGCGCCCGGCCATGTACATGCCGACCATGGCATTGGACCAGCGCAGCAGGTCGTCGCTGCGATCCTCCGGCACGCCCAGCAGGCGCGCGATGATGATGACCGGGACCCGGGTGCCGTAATGTGCGAGCAGATCGAAGGGACCCGGCGGAAAGCTGTCGATCAACTGATGGCAAAGCGCGTCGATCTCCGGCTCCAGCGCCGCGATCCGGCGCGAGGTGAACGCGCGCAGCACGAGGCTGCGCAGGCGCGTGTGGCGCGGCGGCTCCAGCTCCAGCATGGAATGTGCCTCGACGGCGTAAAAGGGGGCCAGATGATCCGGCACGGTCACGGGCTCCGGCGCTTCGCGTCCAAACCGGCGATCGCGAAAGATCGCGTTGACCGCAGCCGCATTGCCCGTGCAGGTCAGGCCATATTCGGCCCAATGAAAGAACGCCCCCGTCGCCCGCGCCCGTTCGTAAAAGGGATAGGGGTCTTGCACGAAGGCCGGATCCGTTGGGGATTGTGACAGCCTTTCCATGGCGTTACGCGCGCATCTTCAAAAGACCCTGCGCCACCATGGCGCCTGCCACGACGACAATGGCGCCAGCGGTCTGCCACCAGTTCCACGCGCCGCCCGACACAAACACGATCAGCATGACATAGAAAGGCACGGCGTTCATGTGCAGGCTGGCCGCACCGATGCCGATCCGCCCGACCGACACGATCCACAAAAGCTGGCTGATGGCCATCGATCCGATCCCGAAAATCGCCAGGCCGGCAAGTTCCCTTGCGCCGATTGATCCCCAGTCGGGCCAGGCGTCGCGGACAAGACCGTCCGCCAATGCCGCGACCAGCATGACAAGGGCGGCTCCCGCGACCGTCACGGCGCTGCGGCCAAGCGAGGTCAGCGCGGGCAGAGCGCGCACCGTCTCGCGCGATCCCCATGTGTAACATAGCACCGATGCCAGCGCCGCCAGCGCCCCAAGGCCAAGGTCGATCTTGACGGCCCCACCCGCCAGCGCGATCAATCCGCCCGCGACCGACAGCAGCAGTCCAAGTGCCAGGGCGCGCGTAAAGGGGCGTCGGTCCACTGCACATTCCAGCGCAATTCCGACCACGGGCATGATTGCGGTCACGATTGCAACCGTCACGGCGTCGGTCAGCGTCAGCGCGATGATCACAAAGAATGACGCCAAGCCCAGCGTGACAAACCCGACCCAGGTGCCACGAAGCCAGTCGGCGCGGCGGACGGCCTTGCCGCCCTCGATCATCCACCACAGCGGCAACAAGACCAGGGCCGCCAGGGTCGCCCGTGCGGCGGTGAGTGCGATGGGCGGCATGTGCGGGACGATCAGGTCGGCAGCGGGCAGCCCGGCAGCCCAGATCAGCATCGACGCGAGGCAGATCAGGTTGGCGATCAGCAGATCACGGTTCGCGACTGGTGTGATGACGGTCATGCCGGAGTCTTGGCAGACCTGTGCCCGACCGGCTGTCCCGCGCGCGACAGCACCTGTCAGGCCGCCGACAGCGCCGTGACGATCGCCCCGAAATCGACTGCCTTGAGGCTGGCCCCCCCGACCAATGCGCCATCGACATTCGGCAAGGCAAAGATCTCGGCCGCGTTGGACGGCTTGACCGACCCGCCATAGAGAAGCCTGACACCGGCCGCCTCGGCGCCGATCCGCTCGGTCAGGCGGGCGCGGATAAAGGCGTGGACGTCGGATATCTCGGCCAGCGTCGGGGTGCGGCCGGTACCGATGGCCCAGACCGGCTCATAGGCGATGACCAGCAAGGCCGCCGTCACGCCATCGGGAACCGATCCGGCCAACTGGGTGCCGACCACGTCCAGGGTGCGCCCGGCATCCCGTTGCGCTTCGGTCTCGCCGATGCAGACGACAGCCACCAGTCCGGCGGTGATGGCGGCGTCGGCCTTGCCGCGCACCAATGCGTCCGTCTCGCCATGATCCGCGCGGCGTTCGGAGTGGCCAAGGATGACATGCGACGCCCCGGCATCAGCCAGCATGCCGGCTGAGATGTCACCGGTATGCGCGCCGGATGCCTTGGGGTGGCAATCCTGCCCGCCGACCATCAGCGCGGTCCCTTTCGCCGACGACGCCATTTGCGCCACCAGGGTCGCGGGCGGGCAAAGCAGCATCTCGCAGACCGGGGCAGGGTGCGCGCGGGTCAGCGCCGACACCTCCGCCAGACTTGCCGCAAGGCCGTTCATCTTCCAATTGCCCGCTGCCAGTTTGCGCATCGTGTCCCCCATCAATGTCGCGCAAAGGCCTAGCGCGGTCGGGTCCAAAGGAAAAGCCCATGCGCTTTCTGACTGCCAAAAATATCCCCGCCAGAGGCGTCCTCGGGCGGGGGCAACGCGCGATGGGGCGTATGTCGCAGCCTACTCGGCGGCATCATCCTTGAACTTGATGCTTTCGCCGCAGCCGCAGGCCTCGGCCACGTTGGGGTTGCGGAACTTGAA
>JANPKV010000149.1:0-2353 GCA_031426185.1 Rhodobacterales bacterium | reverse complement strand
CGACCGCGGTCAGCACCATGGCCAGTTTCATCGCCTCCTGACCCACGATGGCGGAGAAGGGAAAGGGCTGTCGGCTCATGCAGGGGCTTTCTCTGGTCGTCTGTCCGCAAGGGGAGGGGCGCCGTTCCAGCGGCCCTCGGTACCAAGCACGCGGAACCTTGCATAAAGCTCTTCGGCAAACCAGTTGCCATCGCGCACGGCCTGGATGGCGCGGCCATGCGGGCCGTCTCCGCGCGCGAAATGCGCCATCGCGGCGGCGTCCGGCCAGATCGAAAACGTGACCTGATGCAGCAGCGGCACCTCGCCGATGCCGATCTTGAAGGCGACATTGGGGTCATTGCCGATGACCGCCGAGATGCCGGGCACGCGGGCCCAGAACCGCAAGGCGCGCGCAGGCTTGATCGTGGCGCGGGTCAGAGCGGCGAGTGCGAGGCCGTTTGCCGCAGTGGCGGGGCCGGGGGCGGGCAGAAAGGGGTTCACGCCGGCCCAGCTGCCGCGTGACGATACGGGGTCAAGATAGACGGTAAAGCTTTCGCTGGCACGACCGCGCCAGCGTTGCCAGACGGCGTTGTCGCGCACCCGTTCGCGGGCCGTTGCCTCATCCGGCCAGACCGCGAGGATGGACCAGACCGCCCAGTTCGGGCGCGGGGTAAAGCCTTCGCCTGTGCCCGACCCGCACAGCTTCCAGAAAAGTGCGCGGCGTTCGTGGCGCAGCGACAGGCGCGCAAGCCCCATCTGGCCGATAACCCATAGCTTGGCTCTCAGCGAATCGAACCGGAAAAAGCTGATGCTTGCAACGGGGATGGAAGCCTCCGGGCGATAAGTGTCAGAGAAATCTTACAGCGGAAATCCCTGATGGAAAGAGGAAACTGCCATATTGGGGCGTGATAAACAGACGCGCTTGCACTGCTTGTAAATTAGATTGGACAGTCTATCATCGTCTCATGAGCGATGGATCCTATCTGAACGATACGCCGGGCAAAGATGCCTTGAGGCCGCATGCGGTGGTTGTTGGCGCGGGGCTGGGGGGGCTGGCGGCGGCGATGCGGCTGGGCGCAAAGGGCTACCGGGTCACGGTCATCGATCGGCTGGATGTGCCGGGCGGGCGGGGGTCCGAGATCACCCAAGGCGGGCATCGGTTCGATCTGGGGCCGACCATCGTGACGGTGCCGCAGGGGCTGCGCGCGCTCTGGTCCGATTGCGGGCGCGATTTCGACCGTGACGTGTCGCTGGTCGCGATGGACCCGTTTTACGAGATCCGGTTTCAGAACGGCGAGACTTTTACGATGCGCGGCGACGCCGCCGCGATGAAGGCCGAGGTCGCGCGGATATCGCCGGGCGATGCAGCGGGGTACCAAAAGTTCCTCAAGGATGCGACCGCGCGCTACTGGTTCGGGTTCGAGGATCTCGGGCGGCGACCGATGAACAAGCTGTGGGACCTGATCAAGGTGTTGCCCAAGTTTGTCTGGTACCGCGCGGACCGGTCGGTCTATGCACATGCGGCGGGCCGGGTGAAAGATGAGCATCTGCGGTTTGCGCTGTCGTTCCATCCCCTGTTCATCGGCGGTGACCCGTTCCGCGTGACGTCGATGTATGCGCTGGTCAGCCATCTCGAGGCGGCGTTTGGCGTCCATTATGCGATGGGCGGGGTTGCGGCGATTGCCAAGGCCATGGCGCGTGTCATCGAAGATCAGGGCGGCACCCTGAAGTACAATACCGAAGTCGATGAGATTACCGTCGCAGCGGGCCGGGCGTCTGGCGTGCGGCTGATGGCCGGCGAGACGGTCGCGGCGTCGGTTGTCGTGTCCAACGCCGATGCGGGGCACACCTATGACCGACTGCTTCGCAACCGCCCCCGGCGGCGCTGGACGCCTGCGCGGCTGCGGCGGACGCGGTGGTCGATGGGGCTTTTCGTGTGGTACTTCGGCACGGCGGGCACGCGGAATCTGTGGCCAGATGTCGGTCACCACACCATTGCTGTCGGGCCGCGCTATGGCGAGCATATCAAGGATATCTTCCGGCGCGGGGTGCTGGCCGATGACATGAGCCTTTATGTCCACCGCCCGTCGGTCACGGACCCTTCGGTGGCACCTGCGGGGGGCGACACGTTCTATGCCCTGTCGCCGGTGCCGCATCTGGGTCATGGCGGCGTCGATTGGGCGACAGAGGCGGAACCTTACCGCCTCAAGATGCTGAAAATGCTGGAGGACCGGATGATGCCGGGGTTGTCGGAACATATCACCGAAAGTCTGGTCTTCACGCCCGAGACGTTTCGCGACCGCTATTTGTCGCCCTATGGTGCGGGCTTCTCGATCGAGCCGCGCATCCTGCAATCGGCCTGGTTCCGCCCGCA
>JANPKV010000148.1:0-5121 GCA_031426185.1 Rhodobacterales bacterium | reverse complement strand
CATCGCCTCGCGCTTGAAATTGTCGGCGATGAATTCGCCCATGTAGCGTGTGCCGATGCGGTAATCGACGGAATAGTGAAACCATCCCGCTTCGTCTCGCAACATGTTGGAAAGATGCGTCTTTCCAAGTCCTGACATGCCGAAAAGCAGCACGCGGCGGCGTGCGCTGGTCTGGTAATCCTTGCCCGATGCGTAAATCATGTCGCGGCTCCCATCGGCCTTCTGTTAGCGGCGCAGCGCGGGCTGCACAACGAAAAACCCCGCCCCGGGGGGGAGCGGGGGATCAACTGCGTTCCCCGTGCAATCAGAACGAATAGGCGATGCGCAGGCCCACGCCCACGCCGCTGTTGTCTTGAAAGTCGCCACCGACCGTGGTGATCGCATCCCCGATGTCGACATAGCGAAGGCCGCCGGTGATCTTGAGCTTGTCCATTGTGTAGGTCGCGGCAAGGCCGACGCTGGCAAAACCATCGGTCGGGCCGAGGTTGCCGGTGACTTGGCCATCCGGGTCTTCGTAGCTTGCGGTGACGGCTGCAGACCACTGGTCGTTGAAGCGCCGTCCTATGCCGACGGTATAGGTGACCCGGTCGCTGGCATAGCTGACCAGCGGAGAAGCGAACGGATAGTTCGGCGGGTCAATGTCGAAGGCGCTCCATTCCTGCCAGCGCACCGAGCCGAACAGAAGCGTGTCCTTGGCGACGCCGGTCTGAAATTCCAGGTTGACCGATTGGGGCACCTCGGTGTCGAACCCCTCCGTGGCGTCGCCGCCTTCGACCGAGTCGAGGCTATGCGTGATCGCCGAATTGTAGGTCAATGCCACCCGCGCGGCGATTTCCGGCTTTTCCCAAGCCACACCGACGACATAGCCAAGCTCGGTGTCGTTGTTGGTGGTCAGCGTATAGCCGATGAACGGCAGGGACACGACACCCTTGACGGTCTCGTGGCGCAGACCGCCATAGACCGAGACGTTGTTGTCGAACTTGTAGCGCAGCAAGGCGGTGATCGCGCTGGATGTGAGTTCTGCCGTGGTGCCCTGCAGCAGATAGCCGGTGCCTGTCGGATAGGCGACATTCGCGCCGATCGGCTGATCGAGGATCAGCGCCAGGTTCATCCGGTCCCCGATGTCCATCTTGTAGCCAAGGCTGACCGTCGTGTAGCTGGACGCCATATCGCCCGAAGCCGTGCCGGCGCGCGTGCCGCTGACGCTAGGGGCGAAATGGCCAAAGCTGAGTTCGACGTGGCGGCCCTCTTCGAACAGGATCGCAACCGACTGGGCAGAACGCTCCACGCCGCCAGCAAAGGCTGCACCTGACGCGCAGACCGTCAGCCCCGCAATCATCATCTGTGGTTTCATCTTGATCTCTCCCTACCTCACCTCCAGCGGTAGGAGCGTCACCCAAACGCGTCAATTCGTGACGCGGCGTTACATGACCCTGAACTTGTGTCCGGGGTGGCAGTTGGGTGTCGGTGTGCATGCCCGTGGCACACGAGGTCGGCGGGCGGCGTTTCGTCAGACGGCTATTCCGCCACCACCAGCACGCGCACTTCGCCTGGTCTGGCGGGGGCGGTTATGGCCGCGACGGCATCCGCGAGCCGCACGGTGCGCGAAATCAGGGGGTCGACCTGCACCGCACCGCTGACGATCATGGCGGCGGCGCGTGACTGCGTGAAAGGGTTGATAAAGCTGTGCAACAGCTGGATTTCACGAAACAGCAGGTCAAAGGGTTCGATCCGCACCATTTGCCCTTTGGCCAGGACCCCCAGGATCACGATCCGCCCGCCCGCTCGGGTCAGGGCGGGGGCGGCCTCCACCGTGTCCACCACTCCCGCGCATTCCAGCACCACGTCGGCCCCCTTTGGCCAGATCCGCAGCGCCTCGTCCGGGGTGGCTGCGGTGGCCTTGGCACCCAAAGCCGTTGCAAGGTTGCGCTTGTCGGGGTGGCGGGTGATGACCATCACCTCGGCCCCCGCATTCCGCGCCAGTTGCAGCGCCAAAAGACCGATCACGCCACCGCCCAGAATGATGACCCGTTCTCCCGGCAGGGGGGCCGCCATGTCCACACCATGAACTGTGCAGGCAAGCGGTTCGGAAAAGGCACCGTGATGCGGGTGGAGGTCGGCTGGCAGCGCAATGGCCTTATGCGCCGGAAAGACCGCATAGGCGGCAAAACCCCCGTCGCGGGTGATGCCGGTGGCAGAGTGGTTCTCACACAGGTTGACCCGTCCGCGCAGGCAGGGATCGCAGGACATGCAAGGGGTGTTCGGATCGCAGGTGACGCGGGTACCCAGGGGGACCGCGACGCCGGCACCAACGGCCGTGACGATCCCCGAAAACTCATGCCCCAGCGTGACCGGCGGCGTGCAGGGAAACTCGCCGTGGAAAAGATGCCGGTCGGTGCCGCAGATCCCCGCCGCCTCGACCCGGATCTGCACCTCGCCGGGGCCGGGTTCGGGAATTGGCATCTCGCTCAGTCTCAGGTCGCCCGTGCCGAAAAGTCTGATGGCTTTCATGTTGGCAATCCTTCCTCGCTGCCATTACAGGCGGGGCTGTGGCGTCGCGTCAATCCCGCAAATGCAGCGCGACGCGTCAGCGGCGAACCAAGCCTACAAGCCAAAGCCAAACCAGAGCCAAAGGCGAGGCGATGATGATCAGAAGGGGTGCGAGATTGGCGCCTTCGCGAAACGCCACGATCGTCTGCGCCAGAAGGCCGAGCATCGGCAGCACCGGAACCAGCGACAGCCACAATGACCAGCCTCGCCGCCGAAAAAGGACGAAGATCTGGGCAATTGGATAAAGTGGCAGGCTGAGGAACGCCGCAATTGTCAAAAGTGGTGCAAGTGGACCAAGTATTCCCAAAGCCGTCACCCTCTGGCCTGACGTGGCGGCTGGCTACCGCACGACTCTGGCAAAACTGTGATCGTCAGGCCGAGGCCGCGCTATTCCAGCTCGATCGTCCCCGGCGGTTTGGAGGTGCAGTCGTAAAAGACCCGGTTCACGCCCTTGACCTCGTTGATGATCCGCGTGGCGGTCTCGCCAAGAAACTCATGCGTAAAGGGATAGTAGTCCGCCGTCATCCCGTCCACCGAAGTCACAGCCCGCAAGGCCAGCGCATAATCATAGGTCCGCCCGTCGCCCATCACGCCCACGGTCTTCATCGGCAGGATGGCTGCAAAAGCTTGCCAGATTTCGTCGTAAAGGCCGTGACGGCGGATCTGGTCGATATAGACCGCATCGGCGCGGCGCAGGATGTCGAGTTTTTCGGTGGTGATCTCGCCGGGGCAGCGGATTGCCAATCCGGGGCCGGGGAAGGGATGGCGTCCGATGAAGGAGTCCGGCAGGCCAAGCTCACGGCCCAGGGCGCGGACCTCGTCCTTGAACAACTCGCGCAGCGGCTCGACCAGTTTCAGCCCCATCTTTTCAGGCAACCCGCCGACATTGTGGTGCGATTTGATGGTGACGGACGGCCCGCCGCTGAAGGATACGCTTTCGATCACGTCGGGGTACAATGTCCCTTGTGCCAGAAACGTCGCCCCGCCGACCGCATGGGCATGTTTCTGAAAGACGTCGATGAACAATCGCCCGATGGTCTTGCGTTTGACCTCCGGATCCGAAACGCCTTCGAGCGCGCCGAGAAACAGCGCGGATTCGTCGGCATGGATCAGCGGGATATTGTATTCGTCGCGGAACATGGTGACGACCTGCTCCGCCTCGCCGAGCCGCAACAATCCATGGTCGACAAAGACGCAAGTCAGCTGATCACCGATCGCTTCGTGGATGAGGACCGCCGCGACCGATGAATCCACGCCGCCCGACAGCCCGCAGATCACCTTGGCAGTGCCAACCTGCGCGCGGATCTTGGCGATGGCTTCCTCGCGGTAGGCCCCCATCGTCCAGTCGCCGTGAAAGCCGGCCAGCCGCACGAAATTGGCATAAAGCTGCGCGCCTTTGGGGGTGTGATGCACCTCGGGATGGAACTGCACCGCGTAAAAATGCCGTGCCGGGTCCGCGGTGATCGCAAAGGGCGCGTTCGGGCTGGTGCCATAGACCTGAAAGCCGGGGGCGATCTCGCTGACGTGATCGCCGTGGCTCATCCAGACCTGTTCGCGCGCCAGGGGGCCATCCTCGGCCGGGAACCAGCCTGCGAGGATCGGGTGGGTCATCTCGGTCGGAGAGACAAAGGCGCGGCCGAACTCTGCCGTGCCATGTCCACGCTCCACCCGGCCGCCCAGGACATGCATCATGACCTGCTGGCCATAGCAGATGCCAAGGATCGGCACGCCCAGATCAAAGACGCCCTTTGGCGGCATCGGCGCGCCATCGGCGAACACGCTTGCTGGCCCCCCGGAAAAGATCACCGCCTTGGGGGCGAAAGCCGCCAGGAATGCCTCGTCGACGCGGTTATAGGGGTGGATTTCGCAATAGACGTTCAGCTCTCGCAGGCGGCGCGCGATCAGTTGCGTCACCTGGCTGCCGAAGTCGATGATCAAAAGGCGGTCATGCTGGGTCATGGTTCCGCCTAGCCGCTGGGGGGCGAAACTTCAAGTGGGGCAGGGGCCGGGCAAAACCATGAGCGAGGCGCGTTGCGCCGGCCGCGCCACACCCCTCGAAAGTATTTTCACCCTTTCTGCAGATTCTTTTCGCCCCGATGTCGAAATCGGCAAATGTCCCGCGTCCTTGGGTCACGAACACGAAACACACATGGAAAGAGTGGAATATGACATTTGAAGTTACACCGATTTACGTCCTGCCTCTGGCCTTCATCTTTCTGATCCTGTGGTTCCGCATCAGCGGCATGCGGGCTGCCACGAAAACCTCGTTTGGCGACGGCGGCAATGTGGAGCTGCTGCGCCGCATCCGCCAGCACGGCAATTTTGTCGAATGGACCACATTTGTCCTGATCCTGATGATCCTCGCCGAAGGAATGGGCGCGCCCGCGATTTATCTGCACGTCTCGGGGGCACTTCTGCTGATCGGGCGGATCGCGCATCCGTTCGGTCTGGGTGCCGTGGACAACGCCGCCCACCCGCTGCGCTATGTCGGCAACGGCACGAACATCCTTGCCACGCTGAACGCGATGGTCTGCATCGGCGTGAACCTCGCCGGTCTCTGACACAAGCCCG
>JANPKV010000147.1:0-1649 GCA_031426185.1 Rhodobacterales bacterium | reverse complement strand
CAACATGGCGGGCCGCAAAGACTGCCCCGACGATTACTGCGGCTATTCGCCCAACCAAATGGGCGCCATGGATCCCAAGAAGCGCTCGGCCTACATGTCCATGACCGACCTCAAGACCTACCCCAAGGCGATGAAGCCTGCGTGGAACAACAAGGGCCAGTCACAAGGCATGTTCTGCAACGCCTTCCTGTCCGGTGCGAAGTGGAAGGACTGGAACGGCCAGATGGTGGTCGGCTTTGCCGGCATCGGTATTCACGGCACGGGTGTCGGCAACCGCCTCGATCTGCTGAAGATCAGTGCCGATGGGATGTCCGCAACGAAGACCGATTTCCCGTGGCCGACGGTCGCCGGACGCTTCCGCGCTTGTGAACTGGGCTCGGACGGCGATCTGTATGTCGCGCTCGAAGACCAGGGCAAGATCGTCCGTGTGAAGCCGGAGTAGAGCAACGCGCAAACGCGCTGCCGTGGTCCTGCCAGGCAGCGCGTTTGGACCTTGTGCATGAAGAAGGAGAACCCGTTTGCGAATCTTGCTTCGTTGGATGGCCGCGATCGGCGTGGCTGGCTTGTTGGGCGCTGCAGGGCCGGCGCGTGCGGATTACGACCTCGTCGTTAAAAAGAACTGCCTTGCCTGTCATCAGGTGGACAAGAGAAAGTACGGCCCCAACTTCAAGGAGGTCGCAGCCAAGTACGCTGAGCAGAAGAACGCGGCCGCGCTGCTCGCCAAGAAGATCCGGCGAGGAGGCACCGGCGTCTGGGGCGCAGACGTGATGCCACCGCAGCCGCAAGTGTCGGCCGCCGAGGCGAAAGTGCTGGCGACTTACATCCTGTCCGTGAAGTGATCGGTTCCGCACCGCGTGCGATGGGCATCGTGAGGCCCGCGGCGCGGCGATGAGTGCCTTGCACAAAACCCTGCTGGGCCTCGCCTTTGCGGTGGCTGCAGGGCACGGCGCCTGCCAGAGCTTTGTTTACGTCGAACCCGGCGTGGCCGCCTGTCCTGCGGCGCCGGGCCCAACCGGCGCCGCTCCGAAAGCCGTGAGACGGGGTGTTCGCGTGGCCGGCAGCATCCGTGTGGCCTGCGGGTTCGAGCAAGGGTCGTACACGGTGACCTTGAACGCCACCGATCCCACCGCGACGTTCTCGCCAAAGACCTTCATCGTCAACTTCGGCCGCATCGTCGGCAGCGGTGCCTTCGCCGTCAAGTTCGCGACGATCGGTGTGCAAAGTGTCTCGACGACCATCACCTCGAACATGGGCAGCCCGGCGGTGCGGGGGTACTTTGCGAGTGCCGACCACGTGTTCAACGTGGTGGGGCCTTGAGTCGGAGACTTACCTTGCCGGGGTGTGCAGGGCGATCAAGTCCATGCCGTCAAGCTGACGACGCAGTGCGATCGGGCGGAGCAGGCACGTAGGTCAACCGGATCACGTCCTCGCCGATCCGATCGCTGGCCACGAGGCGCAACGGCGGCCGAGGCCCGGCGAAGTAGGGCTTGCCGTGACCCAGCACGACGGGGTGCAGGTAGATGCGGTACTCGTCGATCAGGCCCAGCTCGGTGAGGCTGTGCGCCAACGCCGGGCCTGCAACCTCGATCTCCCCGTCGCGCTCGGCCTTCAACCTGCGGATCGCGCCTTCCAGGTCGCCTTGAACGAGT
>JANPKV010000146.1:0-6540 GCA_031426185.1 Rhodobacterales bacterium | reverse complement strand
CAGCCGCCAGGCAAAGCCGAACACCCGGTCGTAATGGCGATGGACCAGCGCCGAAAACGCCGCCCGGTCGCCATTGCAGGCCGCATGGGCCAAATCCTCGTCGGGCACATCCATCCGCATCACGTTAAGTCAGACGCACGGTAGCGGGCAATCCTTGGCAGGCGCGGGAAGAAAGTTACTCGTCTTTGCGGATTTCATCTGAGGCGGGGGTCAGGCCGTACTTTGCGGCAATCTTCCAGACATGGTCCGGCACCATGTTCTTCAATCGCGCAGGATGCGCGCGGCGCAGGTGCAAGATGGTCTCGACCGCCTTCATCTCCAGCCGTGCGCGGGCAAATTCCAGCCCCTTCGGACCGATGCGCGGCTGCAGCCAGGCCATGATCGGGCGCAGCCAGTCGGGCATGCGGCGAAGGGGCAATCCACCCGCCGCCAGTTCGGTATTGACCATGAAGCCCTTGACCGCACCGGTGCGTTTGCCCTTGTCGGTCAGGGGCCGCGTCGTCAGGCGATCCGCAATGCCTGCCAACAGTTCCGCCCCCCGGTCGTTGCGCACGATCACCCACTGATCCCCGTCGCCGCCCATATAGCCCACCGTGATGTCCGACAGCCGGTTGGTATAATCGACGCAGGTCTTGCAGGTCATCGGAAAGAAATCCGCCGGAAGGGTCGACAAGGGCAGTTTCAGGAACGGGATCAGCCGGTGCGGGCGGCCATCGTCATAGCGGATCTCTACCCGGTAGTCGGCGCGGAACTCCAGATAGCTGACGCGGTCCGGGGTCGGATCGACCAGCGCGAGGAACCGGTGAAAGTGTTCGGTCGTGGTGTTGTCCGAACAGGGCGTGCCGATGACGTAGATCCGCTCAAACCCCAGTTCCGCCTCAAGCGCGCGCAAGGCATAGACCTGGCAGGGAATGCCGATGAGCGCGATGCGGGTATGGCCCGCCGCCCGTGCAGGCTCCAACAGGGCGAGGGTTGGCGCATAGCCCATGCGCATCCCCCGTGCCCCTGCCATCGCGGCGGCCTCGGTGATCAGCACCGGCCGGGGTTTCCAGCGATCGTCGGGGTCCGGTCCAACCGCCAGAACCGCAGTCACCAGCCCCGTCTCCAGCGCGTGGGCGGCCAGCGCCGTGGTAATCCCGGTCCATTGCGCGTCCGGGGCGGGGGGCGACAGCCGCGCCCGCAGCATCGCTTGCGTCACGCCAAAGAACCGCTCATCCGTGGCGTCCTGCGGCAGGCGGCGATGAACCCGCGCCTCATGTGCGGGGTAATCGGGCTGGATGAACTGGCACGCCCGCCCGCAAGCCTTGCCGTCGCCGATGCGCGAGATGCCGCAATCGGTGCAAAGACCGGGCCGCGCGGCACCGCCGATCTGGGGCGCCGTGATGCCGCGGTGGGTCAGGTCGGTCATCGCGTCATCCCTCAGCAGCGCCGATGCGACCTTAGGCACATCGCTGACCGAGGCAACCAGGATTTCCGCCGGTGCCATGGCGGGTTGCCAAGGTCTCGGCAGGACGACCGGGGGTGAGGGGCACAAATGAAGTGGCCCCGCCGCAAGGGACCGCTGGGGAAGTCGGTCACGCGGCGGGGCGACCCGATCCGATGAAGGCCGCCTGTCCGGGGAGGTCAGGCGCACCTCGATGCACGGGATCGGGATGGGAGAACGGCCGGGCCTTAGTAGATCAGCCCGTCATAGATCGCGTAGGCACCGCCGGCGGTTTCCAGGTTGCGGACGGCCCCTTCGTTGCGGGCAAAGGCCACCACGGCGCGGTAGGTTCCGGGTCCAAAGGCACCGTCGATCCCGCCGGTATAGTAGCCATAGGCCGCCAGACGTTTCTGGATCAGGCGACGTTCACCTGCCGAATAGCTTTGAAAGGCCCGCGCGGCGGCGGTGCTGTAGATCGAGGCCGTGGGCTGGTGATAGGTCGGCCTTTGATAGGTCGGCGCCTGATAGGCGGGCTGCTGATAGACCGGCTGTCTCGGCTCGGTATAGTACATCGGCGCCGGGGCACGGTTGCGCTGGTTGTTCTTGATGATCTGGCCGACAATGACGGCCGTGGCGACGCCTGCCACGAAATTCTGTTCTTTTTCGCCCCAGGCATGGGCGGGGCTGGCCGGGATCGCGGTAATGGACAGGGCGGCGACCGCGGCGATGGCGGATCGTTTCAGGGTGGTCAGAGCGGTTGCGGGCAGCATGGTGCATCCTTTCGGGGTTGATCTGTCACCCCGTCAGTGGGGCATGACCACTACATGGGGCTGGATCCCCCCGTTATGCAAAATCGCCGCGATGTTATCGAATAACGCGTGCAAATTGAATGACTTGCAGGTCTTTCGTGGAATCCGAAATTTGCCCGACTGCCATGCGTGACCAGCGTTTTGGCCCTATGGTTTATAAGGTCGGCGACCCAAGACCGGCCGCGAGCCGCTGCAGACCGTCCTCCAGTCGCGCAGCAGGACCACCCCCCACACCGAGTCGCAGATGATGCGGCAGCCCGTAGGCGGTCCCCGGCAGGACAAAGGTCCGGTAGGGTGCCGCCAGCAACCGGCGCGCAAAGGGTTCCGCGTCCATCCCCGCCAGCCGCGCAAGGCCGATCAGGCCGGCTTCGGGACGCGTCCAGCTCAACCTTGGCTGGGACGCGACAAAGCCGTCCAGCATTGCCAGGCTGGCCAGCGCCTCGTCCCGCGCGGTCACCAGTGCCGCGCGCAAACGATCGGGGCGGAGTGCCACCTCCGCGATGTGTTCCCCAAGCGTATTCATGATCTCGGAGCTGTTCTCGCGCAGGATCATCGCGTCGCGCAACAGGGCCGCGTCCTGCGTGATCAGCCATCCCGTGCGCAAGCCTTGCAGACCCAGCGCCTTGGACACCGACCCGGTGGTGATGCCGCGCGGGTAAAGACCCGCGACCGATGGCGGCCGGGGGCCGGCCCATTCAAGGCCAGCATACACCTCATCCACCAAAAGGTACGCGCCGACCCTGTCTGCGATAGCGACGATCCGATCAAGGTCTGCGGCGGGGATCAGTCTGCCCGTCGGGTTGTTTGGGTTGGTCAGAAAGATCAGCTTGGTCTTTGGCGTCACCACCTGCGCCAGTGCATCCGGATCAAGGTACCAGCCGTTTTCCTCATGCCGGGTGACCCTGCGCAGATCGGCACCGATGGCGCGTGCCATGACCTCCGCCTGCGGCCATCCCGGGGTCTCGGTCACGACCTCGTCGCCTGCCGACAAAAGCTGGCGAAACACCAGATAGTTCGCTTCGGCCGCACCCGCCGTGATCAGCACGTCATCGGGGCTGCAACTGTCGGCAAGACCCGCCTGTTCGATGACGCGCCGACGCAAGGCCGGCAGTCCCTGAAAGCTGGCGCCGTTCCAGTCAAGCGAAAGGGCAGGGTTCAAATCCCTCAGGAAATCCCCCAGCACGGGCGAGCGCGACAGCGAAAACCCGATAAAGCATTCCGGCGGCTCGGCGGCGGTGGTTTCCAAGAGGTATTCGAAAAGCTTGTGAATCGTGACCTTCACCGCACGTCACGCCCCTGATTGAGGATGATGATATTGCCCGATGAGACATCCCCCGCAGGCGAGATCAGGAACCCGACCCATGCCGCAATCTCATCAGCCTTCATCGCCCGGCCATGCGGCATGGCGCTGATCGCGCGGGCCAGCACGTCCTCGGTCAAGACGTTGAACAGCGGCGTTTCGGTCATTGCGGGGGCGATCGAGTTGACCGCGATCTTGTCGCGCGCATAGCGGCGGGCAAGGTCCTTGGTCAGCGTATCCATGGCGGCCTTTGAGGCACGATAGTGCGGCGGGTCGAACACGTCGAAGTTGTAGGCGCCGTTCGACGAGATGTTGACGATCTTGCGCACGCCGGGACGGTCGGTCATCGCCTTGACCGCCTGTTGGCAGCAATGAAAGGCCGAAGAGAAATTGATCGCCATCTGGCGGTCAAGCTCGGACGCGGGAATGTCGGGGAAATCCGACATGAAGCAGGTGCCGGCATTGTTGACCAAGGCGTCAACGCCGCCAAGGCGCGCGGTGATCCGGTCAAAAAGATCAGTGATCGCCTCGGCATCGGTCAGGTCAACCGCCTCGGGGGTAAAGGCGTCCAGATCGGCAGCCATCGCCAGCAACGCAGGTCCGTCGATATCGACGCCGACGACATGCAGCCCGTCAGCGATCAGGCGGTCGGTGATCGCCCGACCCATCCCCCCTGCGGCCCCGGTCACGACGGCAATGCGGGCTGAGGTGGTCATGGGCAGGCTCCGGTGTAAGGGTAGGCTGCATCCTAGGCCAAGCCCGGTGCCGCCTCAATCGCGCAAAGAAGGCTGCGCAGACAAGCCTCAGCCAAAGGGGCCGGGCAGGGCGAAACGGGTCGGCGGCATGCCCGGGGTCATTCCTCGCCCGGGCAAGCTTTCCCATGTCCGGCCATCGGTATCGCAAATGCCGTCAGGCCACCACAAAATCGAAATGCTTGCGGACGTTCTCTTCGATCTTCCAGGTCCCCTTGAAGTCCTTTTCGACCACGAACGCATCGCCCGCCCCGACTGTGACGGGCGTGCCGCCATCCGGGGTAATGACGATCCGCCCCGCGATCAGGACAACATATTCATAGGCGGTATAGGTCGCGTGATAGCTGCCCACGGTGCATTCCCAGATGCCAGACACCATGCTGCCATCCTTGGCAGTGTGCAGGACCCAGGTCTTCATCGACGGCGTGCCTTCGGTCACGACCCAGCCGTCCAGATCGGCGGTGGCGGGGGCGATACCGTCGGTGGAGGGCAGGCGGGTGATGGATTGCATGTGGCGCGGTTTCCTTTGCGCAAGGGGACTTGGGCACAGAGTGACCGCACGCGCGCCCGTCGTCATTGCCAGTCACGACGAGGACAAGCCCGATCCCGACCCTTCGCGACGTTCGGGGCCTGCGGTGAGACTTCAGGTCCTGTCGAAATCCGCAGCCGAGTGGCGCTCGCGCAACTGCTCGTGCGGCTCGCCCGATGTCTTGTTGACGATGCGGCCCCGGCGCACCGTCGGGCGGGCGTCGATCTTCTGCGCCCAGGCCAGAAGACGGGTATAGCTTGTCACATCAAGAAACTCCGCCGCCCCGTACTGGCGGCCAAGCACCAGATTGCCATACCAGGCCCAGATCGCGATGTCGGCGATGGAATATGCCCCGCCTGCCATCCAGTCCTTGTCGGCAAGATGCCGGTCAAGCACGTCCAGCTGACGTTTGGTTTCCATGGCAAACCGGTTGATCGGGTATTCCATCTTTGTCGGCGCATAGGCGTAGAAATGCCCGAACCCGCCACCAAGATAGGGGGCGGACCCCATCTGCCAGAAAAGCCAGGACAGGCATTCCGTGCGTCCGGCAGGGTCCTTGGGGATCAGCGCGCCAAACTTGTCGGCAAGGTACAAAAGGATGGCGCCGGACTCGAAGACGCGCTGGGCAGGCGTGACCGACCGGTCCACCATCGCCGGGATCTTGGAATTGGGGTTCACCTCGACAAACCCC
This sequence comes from Rhodobacterales bacterium, assembly GCA_031426185.1. Classification (GTDB taxonomy): domain Bacteria; phylum Pseudomonadota; class Alphaproteobacteria; order Rhodobacterales; family Rhodobacteraceae; genus JAJNPS01. The sequence continues at coordinate 1,036 of JANPKV010000146.1, read as the reverse complement.
GAGCCGAACTGGTCGCCTTTGCCGATGTCGATCAGCCAGGCGTCGTATTCGGCACCATGATGACCCAGGGCCAAAAGCTCTTCCAGCATCACGGTGACCTTGATGCCATTGGGTGTTCCCAGCGAATAAAGCTGGATCGGGTGCTTGCCCACCGGCAGCACGCTGTCATGCGTGGCTCCGGCGATGGGGCGGTTGATGTTTGCAAAGCGACCGCCGCTTTCCTTGGCCCAGGTCCAGACTGCGGGGGGGATGTAGTCTTCGGCCATCACGTATCCCTTCGGCGACAGGAAAGGGGGCGACCTCGCCGCCCCCCAAGATCCATTCTGGTCGTCAACCGGATCAGATCGAAAGACAGATGTATTTCAGCTCCATATAGTCGTCGATCCCGTGGCGCGACCCTTCGCGGCCAAGGCCCGATTGCTTGACGCCCCCGAACGGCGCCATCTCGTTGGATATGAGACCCGTATTCACCCCGACCATCCCGTATTCCAGCGCCTCCTGGACCCGGGTGATGCGGCCGATGTCGCGGGCGTAGAAGTAGCTCGCCAGACCAAAGATCGTGTCATTGGCGCGCGCGATTGCTTCCTCTTCGGTGTCGAATTTGAACAGTGGCGCGAGCGGGCCGAACGTTTCTTCCTGCGCGACCTTCATGCCGGGCGTGACGCCCGTGACCACGGTCGGCTGAAAGAACGTGCCCCCGAGATCGTGCCGCTTGCCGCCGGTGACGATCTTTCCGCCGCCCGCGATCACATCGGCGATATGCTCCTCGACCTTGTCGACCGCGTCCTGATTGATCAGCGGCCCCGTGGTGGTCCCCGCCTTCAACCCGTCGCCCACGTTCAGCTTGGCCACCGCCACCGCCAGTTTGTCGGCAAAGGCGTCATAGACCCCGGCTTGCACATAGATGCGGTTGGCGCAGACGCAGGTCTGCCCGTTGTTGCGGAACTTGGAGATCATCGCGCCCTCGACGGCGGCATCCAGATCGGCGTCGTCGAACACGATGAACGGCGCGTTGCCGCCAAGCTCCATCGAGCAT
>JANPKV010000145.1:0-10134 GCA_031426185.1 Rhodobacterales bacterium | reverse complement strand
CGCAACCGTCAGTCGCGCCAAAAGCCGGCCAAGCGTGCCATGTCCGACGATCAGGTCCGGCAGCGCCGTGTTGAACCCGGCCAAGGCATGCCGGGCGGTCGCGGCCAAAGCCAGCAAGGCGCCCTCGGCCCCCATGCCGCGATCCAGCCGCGCCACCCGCGATGCCTTGGTGACAAGGCGCCGCGACGCCCCGCCAAACAGCCCGCGCACATTGCCGTCAAAGCAGTTCGCCCCCGGCACGAACACATGCTCTCCGACGCGGAAGCCCGTATCGGCCCCGGCCTCGACCACTTCGCCAGAAGCCTCGTAGCCCGGCACCAGGGGATAACCCATGCCCGGAAAGGGCGGCATCGTGCCGGACCAGAACAGTTTTTCCGTCCCCGTCGATATTCCCGACCAGGCGATGTCGACCACCAGATCCTCCGGCCCGGGCGGCGTCAGGCCAAGGCTGTCCAGCCCCAGCACTTTCGGCCCTTGAAGGATGACGGCGGTTGTTCTCACGATACTTCCCTTTGAGGCCCGGCCTTTGTGGCCCGGTTGTCGTTTCCGGTCTGCACCCCGTCCAGCGGAGTCGCGCTTAGGTGTAAGTCTAACCTTACAGTTTCTGCTGTCAACTTTAATGGACACAAATTCGGGAAAGGTTCAGACCTTTGTCGCCGTCACCACTTGCGTGACGTAGGACCGCTGGCTGGAATGACGGCGAATATCGGCAAATCCCGCGTTCTTCACGAAGTTTGCGATCTCGGTCGCCGATCTGGTGCGTCCGGTGCCCATCGCCAGGGTGTAGAACGCGAAATAGACGTCGGTGGCGCGGTGGGGGGTTTGGCCCCCTGACATGGGTTCGGAAATGACAAGCCGACCGCCGACCGGCAAGGCCGCATGAACGGCGGCCAAAAGTGCGGCAACGGTCGAATCGGCATGGTCATAAAGCACACGGATCAGGCTGATCGCATCGGCCCCCTGCGGCAGCGGATCGTCGCGAAACGAGCCTGCGATGATCTTGGCGCGCGCGGTCAATCCTGCTTCGGCAAAGCGCGCCGTTGCCCCCGGCACGACGGCCGGCAGATCGAACAGGGTCAGCGCCGGCCCCGGGACGGCCTGCCCTACCGCCGCAAGAAAGGCACCCGTCCCGCCGCCGACATCCATCAGGTTCCGCACGCCCGCAAGATCGACCACCGCCAGCGTGTCGGCGGCGACCAGTCCCTGGCTGTCGGCCATCAGCTGCGAATAGGTTGCGGCGGTTTGCGGATCAGCGGCGGCGCCTGCGCCAAACACATAGGGCCAGAATCCGGCAAGCTCAGGTGTCGTCTCGCCCCGCAAAAACGCAGTCGGATCAGCCAGATCCCGGTAGAGGACGCGGTGATGGCGCACCATCGCGGCAAGGCCGGGCACCGTCAGGAACGCAGCGCCGCGCGGGGCAAGATGCCAGTCATCGGCCCGCCCCCGACGCACCAGTTTCAACGCAGCTGCGGCCTGCATCAGGAGGACCGTCCGGTCAGGACCAAGCCCCACCGCATGGGCAAGTGCCGGGGTACGCATGGGACCCTTGCGCAGCAAGGCCAGAACATCCAGTTCCACCAGGATCATCAGGACCTGCGACTGGACAAAGCCCGACAGCGTGTCGAACAGGGCCTGTCCCTCATGTCTGGAAATTTGGCGAAGTCCCGGAATTCGCTGCGATATCGCGTGGAATCGTGGCGACAGTGCCAGCCGTGTCAGCCAGCCCAAACCGGACCTGCGGGCCTGGGGTTCCGCACCCAGCGGCACGTCCGTCATCGTCTTAACCCCTGATGGCGGTCAAGTTTACCGGCGTCATCTTTTCGGCGTAGCGGCGCACCATTTCAGCCAGACGCGCCTCACCCGGGCAGGACGGGATTGACGAGATGGCCCCTGACAGGATGTCCTTCAGATGCGCGACAGCCCCCGGAATGCCAAGGTCGGTAACCGCCGACGGGCGGCCATGGCGCTGGTCTTGCCCCGCCGGTTTGCCCATCTGCTCGGCTGTCTCCAGCGCGTCGCGCAGATCGTCGGCGACCTGAAACGCCTCGCCGATGCGTGCGCCCAGTTCTTCCCACGGCTCCGGCTCCTGCCCGGCTGCGATGGCTCCCATCTGGGTTGCCGCCATGAATAGAGCGCCGGTTTTCGCCCGGTGATAGGCGCGCAGATTGACGCTGGCCTCGGACTCCCATGCCTGGCCTGCGCATATTCCCATCGGCATGCCGGTGCGGCTGCCCAGATGCTGGATCAACGACAGCGCGCGCAGCGGTGCATGGGTGCCGGCACGCGCCAGAACCTCGAAAGCCATCACGATCAGACTGTCACCCGCAAGCACTGCGATCGGCTCGCCAAAGGCGCGGTGGAGCGCGGCTTTCCCACGCCGGATCGGCGCGTTGTCGAATGCGGGCAGGTCGTCATGCACGAGGCTTGCGGAATGGATCACCTCCAGCGCGACGGCAGCGGCGTCGGAAAGTTCGGGACGGTCATCGCCGCAGGCCATCGCGACGGACAAAAGGATGGTGGGGCGAATGCGTGCGCCACCCGGCGACACCGCATAGTCCAAAGCCTGCGCCAATCGCGAGGGCGCGTCGCCTGCCCTGCCCTGCTCGGTCACGATGGCAGTATGCAGCGCGGCTTCGAATCGGGCCTCTACCGGCATTGTCACTCTCCCTTTTCGACTGGGCCCAGATTGCCTGTCTCATCGCAATGTGTAAACAAAAACTTACACAATGACGTAATTCAAGGTGGACAGCCGGTTGGACACAGGTAACATCACCCGCATGAATGCAGTGACAAAGGCCCAAGGCTCCAAGACACGCGCGGTGGTGATCGGGGCGGGTATGGGGGGGCTTGCCTCGGCCATCCGGCTGGCTGCAGCGGGTCTTGACGTCACGCTGGTCGAAACCGCCGCAGGTCCGGGCGGCAAGATGCGCCGCGACGCCTCGCCTGCGGGACCCGTGGACAAGGGGCCGACGGTCCTGACGATGCTGCCTGTTTTCGAAGCGCTCTTTGCCCTTTGCGGCGAACGGCTGCAGGATCACCTCACGCTCGTCCCTCAGCCGGTTTTGGCACGGCACTGGTGGCCGGACGGCAGCACGCTGGACCTGCATGACCGGCTGGAGGCCAATCTTGACGCCATCCGCGACTTTGCAGGCCCGCGCGAGGCGGCGGCGTTTCGCAGGTTCGACCGGTTGGCGACCGAGCTTTTCATCGCGTTCGAGGCCCCCGTCATGCTTGCGCCGCGTCCCGATCTGCGTGGCATCGCGCGGGCGGTCGCGACACGGCCCCGGCTTTGGTCGGCGCTGATGCCGGGACGGACGTTGAACGGCCTTTTGCGCCAGTATTTCCGCGATCCGCGCCTGATCCAGCTGTTCGGGCGGTACGCTACCTATGTCGGCGGGCGGCCCAACCATTCCCCGGCGCTTCTGGCATTGATCTGGCAAGCCGAGGCGCAGGGCGTGGCCGCGGTCCAGGGCGGCATGTCGGAGCTGGCGGCGGCGCTTGCGCACCTGGCCCAGGGGTTGGGGGTACGCCTCCTTTATGACACGCGCGCCGCACGCATCGTGCGCCAAGGTGGCCATGTCACGGGTGTGCAACTGGCGGGCGGGCCAACTTTGCCCTGTGAAATCTGCGTGTTCAACGGCGATCCTGCAGCGTTGCAGCAGGGTCTGATGGGCGACGGGCCACAAGGCGCGGTGGCGGCCGCTGCCACCAGCCCGCGCAGCCTGTCGGCCTGGGTCTGGGCGTTTGCTGCCACCCCATCTGGCCCTCCGCTGATCCACCACAACGTCTTTTTCACCGCAGACCCCTCGGCCGAGTTCGGACCCATAGGCCACGGCCGCATGCCCGAAGAACCGACGCTTTATGTCTGCGCCGAGGACCGTCTGACGGCGGGAACCCCAGTTGGCCTCGAACGGTTCGAGATCATCATGAACGCCCCGGCAGGCATCGCCGCCGACAGCCACGAGGAACCGCAATGCAGGACCAGGACCTTCGACCGATTGGCGCGCTTCGGGCTGACCTTCAGCCCGCAGCCGGCTCCGTCCGCACTGACGACCCCGGCGATGCTGGCGCGGGACTTTCCGGGGTCGCAGGGGGCGATCTACGGACGCAGCCCGGAGGGGACGTTCGCCGCGTTCCACCGTCCGCCGGCGACGACGACGCTGCCGGGTCTGTATCTGGCGGGGGGCGGGGCGCATCCGGGGGCGGGGATCGCGATGGCAGCCCTCTCCGGTCGGCACGCGGCCGAGGCGATCATGCGGGACCTGACTTCTCGGTCCGGGTCGACGCAGACGGCTATGCCTGGTGGTATGTCGACGGGGTCAGCGACGACGGGACGCGCGCCGTTTCGGTCATAGGCTTCATCGGGTCGGTCTTCTCGCCATGGTACGCCTGGAGCGGGCGGCGCGATCCTGCAAACCACTCTTGCATCAATGTGGCGACCTATGGACCGGGGGGCCGTTTCACCATGACGGACCGGGGACGCGCGGCGCTGCGCCAAAGCAGCGATACGCTCGAGGTCGGCCCCAGCCGCATGCACTGGACCGGCACGTCGCTGGTTATCGACATCGACGAGGTCTCCGCACCGCCGGTCATCAGCCGGGTCCGCGGGCGCATCACCTTGACGCCCAGCGCGGTGACATCGATCGAAGCGATCCTGACCCCGGATGGCCGCCATATCTGGCGTCCCTTTGCCCCCATGGCGCGCATCGACGTCGACCTGACCCAAGGCCATCGCTGGCAGGGCCACGGCTATTTCGACGCCAATTTCGGCACCGCGGCGCTGGAGGCCGATTTCCGCTACTGGACCTGGGGGCGCTTTCCGCTGCGGGACCGGACAATGTGTTTTTACGATGCCGTCCGGTCGGATGGGACCAAGCTGGAACTGGGTGTCGAGGTCACGCCGGACGGGACGGTGCGCGAAGTGACGCCGCCGCCCCTGACGCCGATGGCGCGCACCTTATGGGCGCTTCGCCGCGAGACCCGTGCCGATGCGGGGACGCGGCCCCGGCAAGTCATGGCGATGCTCGACGCGCCGTTCTATTCGCGGTCCCTGGTGGAGACCCGGATCGGAGGCGAGCCCAGCATCGGCGTGCACGAAGCGCTGGATCTGCGCCGGTTTGCGTCGCCGCTGCTCAAGCCGATGCTGGCGGTGCGTGTGCCCCGGCGCAAAGGCTGGACCTTTCCGGCACAAGGCTGACGTCTGCGTCAGACCAGTGTCATCCATTCCGCGACCGACGCGCTGAACGGGCGGAAATAGGCGATGATGCGGTCGTCGTTGACCTTAACCGGGCCCGAGACGCCCCAGGGGGCGACACCGTGGATCGTCATCGGGTGCAACAGGGTCGCCTCGCCGGGGCGGACATGCACCTCGATGCGGCGACATTGTTCGAACACCTCGCGGCGCGCCGCCTGATAGGGGCCGGTCACATCGATGTCGCCCCAGCGTTCCGGCGGGTGATCCGCATAGGCGCGCTTCAACGCCGCGTGGATGATCGGGGCGGACCCGTCCCAGACCACCAGCGGCGATGCCCCTGCCCCGCAATCGGTCAGTGGCAGGCCCAAGATCCATGCATGCGGCTCGCGCAGCATGCGCCGGCGCGCCGGCCCGACCGCCAATAGCCCGTCCAGATGGGCCGCATCCCGGTCTCGTCGAAAGTGAAACGCGGCATCGCTTTCGCCACGTTCACGCAGCGGATAGCCCGCGCGGATCGTGGACAGCTGCGCTGCATGAAGCGGCACCGCGTCGAGCGGTAGTGCCGCCCAGGGAAAGGGCGTGCCACCGATCTCGCCCGCCTCGGTATTCGCAAGCGCGTCAAGCCCCACAAACCACGTGCCACCCGACCGCCACGCCTCTTTGGAGGCCGCGATCGCCGCCCGTGCGAAGGGCAGCGCGGCCACAGCCCAAGCCAGAATTTCCAGATCCGGCCCGATCACCTTCCAGCCAAGTCCATCTCTTACCATCCGGCCACCTTGCGCAACATGTTGAGCGCCACCATTACCAGAAACACGGCAAAGGCACGCCTGAGGGGTTTTGGGTTCATCGCATGGGCCAGCCGCACGCCCAAGGGGGTTGTCACAAGCGTGGTGGCAATCACCACCAGAAAGGCCGGAAGGTTGACCGCACCGTAAGTGTAGGGCGGCGCGTCATCGACCGGCAAAGCCAGAAACCCGATGACTGCCGGAACCGCGATCAACAGTCCAAAGCCCGATGCCGTGCCGACGGCGCGGTGGATCGGCTGGTTGAACAGCGTCATCAGGGGCACACCGAACGTCCCGCCTCCAATGCCCATGAGTGCCGACATGAACCCCACGAGGCCGGCCAATGTCCCCGCCAGCGGTTGTGCGGGCATCGCCTGTCCCAGTCGCCAATCGTCACGCCCGAACGCCATGTACAGCCCCGCAAGGCCCGCAAGCACCGCGAACACCGCCTGCAATGTGGTCGAGGCCAGACCCGAGGCCACCCATACGCCAAGGGCCGACCCCACCACCAAAAGCGGTCCCCAGCGACGCAGGATCGTCCAGTCGACCGCTCCTTTGGCGTGGTGGCCCGCCGCCGACCGGATCGAAGTGACCGCGATGGTTGCAAGCGACGTGGCCGTGCACACCTGCATCAGCTGCGCCCCGTCATAGCCAAGATGGCCAAAGGTGTAAAAGAACGCCGGCACCAGCACGATGCCCCCGCCGACGCCCAATAGCCCGCCGATCACCCCGGCAACGGCACCGATGACGACCAGAAAGGCGATCATGGGCAAAAGGCTGGCAATCTCGGTCATCAGGGTCCTGATCGGTCGGTTCGCAAATACCCTAGCGGGCGTTCCGCCACGCGGCCAGAGCAGGTCCGCAATTTCGCCAAGCAACCTCTTTTCAGTGTTACAAAAACGGCGTAGGCAGGCGATCCTCATCAGAACATCGCCAGAAAGGCCCGCCATGGCCCGCACGCTTTCCTTGACCGCCTATTCCGTCATCCTTGGCCTTGTTGCCGCCGTTGGCCCGTTTGCCATCGACATGTATCTGCCCGCCATGCCCGCCATCGCGTCGGATTTCGAGGCATCGATGCAGCAGGTGCAATGGACCATCGTGGCCTATTTCATCGCCTTTGGTCTGGCGCAGATGGTCTATGGCCCTTGGGCCGACCATTCTGGGCGCAAGCCGCCGATGTATACCGGGTTGGCCCTGTTCATGGGCGGCACGGTCCTTTGCGCTCTGGCCCCTTCGGTCGAATGGCTCATCTTCGGGCGCCTGATCCAGGGAATCGGCGGGGCGGCCAACATGGTCGTGCTGCGCGCCGTGATCCGCGATCTTGCCACCGGACACGCGGCCACGCGGATGATGTCGACGATCATGATCGTGATCGCGGTATCACCCCTGCTTGCGCCGCTGTCGGGATCGGCGCTGCTGACCTTTGGCACCTGGCGCCTGATCTTCTGGGCGCTCTTGCTTGCGGCCGCGCTCAGCTTTTTCCTGATCCACTACGCATTGCCCGAAACCCTGACCGAGCCGAACCGCCAGCGGTTTGACGGCCCCACCATGCGCGCCGGGATCAAGTCGCTGCTGCTGGATCGCCCGTTCATGGTGATGACATTCCTGGCCGGGTTCGCCTTTGCCAGTTTCTTTGTGTTCATCGCCAGCGCATCCTTCGTCTATACCCAGCAGTTCGGACTGACCCCGACAGAGTTCTCGCTGGCCTTTGCGATCAACGCTGTGGGCTTTTTTGTCGCGTCGCAGTTTGCAAGCCCGTTGTCGCGAAAGATGGGCACGCTGCGGATGATCTATCTGGCGACGGCCGGGTTCTCTGCCGCAACGTTTGTCGGGTTCGGACTGGGACTTGCCGGTCTGGCGAGCCTGCCTGTCACGATGGTGGCGCTTTTTGTCGGCAACGTGTTTTTGGGGGTGATCCTGCCCACCGCGCAGGTGCAGGCGCTGGAGGACCATGGCTCCAACGCAGGGCTCGCCTCGTCGCTGGGGGGCACGATGCAGATGGTGGCTGCAGGGGTTCTGGTCGCGGCGGCGGGGCCGTTCCTGGACGGGACGGTGGTGCCGATGCAGGGCGCGATTGCGGTCTGCGGTGCGCTGGCCCTGGGTCTGTCGCTGATGATCCCGCGTCAGGCGGCGTTGGCCTGAAGGCTGGCCAAAGCGTCGTCAAGGACGCCGAGGGCCGCGCCGGGGCGGTTGGCTTGTTCGGACAAAACCCGCCGCCAGCCCCGCGCACCGGACTGCCCATGAAACAGTCCCAGCATGTGGCGGGTGATCTGGTGCAGGCGCCCGCCCCCGGCCAGATGGTCGGTGATGTAGGGGCGCATCGCATCCACGACGGCAATGGGGTCCGGCGCGAAGGCGCAGCCCCAAAGCGCGTCTGCCCCGATCAGCACCGAGGCCGGATCGTGATAGGCGGCGCGGCCCAGCATCACCCCGTCAAGTCCCTGCGCGAGGAACCCGCGTGCCTGTTCAAGGCTGGTGATGCCACCGTTGATGGTGATGGTCAGGTGCGCAAAGGCCTGCTTCATCTGCAACACAAGGTCATAGTCGAGCGGCGGCACTTCGCGGTTTTCCTTGGGCGACAGCCCCTGCAGCCACGCCTTGCGGGCATGGATGATGATATGGCGCACCCCTGCCCCGCTGACCTTCTCGATGAAATCGGGCAGCACGATCTCTGGGTCCTGATCATCGACCCCGATCCGGCATTTGACGGTCACCGGCACCGGACTTGCCTCAAGCATCGCCGACAGGCAATCAGCGACCAGCTGCGGGCGCTCCATCAACACCGCGCCGAAACATCCCGACTGCACGCGGTCCGAGGGGCAGCCGACATTCAGGTTGATCTCGTCATAGCCAAAGGGCGCGGCCAGCCGGACCGCCTGCGCCAGTTCGGCCGGGTCTGACCCGCCAAGCTGCAGCGCGACCGGGTGTTCGGCGGGGTGGTTCGCCAAAAGCCGGTCACGCGGACCATGGATCACTGCCGGCGCGGTGACCATTTCCGTATACAGCATCGCCCGGCACGACATCTGCCGGTGAAAAAAGCGGCAGTGGCGGTCGGTCCAATCCATCATGGGGGCCACGGACAGTCTGTGTGCGTTGTCTTCCGTCATCTCTCCGGTCGTCTTTGATCTTTGGGGCCTGTCCGCCCCCTGTCTGCCAGCCACCATCACGGTCCGACGACGCATAGCACATCAGACGGCCCGCATGGCAACGCTTCGCTTTGGGATGGTGCGGCACGGATATCCGCCGCCTGCTCTAGCAAAGCCGCGGGTTGCCCGCAATGAAGGCCGCGCGCATCGCTTGCGGCATTGGCGCATCCGGCGGACCGGGGGCAACTTCATGGGATGTTAAGGCTCTTCGGCGAAGGCTGCGCAGAGGTCCGTCCTATTCCGCTGCGATCTTCGCTGACCGGTCCAGCGATGGGAGGCAGCTTACCGAAGTTGCCAGATGCCCACGACTTTCAACGTCATCTTCCTTGGCACCGCCGTCGACCTGGATCCGACCGAGGGCAACACCTCGTCCGAGAATCTGGCCGCGCTGGTCGGCACCACATTCGGCGGGACGGGCGGCCCGCTTTATGACAACGTGCGGACGTGGTCGCCGGTAGGCAGCCCGGGCAACACCTACGATGTCCAGAACAACCCCGACCAGTTCGCGGTCAACGGCGTGACTTACCGGTTCGACGGCGGGGGTGGATACAATACCACCATCACCTATTCCGATGGCACCACCGCGTCGGCTGTTGCCAAGATCGCCCAGGCGGCCACGGGCGAGCTGTTCCTGGTCCCCGACCTCCCTGGCCAAGAGGCCAACCAGGCGCTTTTCCAGGCCAAGCCGATCCTTTCGCTTACGATTACCGCAGCGCAGGCTCCGTTGGCCGGTATGTCCGCAGACCGGCTGACGGCAAATCTCATCGAAGCGGTCGACGGCACGGCTGGCAATGACAACATGGGGGTCGGCTATACCGATTCCGGCGCCGACGCGGTGACCGACGGGGCCGATGTCATCCGGGCCGGAGATGGCAATGACACGATCAACGCCGGTGGCGGCAACGACGTGATCTTTGCCGGCGCGGGCAATGACCTGATCGACGACTGGAGCGGCAACGACCTGGTCTATGGCGGCGAAGGCAACGATACCATCGATGTCAGCGTCGGC
>JANPKV010000144.1:0-8283 GCA_031426185.1 Rhodobacterales bacterium | reverse complement strand
AGCGTCATGAACTGCGACAGGTAACTGACCAGATGCGCGACGCCGTAGACCATCGTTCGGGTCGAGCCGTCCTGATAGGTCTTGCCGTTCACGGTCAGCCACATGGACAGGTCTTGCGGATCGGCCACCTCGTCGCGGGTCACGAGCCAGGGGCCGATCTGGCCGAAATTGTCGCAGGATTTGCCCTTGGTCCACTGGCCCGACCTTTCGGTCTGAAAGGCGCGTTCGGAGACGTCGTTGGTGATGGCAAATCCCGCCACATGGGCCAGCGCGTCTGCCTCGGTCACATATTTGGCGCGGGTGCCGATGATGACGGCCAACTCGACCTCCCAGTCGGTCTTTTCGGATCCGCGCGGGATGATGATCGGATCGTTCGGCCCGCAGATCGCGCTGGTCGCCTTCATGAAGATGATCGGCTCGGGCGGGACGGCAGCGCCGGTTTCCGCAGCATGGTCGGAATAGTTCAGCCCGATGCAGATGAATTTCCCGGTGCCCGCCACACAGGGACCAAGCCGGGTATCGGCAGGGACGATGGGCAGGCGGGTGGGATCAAGCCCGCGCAGCATGGCAAGCCCGGTGTCGGACAGGACCGCCCCTGCGATATCCGGCACCAGGCCGGTCAGATCGCGGATCGTGCCGTCGCTGTGCAGAACGCCGGGCTTTTCGGCCCCGGACGGACCATGACGCAAAAGTTTCATTTGCAGTTCCTCAGGTGTTGGTCCAGCCGCCGTCGATCACATGTGCGACGCCGGTGGTGTAGGAGCTTTCATCGCTCGCAAGATAGACCACGAGGGCCGCGATTTCTTCGGCCTTGCCGATCCGGCCGATGGGTTGGCGGGCGATGAAGGCCGCGCGGGCCGCTTCGTAATCACCGGTGTCGCGCAGGCGTTGTTCCAGCGAGGGGCTTTCCACCGTTCCGGGGCAGATCGCGTTGCAGCGAATGCCCTTCGTGACGAAATCCGCGGCGATGGCCTTGGTCATCCCGATCACGCCGGCCTTGGTGACCCCATAGACGAACCGGTTCGGTGCCGCGATGATCGATCCTGCGACCGAGGCCATGTTGATGATCGACCCGCCGCCGCCCGCCAGCATGCCCGGCAGGAAGGCCCGGCACATCCGGTACATCGCCGTCATGTTCAGATCGAGGCTGAACGCCCATTGATCCTCGTCACAGTCCAGGATGTTGCCCGCCGCCACAAACCCCGCGCAGTTGAACAGGACGTCGATGGGCCCTGCAGCCGCGACCGCCGCCGCAATCGATGCCGGGTCACGCACGTCCAGAAGCCGGGGCTCAATGCCGGCTGCCGTCAGATCTGCCAGCGTCTGCTGGTTCACGTCGGTGGCGAGGACCTTCGCTCCGTGATGGGCCATGGCCAGGGCAGATGCCCGCCCGATGCCTTGCCCTGCTCCGGTAACCAATGCAGTCTTGCCTGTCAGTCGTCCCATGTTGGTCCTGCTTTCATGATGGATGGCGCGTCGTCAGACCGGCAGACAGGCCGGGCCGATCGGTTCGAAACTCTTGTAGGTCAGGATGAATTCCTGATGGCCGAGATCTTCGGATTTGCTGCGCGCACCCGAGGCGAGGCTGACAACCAGATCGAAAATCTCTTGCCCTACTTCTTCCAGGGTTGCGCCACCGTCAAGCACGCGGCCCGCATTCACATCCATGTCTTCGGACAGGCGGGCATACATGTGCGGGTTGGCGGCGATCTTGATGACCGGGGCCAGGGCAGAGCCGACCACGGACCCGCGCCCGGTGACAAAAAGGGTGCAATGCGCGCCCGAGGCCATCATCTCCACGATCTCGGCATTGTCGGAGATGTTGGGAAAGCCGAAACGCACCTCGCCGTCGGGCACGACGTCCATGAGGTAAAGCCCGCCTTTGGGGGGAATGTCGCCGGGCTTGATCAGGCCGGATATCACCGACTGGCCGGATTTCATGTAGGCGCCCAGCGACTTTTCCTCGATGGTCGTCAACCCGCCATCGGCATTGCCGCTGGCAAAGCTGCCATAGCCCAGGGTGGCGTAGTAGCGGGCGGCCTTTTCTACCGAGGCGCGCAATTCGGCGGCCAAAGCGGGGGTGGCGGCTCGCTGTTCCATGATCGCCTCGCACCCGATCAGCTCGCCCGTTTCCTCAAAGATGCAGGCGGCCCCGGCGGCCACCAGCTTGTCAAAGGCGATGCCGGCGGCGGGGTTCCCGGTGATGCCCGAGGTGCCATCCGACCCGCCGCAGACAGTGCCGACGATGAGTTCGGAGACCGCTATTGGAACCGTGGGCGCAAGGGCCAGTGTGGCCACTTGTTCGGCCACCCACGCCCGCCCTGCCGCGATGGTGGACCTTGTGCCACCGGTGTTCTGGATCACCAGCACCTTGACCGGGCGACCCGTGGCCTTGACCACCGCCTCGACCTGGCGGCGGTCAAAGCTTTCGCAGCCAAGGCTGACCAGAAGGACCGCACCCACGTTCGGATGGGTGCAAAGCCGCTCCATCATCCGTTGCGCATAAGGGTTCGGAAAACAGCCGGGAAAGCCGATGACATGCGCATTGTCGCGGTCGACTGCCGCCACTTCGCGGGCGACATGGTGGGCGCATTCCACAAGGTAGGCCACCGCCACCACGTTGCGGATGCCCTTGCGCCCGTCGGACCGCAGCCAGCCACGCATCACGCACCTCCATTCAGGGCATAGGTCGGGGTGTAGTCTGAAACAAGATTGTGCAGATGCACATGGTCGCCGGGCGCAATGGCTCGGCTGGCGCGCCCGATCGGCGCGCCGTACTTGATCACCTTGTCACCCGCAGCCACCGCCAGCCGGGCAATCTTGTGGCCGAGACCCAGCGGCTGGGCAAAACTGACAGCCACGCCGCCGACCATCACCGCCTCGCCCGCCTCGATCTGGTCGCGCAGGACGTAGACGCTGTCCCCGGGCGACAACAGCATCAGTCTGGGATCGGTCAGCATCAGAATTTCCCATGCTTGAGATAGGCATCCTGCGGGTCCATCCCGGCCAGAATGGCGCGGCGCACCAGACTTTCGGTGGCCATCGCGGCCACGGATTTCCCGGCAACCTCGGCCAGGATGCCCGCCGGTATGCAGACCATGCCGTCACGGTCGCCATGCAGCCAGTCGCCGGGGCGGATCAACACGTCGTCGATCAGGATCGGCACATCCGTCGCGGTCGGCAGCCAGCAGCCCACCACATCGCGCGGGGTGTGAAAGACGCCCCAACAGGGAAATCCCAGGCGAAGGATAAAGTTGGTGTCGCGCAACCCGCCATCGGTCACGCAGCCAAGCACCCCCTTGCGGTGCAGGGTTTCGGCCGACAGCTCGCCCATTTGTGCCACGACGTGGTTGTGCGGCTGCGAGGTCCAGATCTGGCCTGCGGGCGCCTTCGACAAAAGGCCGGTCCAGGCCAGCAGGTTCTGGTGCGCGTCGGCCGCCTCGTCCATCCGTCCTTCGACGGTGAAAGCGGGGCCGGTCAGCACGCCTTCGGGGTTCAGAGGGCGCAGCCGTTGCGGCAAGGTGAAATTGCGCCGCCCCATCGCGCGCAGGACGTCATGCACGACCGAGGTATAGCAGCCTTGCAGGGCGGCCAGATGGTCAGTCATGATGAAAGACCTCGTCCATCGGGGCCCACCATTCACCCTCTTTGCGGGTGGAAAGCGGGTCCTGGCAGGGCATGCACACCGCCCACCAGTCCTGCGTCCGGGGATCGGCTGCCATTTTGGCCATATCGGCGGCGAAATCGGTGCCGTGATATTCAAAGTACGAGAACATCAGGTTCTCGGGCTGTCTGAGGAAGATCGAATAGTTCTTGATGTTGCAGTCGCTGATCTTGGCCAGAATCTCCGGCCACACGGCGGCATGCAGGCGCTTGTAGACCTCGATCTTGTCGGCTTTCAGGCCGATCACCATTCCCATTCGCTGCATCGCTTACCCCCTGTGGTCGCTGTGGCTGCCCGAGACTGTCTGCGCAATGATCGCCTGATGATCCCAGTCGATCCCAAGGCCCGGCGCGTCGGGCGGATGGGCCTGCCCGTCGCGGATATCCAGCCGCGAACGGGTGACGCGGTCAAGCTGCGGGATGTATTCCAGCATCCACGAATTGGGGATGGCGCAGACCAGACTGACATGCAGTTCCATCAGGAAATGCGGGCAGACGGCAATGTTCATCGCCTCGGCCATGTGCGCGACCTTGAGCCAGGGCGTGATGCCGCCGACGCGGGCCACATCCACCTGCACGATGCTGCAGGCCCCGGCGCGCAGGTAGTCGGCGAACTGGCCCGGGGAATAAAGGCTTTCGCCCACCGCAATCGGCACCCGGGATGCGGCGGCAAGGCGGGCATGGCCGGTCAGGTCATCGGCGGGCATCGGTTCTTCGAACCAGGTGATGCCGACATCTGCCAGCATGTGGGCACGCAGCAGCGCCTCGTGGAAATGGAACGCCTGATTGGCATCGACCATCAGGCGGAAATCGTCGCCGACGGCGGCGCGCACGGACGACAGGCGGTCGCGGTCCTGCGCCAGATGCGGCTTGCCGACCTTGACCTTTGACCCGGCGAAGCCTTGTTCCTTGACCCGGACCGCATCCTCGACCAAGGCCCCGGCTTCGATATGCAGCCAGCCGCCTTCGGTGGAATAAAGCGGGATGGTCGGTTTCGCGCCGCCCGCCATGCGCCACAACGGCAGGCCCGCCCGTTTGCAGCGCAAATCCCAAAGCGCGGTATCGATGGCCGCCAAAGCCAGCGAGGTGATCGCTCCCACCGCCGTCGCATGGGTGACAAACAGCAGGTCGCGCCAGATGGATTCGATCTCTTCGGCCTCGCGCCCGATCAGGCGTGGCACCAGCGTCTCGCGCAGGAGGCTGATGACGGCGGGGCCGCCGGTGCCGATGGTATAGCTGTAGCCCACCCCCACCGCCCCATCTGCATCGGTGATCGTGACGAAGGGGGTTTCCTGGCTGACGAAGGACTGGATCGCATCGGTGCGTTTGACCATGGGCACCAGATCGACCATCCGGATCTCGACATGGGTGATCTTTGCCATTCAGACCGCCCTTACCGACTTGCCGCTGGCGGCGTCGAACAGATGCGCGCGGTCAAGCGCCAGCCGGAAGGTCAGCACCTCGCCGGGGGCCACGATGCGGGGGCCGTAAAGCTTGGCCTGCACTTCCTGGCCGGCAAGCCGGGTGTAGATCAGGCTTTCCATGCCCAGGGGTTCGGCCAGATCGACCGTCAGCGCCACCTCGGCGCCGGGGCCGTCCTGCGACAACCCGTGTCCCACGGGCGAGATGTCATCGGGCCGGATGCCCAGAAGGACCGCCATGCCGTCGCGCACGAATTCCCGCAGCCGGTCGGGGACCGGAACGCCGGTGCCATCGGCCAGCCGCACGGTCGCGCCGTCGATGTGCCCCGGCAAAAGGTTCATCGGCGGGCTGCCGATGAAGGTCGCGACAAAGGTGGTGAGGGGGTGATTGAACACCTCCATCGGGGTGCCGACCTGTTCGATATGGCCGTCTTTCATCACCACGATCCGGTCGGCCAGCGTCATCGCCTCGACCTGATCGTGGGTGACGTAGACCACGGTCGTCTTGACCTTCTGGTGGAGCTTCTTGATCTCGGCCCGCATCTGGCCGCGCAACTTGGCGTCAAGGTTCGACAGGGGCTCGTCGAACAGAAAGGCGTCCGGGTTGCGCACGATGGCACGGCCCATCGCCACACGTTGGCGCTGACCGCCCGAAAGCTCGGCAGGGGTGCGGTCCAGAAGCGGGGCAAGGCCAAGGATATCGGCGGCCTCGGCCACCCGTCTGGTGATTTCTTCGGGCGACTGGCCGGCAATCTTGAGGCCAAATCCCAGATTGTCGCGCACGTTCATATGCGGATAAAGCGCGTAATTCTGGAACACCATCGAGATGTTGCGCTGCCGTGGCGGCAGGTCGTTGACCACCTTCCCGCCAATCCGAACCAACCCTCCGGTGATATCCTCCAGCCCGGCGATCATCCGCAGGGTGGTGGATTTCCCGCAGCCCGAGGGGCCGACCAGAACCACGAATTCTTCATGCGCGATGGTGAGGTCGATCCCGTGGACCACCCCCACGGCGCCATATTTTTTGACCACCTTTTCCAGCGTGATGTCTGCCATGTCTTATCCTTTCACGCCGCCGAAGGTCAGTCCGGCAATCAGATGTTTCTGCACGATGAAGGTCAGGATCAGCGCAGGGATGATGATGATCACCGCCATCGCGCACATGCCTGCCCAGTCGATGGTGAACTGCGCGGTAAAGTCCAAAAGGCCCACCGGCAGGGTCTTGCTGTCGGTCGATCGGGTCAGCTGGCTGGCCAGCGCGAACTCGTTCCACGAGGTCAGGAAGGCGAATACCCCCGCCGCCGCGATGCCTGATTTGGCCAGGGGAAACTCGATCTTCCAGAACGCCTGCCACCGGGTGCAGCCATCGACCTGTGCGGCCTCCGACAGGGCTTGCGGGATCTGGCGGAAGAAGCCGTCGATCAGCCAGATGGTAAAGGGCACGTTCAGCGACACATAGACGATGATCAGGCCCATCTTGGTGTCGACCAGACCAAGCTTGCTCCACATCATGAAGACCGGCAGCGACAGGGCGATGCCGGGCACCGCACGAAACAGCATGAGGCCAAGGAAGATGCCGCCCTTGAAGCGGAACCGGTAGCGGGCAAAGGAATAGCCGCCCGCAACCCCGATGATCAGCGCGATGACCGTGGAGGTCAGGGCGATGACCAGCGAGTTGGTGAAATAGCTGCCAACCGGAATGCCGACCTGTTCGGCGCCAAAGCCGAAGATCTTGCCAAAGTTGTCCAGGGTCAGGTCTTCGGGCACCCAGACCGGCGGCTTGGCCAGGATCTCGCGGTTGGGCCGAAAGGCTGACAGCACGACCCAGAGGCCCGGCAGGCACATCACCAGCATCAGAAGGAAGGTCGCCAGCCAGAGCGCCACCTTCTTGGCCTGCTTGGAAGCGCGGCTTTCGACGGACACGGTCATTCGACACCCCCCATGTAGCGGCGCGCCGCGACCAGCTTGCGGTAGAAATACCAGGTGAAGAGGACCGACAGGATGGTCGAGACATAGGCCATCGCATTGGCCTGACCCATCTTTGCCTCGTCATAGCCGGTGCGCGCGATCAGGGTCCACAACAGTTCGGTCCGCCCCGCGGGGCCCCCGTCCGTCATCACCGCGACCAGATCATAGGCGCGGGCGACGTCCAGGCTGCGGATCGCCATCGCGATATAGGCAAAGGGCATCAGGAACGGCAAGGTGATGTGGCGAAAGACCTGCCAGCTGTTGCAGCCATCGACCCTTGCCGCCTCCAGGGGGTCGCGTGGCATGGCAAAAAGGCCCGCCAGCAAAAGGATCGCAAAGACCGAAGTGCTCATCCAGACCTCGGCAAGCGTGATCGAGAACATCGCCAGTTTGGCATCCACCAGCCACGGGATCGCCTGATCCGTCAGACCCAGCGACTGCAGGGCATTGTTCACCACGCCGATATGGTCGTTGAACAGGAACTTGAACTGAAAGCCGACAAGGATCGGCGAGAACATCATCGGAAACATCATGATGGTGCGCAAGGTCCGCTGGCCCCAGGTGATCTTGTTGATCAACAGCGCAATGCCCAGTCCGAGCGCGAACTCCAGGTTGATCGCGACGGTGAGAAAACCAATGGTACGCAGGAAGGCTTCCCAGAAATCCCAGTCACCAAAGATGCGAATGTAATTCGTCAGCCCGATGAAGTCGTAAAGCGTGCTTGGCTTGGTCAGCTTGTAGGGCGTCAGCGATGTCCACAGCGAAAACACCAGCGGCAGCGCAACCACGAACAGCATGGTGGCCACGGCCGGCAGCAGCAGCAGAAACGGCGCCATTTCGGTGCGTCGCGTGGTCAGGGCACGGATCATCGGGGAAACTTTCGCAAAAAAGGCGGCGCGGGAGGGGGAGAGCCCCCCGCGCCGACATAAATCAGTTGTAACCTGCGTCGGTCATGATCACGGCAGCGTCGGCCTGTGCTTGGTTCAGCGCCTCGGCAGCCGTCAGGTCACCCACCATTGCGGCCTGCAGCTTGGGCCACAGGACGTTCGACACCTCGATCCATTCCGGGATCAGCGGCGGGGTGAAGGCATCTTCGGCCATCGATGCCTGGAAGGTCTTCATCGTCTCGGCCGAGAACGCGTTGCCAGCCGCTTCGAACTCCGCGATGGCATCGACCCAGACCTGGGTCCGTGTCGGCAGCAGGCCCTTGCGCGCCTCGACCATCTGGTTG
>JANPKV010000143.1:0-7015 GCA_031426185.1 Rhodobacterales bacterium | reverse complement strand
TTCGGCGCTGGCAGCACCCGCAAAGAGGGCCGTGGCCGCAGAAGCCAAAAGTAGTTTTTTCATTGAAGTCTCCCATGTTGGATCGCAATCCTGCCGGTGAACCTATTGAAGGCCGCGCAAAAAGAAAAGCGTCTTGGCAGCAGGGGAAAACATGTCGCGTCGCCATTGCTCCAAGGATAGTCGCGGACGGCCGTGGCGATTGTTTCGCGGGCGACGTCACGCTCTCGTGTAGGTTGTGGATTTGGCGAAAGGACACTGACGCCTTACCTGCTTCTTCAGACAAATCGCGAATCGCGGCGTTGCGGGCAGGAGCAGACAGGCATGAACAAGGCATCGGCTGGACTTGTAGTGGTGGCGGCGGCAGTCGTGGCTACCGCTGTGCCGGCTTGGGCGGCGAGGCAGGCCGAGACCAGCGTCGGTCAGGTCACCATCACCGAGATGGCCGGCGGCCTTGAGGAACCCTGGGGGATCGCCTTTCTTCCGGACGGGCAGTTTCTGGTTACCGAACGTCCTGGGCGGCTGACGCTGTTTGCCGCCCGTGGCGGCGAGGGACGCCAGATCAGCGGCGTACCTGAGGTCGCCGAGATCGGACAGGGTGGCCTGTTGGACGTGATGATCCCGCGCGACTTTGCGACCAGCCGCGAGGTCTGGATCAGCTATGCGCGTGCCGATGGGGCCGGTGCCGGAACCGCGCTGGGCGTGGGGCGGTTGTCGGAGGACGGGTCGGCCTTGCAGGATTTCCGCGTGGTCTTTGCCGCGCCGGGGACGGACGGCGGCAATCATTTCGGCAGCCGCATCGTCGAAGCGCCAGACGGCACGATCTTTCTGACAACGGGAGAGCGCGGGGCAGCCCCGCTTGCCCAGGATCCGATGCGCCCGCAAGGCAAGGTGCTGCATTTCAACCGCGATGGCAGTCCTGCGACCCGCAATTCCGGCATGCTTGCAGGGGTGCATTCGCTGGGCCACCGTAACCCGCAAGGCGCGGCGCTGGACGCTTTGGGCCAGTTGTGGGTGGTCGAGCATGGCGCGCGGGGCGGCGACGAGTTGAACCGTGTGCGCCAAGGGGCCAACTACGGCTGGCCGGTGATTTCCTACGGCAAGACCTATGCCGGTCGCAAGATCGGCGAAGGCACGGCAAAAGACGGGATGGAGCAGCCGGCGATGTTCTGGGACCCCTCCATCGCGCCTTCGGGGCTGATGTTCTATCAAGGTGACCTTTTCCCAGAATGGAAAGGCGATGTGTTCATCGGCAGCCTGAAATTCGATTACCTGGCCAGGCTGGACCCCGACGCAGGCTATGCCGAAGAACGGATTTCCGGCGAGGAGACCGGTCGCGTCCGGGACGTCGTCGAAGCGCCGGACGGCTCGATCTGGTTTCTGTCGGTGATCAACGGGGCTGCCTACCGGATGACGCCGGCGGAGTAGGGGCTAGGCCATCAGGCGCGGGTCAAAGGGATAGCGGGTGAGGTTTTCGCATCTCGTTTCGGTGATCAGCACCTGATCCTCCAGCTTGATGGAGAAATTCTCGCCTTCGGGGGAGACCAGCGCCTCGACGCACAGGGTCATGCCGGGTTCCAGCACGGCGTCGAACGCGCCCTCCATCCAGCCGTCCGGGTAGTTGACGTAAGGCCATTCGTCGCAAAGGCCGACGCCGTGCATCTTGCACGAATACTTCTGCTTCCAGTACCGGTCCTCCAGCTGATGTCCTTCGAACACCAGCTCGCGGATCGACCGCCCCGGCTTCAGGCGCGCCTGATGGTCGCGGATGTGGTCCAGCGCGTGGGCATAGGCGCTGATCATCGCATTGGTCGGGCGCCCGTCGCCGACCCACCAGCTGCGGCTGATGTCGATGCAAAACCCGTAGGCGCCGATCAGGTCGGTGTCGAAGGCCACAATCTCGTTGGGCTGCACAAGGCGCGGTCCGCATTCCTGAAACCACGGATTGGTGCGGGGGCCGGACGCCAGCAGGCGGGTCTCGATCCATTCTCCTCCGCGCTTGATGTTTTCGGCGTGCAGGACTGCCCAGATCGCATCTTCGGAGGTCTGGCCAAGGGGGACGTTGTCGCGGGTGAATGTCTCCATCGCGGCGACGGCCTGTTCGCAGGCATGGGCAGCGCAGCGCATGGCCTGCATGTCATCCGGCCCCTTGATGGCACGCACGCGTTCGGTGACCTCTTCGCCCTCCATCACATCGAACCCGATGCCTTCCAGCGCGCGCAGTCCGTGGACCATGATCTTGTCGACCGCAAGGCGGCGGTTGGTGCCGGCATGTTCGCGCATGATCTCGTCCACCTGGGCCGCAAAGGCACGCGCGGCAGCCTGACCCGCATCGCCGGTGGAGTTGTAAAAGAAGGTCGCCCCCGAACGCAGTTCCTTGACCAGCGGGTTGAAGGTCACAAGGAACGGCGAATTCTTGTATTCCCACATCACCATATGCCCGTCAGCGCATAGAAGGCAGGCGCGGAACGGGTTGTGGGTGTTCCAAAGCTGCATGTTGGTGGTGTCGGTGGCGTAGCGGATGTTCAGGGGATCGAACATCAAAAGGCCGCCATAGTCGCGGTCGATCAGCCCTTGCGTCAGGCGTTGCCAGCGATAGGCGCGCATGGTGGCAAGATTGGGCGGGGTCAGACCGGCGGCGGACCATTCGGCAAAGGCCAGTTGCGTGGGCCCGATCTCGACCCGGTCGTTGTCGTTGGGGCTGCCGTCGGCCAATGTGGCACCCCGCGTGGGGTCGATCTTGCGGCGGTCGGCGTAATGCTGGTTCATCGGTGCGGCCCCGTGTGTGACTTTTTGCACTTTGCGCCCTGCACGCGCGGTCGCTTTCCTTGCGCCGACCGCTGGGATGTCGCAAACCTGCCGTAACGATCAATACGGAAGGCTATCCAGATGCCAGTTGCCGCCCGACGCACCGTTCTGGCGCTTCTTGCCACCGGTATTGCTGCCGTTGCCGCGTATCGCGCGTATCTGTGGGCGACGACCCGCAAGCCTGATTTTGCCGATCTGTCCTATGGACCCGGTCCAAGGCACATTCTTGATATCTATCTGCCGGTCGGCAGCGGACCATTTCCCTTTGTGGTCGACATCCACGGCGGAGCGTTCAAGATGGGTTCAAAATCGATGTCGGCGCCATCGCAGGCCCTGCTGGATGCGGGCATTGCCGTCATTCGCCCGAACTACCGCTATTCGTCCACCGACGTTTGGCCGGCCCAAGGCGAAGACTGCCTAGCTGCCGTTGCCTTTGTCGTTGCAAATGCAGGGAAATACCGGCTTGACCCCGCGCGCCTTGCAGTCTGGGGTCAGTCGGCCGGAGGATTTCTTGCGGTTTCGACCGCGCTGTCGCTGATCGAACAGGGCCAGGCGCCGCGCGCTGTGGTGGATTTCTACGGCCCGATGGAGTTTTCTTCCATGGATGCCGACATGGCTGCCCTTGGCCGCACGGCGAGCATGGGCACCACGAATGCTGCTGATTCTGCCGAATCGCAGCTTGTGGGGTTTGCTGTTGGCGATGACCCTGCCGCAGCCAAGGCAATTGGACCTGTGGGCCGACTTGAGGCGATGCTGCCCCGTCCCTTGCCACCGTTGTTCGTGCGCCACGGCGATGCCGACCCGCTGATCGCGCATGTGCAGTCCGAACGTCTTGCCGCCGCTTGGGCGCGCGTGGATCCGGCGGCACAGATCGACCTTGTCATTCTGCCCGGCGCGGGCCATGGCGGCGAGGTTTTTGACAGCGACGCGGTGATGTTGCCGCTGCGCGATTTCCTGCAGGCGGCATTCGCCGCCTAGCTGCTTGTTCTTGCGTGCAAGATCGGCGAGTTTGCGCGATGCTCCCCATTCTGCAAAAGCAACTCCCCCATCTGCCGTGGATGGACGCGCAGTCCAGGCGTCTGCCGGGAATACGGCCACTTGCCATGGCGGATTGGCTGGTCATGGATGACGCCTTTGCGGGCCAGATGGCGGAACGCGACCGCCTGATCGCCGAGGCCCCCGACGCCGTCCATGCCCTGTTGCCCGAGGGCCGGGCGGCGGCGGATGAGCTTTATGCCACGGTTCTGGACAAGATCGCGGCGCTGCCGGGTTATCATCGTGCCGGTGCTGCGGTGACGCGACCTGACGGGGTCACGGTCGCCCTTGACCCTGACACGCCCTTGCTGACGCTGGGGCGGCTGGTGCAGCAGGACCTGTGCCTGATGGAAGCGCACCGCGACGGCCATCGGCTGACCGGCGCGATCCTGTGCTTTCCGGCCAGCTGGACGCTGTCGCAAAAGATCGGGCGGCCGCTGATGGGGATTCATGACGGCGTGCTGCCCTATAGCGAGGATGTCGGCCGCAGAGTGCAGCGGATGTTTGATGCGATCCGCGTGGACCAGCCGCTGTGGCGGATGAACTTTTTGACCTATGACGACCATGCGCTTTATCAGCCCCGGCTAGAGGGACAAAGACGGCCACGGCCAGTCGGGCATTTTTTCGTTCGCAGCGAACGGCAATGCTTTGTCCGCTTGCCCGTGACGCGTGCGGTGGTCTTTTCGATCCACACTTATGTGGTGCGCGCCGAAACGCTGACGGCAAAGGAACTTGCCACGCTGCGGGAGGCGGTCCACTAGCAGACGGGCTGGCCGAATGCGACGGTCCTGTGTCGCTAGGGGTCCTCGACCAGATCGCGCAGGTCGCGGCCTTCGAAATGGGCGATCGCGGCTTTGGTCAGGCCGATGGGCATGGCCACGACGATCAGGCCCCAAGCGATCACGAAGGCAGTGGCGCGGCGCATCGTGCCAAACATCGGCCGGGTCCAGGCCGGCAGCGGTTTGCGCATCCGGGGTGCGGCAGGGGCGGCGGCCGTTGCGGGGGCAAGCGGGTCAGGTGCAGTCTCGACCGTCGTCTGGGGGGCAGGCTCCGGACCGGGGTCCGACAACATGCTGCGGATCGCCAGAAGCGTCGCCTGCTCCGGTTCAGGGTCAGGCGCCTTGATGGGTGGCGGGTCCATCGGCGGCGCGGCCATGGGTGCTGCGGGGGCAGGCGATGTATGCACCAGGATCGGGCGGACCGGACGGGTCGGGCGCCGGGGCAGATCGTCGCGAAGCGCGCGCAGGTCGGGATCGGAGCGGACATCATCCAGATCGACGCCCCGTAGCCGCCCGGAGGCAGTCGCCTTGCGGGCGCGCCACAGAGTGTCATAGGCGGCGAGCGATTCTTCTGGCGGCGGCGGCGGACAGACCACGTCGACTGCGTCGCTCAGGGTTCCCGCAATGCCGCCGACCGTGGCCGCGATGCCCGCACGCGTCGGAAGATAGGCCGCTGCCCGTCCAAGACGTTCGGTGTTGACGGGAAAAGCCCCGGCCAGCAGCCGCACCTTCAGCCCTTGCGTCGACGCAGACAGCCGCATCAATGCCGGACCAAGGACCGCGCGGGTTGAAATCAGACTATAGGCGCCATAGGCCTTGACGTCGAAAGACGGGCGTTGCTGGCCATTGACCCAGATCGGCGGTCTGTCGGGCCGGCTCGCCGAGCCAAGATCGGGGCGTGGTCGAGGGGTCGACATGGGGCCATCCGGTGCGCAGGGCAATCCAGAGCCGGAGTTTGAGAGCGCAACCGGGCAGGATTGCGGCACAATCACGGCGTGGGCATGGCAGCCCACATGACACGGGGCCGCCCAAAGGCGACCCCGAATTCCTAACCTTGCATCACCTGATCTGACCGAAACGGATCAGCAGGAATAATACATCTGGTATTCAACCGGATGCGGCGTGTGTTCGAAGGCGTAGACCTCTTCCCACTTCAGCGCCATGTAGCCTTCGAGCTGGTCCTTGGTGAACACGTCGCCGACGAGCAGGAAGTCGTGGTCTTTCTCCAACTCCTCCAGCGCCTCGCGCAAGCTGCCGCAGACGGTCGGGATTTCGGCCAGTTCTTCCGGCGGCAGATCATAGAGATCCTTGTCGGAGGCCGGACCCGGGTCGATCTTGTTCTTGATGCCGTCAATGCCGGCCATCATCAGCGCCGCGAAAGCGAGGTAGGGGTTCGCCGACGGATCGGGAAAACGGGCCTCGACGCGCTTGGCTTTCGGCGATTCCGTCCATGGAATACGGACGCAGCCAGACCGGTTGCGGGCCGAATATGCGCGCAGGACGGGGGCTTCAAAGCCGGGGATCAGGCGCTTGTAGCTGTTGGTCGCGGGGTTGGTGATTGCGTTCAACGCCTTGGCGTGCTTGAGGATGCCGCCGATGAAGTACAGCGCTTCCTGGCTCAGATCGGCATATTTGTCGCCTGCAAACAAGGGCTTGCCGCCCTTCCAGATCGACATGTTGACGTGCATGCCTGATCCGTTGTCGCCCTTCATCGGCTTTGGCATGAAGGTCACGGTCTTGCCATAGGCGTGGGCCACGTTGTGGATCACGTATTTGTATTTCTGGATGTTGTCGGCCTGTTCGACCAGCCCGCCGAAGATCATGCCAAGTTCATGCTGGCAGGTCGCGACCTCATGGTGGTGCTTGTCGACGCGGATGCCCATGCGTTTCATGGTGCTGAGCATCTCGCCGCGCAGGTCCTGCGCCTCGTCCACCGGGTTGACCGGGAAATAGCCGCCCTTGTGGCCCGCGCGGTGGCCGTGGTTGCCGCCTTCGGTCACGGTGTCGGTGTTCCAGGCGGCCGCTTCGGCGTCGATCTCATAGGCGACCTTGCGGGGCGTCACGGAGTAGCGGACGTCGTCGAAGATGAAGAATTCAGCCTCGGGGCCGAAATAGGCCGTGTCCCCGATGCCGGAGGATTTCAGGAACGCCTCGGCCTTCAACGCGGTCTGGCGCGGGCAGCGGCTGTAGGCCTCGCCTGTATCGGGCTCCACCACGTTGCAATGCACGCACATGGTCTTTTCGGCATAGAAGGGGTCGATATAGACCGAAGCCGGATCGGGGATCAGCTTCATGTCGGACTGGTCGATGGACTTCCAGCCAGCGATTGACGATCCGTCGAACATGAAGCCTTCTTCCCAGAAGTCTTCGTCGACGAGGTCGGCCACCAGCGTCAC
>JANPKV010000142.1:0-11525 GCA_031426185.1 Rhodobacterales bacterium | reverse complement strand
CTTGGCATTCTGCCCCGACTTGCCCTGATAGCTGTCGATCTGGTCGATGGAAAAGTTCTGATAGCGGAACGGATAGCCCGCCACCTTGCAGTAATCGTTCAGCAACCCCGCCATCATCTGGATCAGCGTGGTCTTGCCCGTGCCCGGCTTGCCATCCCCCATGAAGGTGAAGATGAACCCGCCCAGCTCCGCAAACGGGTTCAGCCGCCTTTCGAAATCATAGGCCATCAGCATCTTGGCCAGCCGCAGCGATTGGTATTTCGCGATGTGGTTTCCCACCACCTCCTGCGGTTTCTTGAACTGCATGGTCAGGACGCCGCCCTTCGCCGCCCGCGCTGGCTTGAAGCCCGCAATGGTCAGCCCATCCGCCTCCACCTTCCAGGACCCACTGGTAAACGCGCCCATCCGCGCGGCCCCCTCGGCCCGGAGCGCGACCTTCTTCATCAACGCTTCGCAAAAAGCGGCCACCACCGCCACCAGCCGCACCTCGTCGGTCCCAAAGGCTCCGATATCCTGATCCAGCTCCCACAACGCCCCCTGCAACGCGAGGGGAGCATTGTCCGTCAGCACCTCCTCTACCTCGCCGATCTCCACGGTCGCCGCGCCCAGATGCGGCGCCAGCAGAAACGCCGTCGCATTGGCAAAGGTGAACAGCACCGCCAGTGCCTCCGCCTGCAAACCTTCGGTGAATTCCGCCCGCTTGCCGTCAGGCAGACGCGCCTCGAGGTTGGCCTTCTTCAACTCCGCCAGCCCCGATTGCGCCCCCAGGGTCTCGCCCATCGCCAGCGCAATCGCCACGCCCCGACGCAGGGCGCTCAGGACCGCCGCCTGCACTGGCGAGATGAGGCCATCGCCCATCCCCTCGACCCGCTCGGCCAGCCGCACCCCGCCGGGCCGCGCGGTGGACCGCGTCACCATGCCCGGCACGGTGGAGCGGAAACGGGGGCGCGTGCCGATCCCCGGGCTGCGCTCCGCCTGTGTCCCAGGCTCCGCCGCCTTGGCCAGACGCGGCGCATGATCAAACCCGGTCACCAGACCCAGCGCCGCCTCGTACTGCGCGCGGATCGTGTCTTCCCTCAGTTCCATTGTGTCCCGCGTGCTCACCGGCAAACCCTTTCTGACTGGTCCAAATATCCCCGGGGGAGGCGAAGCCGGGGCAGCGCCCCCTACCGCGTCGGCAAAATCCGCCCGCCCGCGCCCACGACAAACTTGCGCAGGTCCCGCAAGCCCGCCGGGTTCTGCTCCACAAACACCTGATAGGGCTTTTCCGGCAGGATGATCATCCGGTCGGTCCGGGTCGTGCCGCTATCGGCGCCGGTCAGCGGGTCGAGCTTGTAGATCTGGCGCATCGATGTGCCGAACCACCCCTCCTTGACCTCTTCCTCGCGCTCGCTGACCAGGTCTTCGACCGTCCAGACCAGCGCCCAATCCTCGCCCTCGGGTGCCTTCGCGCCTTCCAGCACCTTGGAGATCGGCCCTGACTGCAGCGTGAAGCTCGCCGAATACATCGGCCCCAGCACGATCCGGCGCAGCCGTTTCGGCATCACCCCGTCGAAATCGCGGTCAAACCCGGTGGCCATCGTCACCAGCTTCAACCCCAGCGTCGATTGCGCCATCAGCCCGGCCTGCACCTGCGGCCAGCGTTGATCGTCATTGGGCAGGGGCTTTTTGCCGTCATCCTCGACGTTCAAAAGGTAGACGATGGGCAGGTTCACCTGTGTGTCCCAGATCGCCCAATGGATCAGATACTGCCGCCGCTCTCCGGCCTGGCCCAGCCATTGCGCATCCGGGTCGTTGCGCGCCCAGAAGATGCCACCTGCCGTCAGCGCCTCGTAATAGTAGCGCTGCGCCAGCGCGAATTGCAGCGACGTGGGCAAGGTCAGGTCGCCCACGATCTGGCGCACCATGCGGTCCTTCAACTCCGCCTCCGACGCCATCCCGGCCAGATGTTTCTGCGCCTGCTGCGCATCGACAGCCATGGTCATCAGTTCCTGCGCGACCGGAAAGCCGCTCTCGTGCCGGTCGATGGTCAGGCGCGGCGCGGCATCCCCGCGCCCGGTCATGACATATTTGTGCGACAGCGCATGGAACGTTGCCGCAACCGCTTTCAGATACCCCCCGAGCACCCGCGTTTCCGTCCGCGTCAACCGCCCCTCGGTCTCCAGCTCAGCCGCCACCCGTGCGAGATGCCCGGCGATGCGTTGGAACTTGGCGAAGTAGCGCCGTGCGACGAGCGTGTCGTAAAGCTCGGCATGGTCCGAGGTGAGGACGTCTTTGACGGTGGGGTCAGGCATCTGGCGTCTGCTTCGCAAGATAACTCCGCAGATGACCTGCCAAGCCAACAAGAATGATCGCCAGCCCGACACCGAAGACGATCAGCCCGAAGAAATAGAAGAATATCCCAACGAGCGCGCCGATCCCCTGCAGGATCGGCACTTCAGCCCGTGAGAGCAATTTTGCCGCGACCGCCGCAATCACTACATATGAGCAAAGATAGACGCCGTCAGACACACGGCTCCAAAGGGTCATGGTTTCTCATTCCCCATACGCGTTCTTGTCATGCTTCTCGACAATCTTCGCGAACCGGCGCGCAAACCGTTCATCCGCCTTCGCCTTCTGCTCAAGGATCTCCCGCGCAAACACCATATGCTCCCCATGCGCCTCCAGCATGTCGGCCATCTTGTCGTTGGTCGCCGCCCCGATTGCGGCCATCGCGGTCTGCGCCTCCTGGTCGGTCTTGACCCCGATCTCGTTGATCCGGTGCGCCACGTCCTGCTGCTGGGCGGTCTTCAGCGAACTCGTCAACGCGTCATAAAGCACAACCCGCTGTTTGGTATCCGTCTGCAGCTTGTTGATCAGCACCATCTGCGTCGCCGACTGGTTCTGCAGCGAATCCACCCAGGTCTTGCCCTTTTCGATGTACCGCTCCAGCGTCTGGGACTTGGCCAGCTTCACCTGTTCGTCCTGCACCAGCGCGTTGTATTTCGCGTTCAGGTTCGCCAATTCCGTCTCCAGCTTGGTGCGCGCCGCCGCGTCCTGCTCGACCGAGATCTTGTTTTCAAGCTCGATGATCTTGGGGTCCATCGCGGAGACTTCGGCCCGCACGGCCTCCAGCGCGCCCACGGTCTCTTCCCGTTCGACCAGCGTTGACGACAGGTTTCCCTCCACCCGCGTCTTTTGCGTGTTCAAAAGGTCCAATTGCCCCTGCAACAGCCTGACGATCACATCCGACTTGCCGATCAGGTCCTGCAACTTGTCGTCGACCGAGGCCGACCGCATCCGTTCCTGCCGCATCGATTCGGACTTCGCGGTAGAAAAGATCCCGATGAAACTTTCCATCCCGGTCTTCGACCGCATTTCGCTGAATTCCTGGCTAAATCCGGCGGTCACATCATCCAGCCCCATGATCAGTTCCGCGATATTCGCGTTCATCAGGTCGGTGTGCTTGTGCACATCCTCAAGCGTGGCGTTTTCGACGTCGATCGAAATGCCCTGGTCCAGTTTGGCCCGCGCCTCTTCGATCCGCCCGGTGATCGCACTGATCTTTGCCTGCGCCTCGGCCACCTGTGCCTGGCTTTCCTTGATTTGGGTCTCGAAATCGGCCATCGCGCCCTCCATTGAATCCTGCCGTCATCACATAGGGATGTTACAGGCAATTACATCTGACCGGATCCAGTTTTCCTGCTCCGACCGTCCTTGACGATCTTGCCGCACTCGCGCCAGCCCGCCAAGGCCATTGTCGCGCCGACTTTCCGATTGGTGGAAATATCCCGGGGTGCGCGGCAGCGCCCCGCAAGGGCCCTTCAGACCGGAATGTTGTCGATCAGCCGCACGCCGTCGATCCAGGCCGCCGCCAGCATGCGCCGGGGCCGTGCCGGGTCATCGGACGGCATCAGGCTGCCCGCGTCGCGCAATTCGATGTATTCGACCCGTTCGAACCCGACGGCGCGCATCGCCTCGGCGGCCTCGCGGATCGCCATGCGGTCGGACTGACCAGCGCGGATATCCGCCGCCGCCGCCGTAAGCGCTGCATAAAGGACCGGCGCTTTCGCCCGCCCGTCGGGCGTCAGGCGCATGTTGCGCGACGACATCGCCAGCCCGTCAGGATCGCGGATCGTCTCGCAGCCGACCACCTCGACCGCCAGATTGAGGTCCCGCACCAGCCGCAAGACAACCTGCAGCTGTTGCCAGTCCTTCTGGCCGAAATAGCCGCGATCCGCCAACGACATCCCAAAGAGCTTGGTCACCACCGTTGCGACGCCGTCGAAATGGCCGGGGCGCATATGCCCCTCCAGGGGCTGCGCCACACCGCCCAGCGACACCGTGGTGATGAACCCGTCTGGATAGACCTCGTCGACCGGCGGCGCAAAGATCGCATCGACCCCGACCGTCGCAAGCATCCGCGCGTCCGCCTCTTCCGAACGAGGATACTTCTTCATGTCGTCGGGATTGTTGAACTGCTTGGGGTTCACGAAGATCGTGGTGACAACCCGGTCGCATTCGGCCCTTGCCCGCCGCGCCAGCGACAGATGCCCCTCGTGCAGGGCCCCCATCGTCGGCACGACGCCGATCGTCTCGCCCGCCGCACGCCAGCCCCGCGCCAGGGCGCGCAGTTCGCTCACCTTCCGCAGGATGGGGATCATGCTTTGCCCTTGGTTGGCAGGACATCGGGGAAAGAATGCTCCTCCCCGGGAAAGGTCCGCGCCCGCACCTCGGCGGCATATTGCGCGATCGCCGCATCTGCAGCCTCGGCAAGCGCGCCGAACCGCTTGACGAATTTCGGGCGAAACGCGGTGAAGAGACCAAGCATGTCATCGACCACGAGCACCTGCCCGTCGCAATCGACGCCCGCGCCGATGCCGATGGTCGGAATCGATACTGCCCGCGTGATCTCGCCCGCCAGACCCATCGGCACCTTTTCCAGTACCACCGAGAACGCGCCCGCCTCGTCCACGGCACGGGCATCGGCCATCACCTTGGCCGCCTCGTCGTCGCGGCCCACGACCTTGTAGCCGCCCAGCGTGTTGATCGCCTGCGGCGTCAGCCCGACATGCGCCATCACCGGCACGCCGCGCGCCGTCAGAAAGGCGATGGTCTCGGCCATGTGAAGCCCGCCCTCCAGCTTGACAGCCGGGGCGCCCGTCTCGGCCATCAGGCGGCGGGCGTTGGCAAAGGCCTGCTGCGGCCCCTCTTCGTAGCTGCCGAACGGCATGTCGATCACGACCATCGCCTTTTCGCAGCCCCGCACCACCGCGCGCCCATGCAGGATCATCATGTCCATCGTGACACCCAGCGTGGAAGGCATCCCGTGCAGAACCATCCCGACCGAGTCGCCGACCAACGCAATGTCGCAATGCGCATCGACCAGCCGCGCGATGGGCGTTGTATAGGCCGTCAGCACGACCAGCGGCTCGCTTCCCTTGCGGGCCTTGATATCGGGAGGCAGAACGGAACGAACCTGGGACGTGGCACTCATCGCAATGACCTCGCTGGCCGTTCAGAATCTGCCTTCATAAGGGCACAAGGCCCCGTGATCCGCAAGTTTTTTACGCTGCACTGCGGCGTCGGGCGCCACAAGTCCAATGCCATTCCGGCGTCTTCCGCGTCGATGAGCGGACGGTAGCCCAACCCGCTTTGCCACCCCCTGACGCGATCACGACGTACCCGAAGGGTGCAGCCGATGGCGCGGGATCAGTTGCTGACGGGGACGCCTGCCAGCGTGATCACGGCGCCTTCGCGGGCGATCCTGGCCTGGTCCCGTTCCTTTTTGGCAAGGTTCTGGGGTGTTTCGGGGACGATGCGACCATAGGCGTCATCCATGTACGGCCCCTCGATCGCAAGGCTTTCCTCAAACGTGCGCACCCGGACCGGCGTGCCGATATTGGCGCGCGCATAAAGGTCGAGTGCGTCCTGATTGAACAGCCGGATGCAGCCGGCGGACGTCGCCCGCCCGATCGAGGCATTGTCGATCGTCCCGTGGATGCGGAACATCGTGTCCCGCCCGCCACGGTAAAGATACAGCGCACGCGCCCCCAGGGGATTGTCCAGCCCGCCCGGCAGACCGCCTGCGAAGGCCGCATAAAGATCCGGCCGCGTGCGCACCATGTTGCGCGTGGGCGTCCAGGACGGCCATTCTTCCTTGCGACCGACAACGCCCGACCCGCGGAACGACAGCCCCTCACGGCCCACAGCTATGGCGTAGCGTATCGCCCGCCCGCCATCGAGCACGTAGTAAAGCTTGCGCGCATAGACATCGACCACGATGGTCCCCGGCGCGTCGCCAGCACCATAGGCGACCTCTTCACGCTTGTTGCCATCCCCCAGAAACTGCTTGTCCACGGGCTCGATGAAAAAAGCGCCGTCCTGCACGCCTTCATATCCCGGGGTCACCGTGGGCCCGGCATCCGGAGGAGGGGCGCCGGCACAGGCCGCAAGTGTGACAAGCGCCATCAAGGCGCCAAAACGGATCAGGATGTTTCGCAAGATTGGCAGTCCATTGCAAAAATGTCAGGCAGTTGATCTGCCGTCATTCCGCCCCGGCCCGTCAAGTCCCCAATGGGCGGATCGAACAAGAAAAGACCCCGTCGTTGCAGCCGGGGGCCAATCTGGGCGCGTCGAACGGTGCTTTGCATCGTCCAACCACACATGGTGCGCGCCCGACCATGCGCCTTGTCCGTCAAATGCGTGGCACCAACCTGCCGGTTTTCAACATCACATCTTGCGAAATCCCTGGCACTTCCCATTTGAGCATCAGCAAACCAGAGGAGAGTGCGATGCAATGCCCCGTTGATGGCGAAACCCTTGTCATGGCCGATCGCGGCGGTGTTGAGATCGATTACTGTCCGAAATGCCGCGGCGTCTGGCTGGATCGCGGAGAACTGGACAAGATCATCGAGCGCGCGTCGGGTGCCCCCGCACCGGTCGCGGCAGCCGCCCCCGCCAGCCGCCCGATGCCGCAGAACCCCGGCCCCGTCTATCAGCCCGAACCCCAGCGGCCGCGCGGTGAATATCGCCGTGACCATGACGACGACGACGACGACTATCGCTATGGCAAAAAACGCAAGAAAAGCATTCTGGGCGAGATTTTCGATTTCTGATCGGCGCTGGCAAGGGCCTGCACAACGGACCCGGATGCACTGAAAGAGACGGAGCATCAGATGTGGGCGTGAACCGGACGCACACCGGATTGCCCGCGTCTGACCGCCTGTCGCCCCCTTACCAGCGGTTCAGGGCAGCCTCGTCGTCGTCTTTTGCCGCAACCCAGGATTCCCCGTCCGAACCCGTTTCCTTCTTCCAAAAGGGCGCGCGGGATTTTAGGTAGTCCATCAGGAATTCCGCCGCCTCAAAAGCGGCGGCCCGATGCGTCGATGCCGTGGCCACCATCATGATCGGCTCGCCGACCTCCAGCCGCCCATAGCGGTGGATCACGTGGGCACCGGTCAGGTTCCAGCGCCTCGTCGCTTTTTCGATCATCGCGGCGATCGCGCGCTCTGTCATGCCGGGGTAATGCTCGATGTCCATCGCCGTCAGCCCGGCGTCGCCCCGCACGACGCCGCAAAAGGTGACGATGGCCCCAACGCCGGACGCAGTTGCCATGAAGTCGGACACGACCTGCCCTGGATCAAACGCAGCCTGCTGCACGACCACGGGCATGCTAGCCCCCCGTCATCGGCGGAAAGAACGCCACTTCGCGCACGCCTGCCAAAGGCGCATCGAATGTGGTCAGGGACTGGTCTACCGCGACCCGCAACGCGGCGATGTCCGAAAACGCCACGGCATAGCGGTCTTCGCGCGCGGAAAGTTCCGCCACCAGATCGGCGACGGTGACGGCTGATGTCTCGACATCTTCGCGCGGGAGCCCGATCCGCTCTCGGACCCAGGCGAAGTAAAGGACCGTGATCACTTGTCTTCTCGCAGATAGGGGCGCGCCTTGTTGAAATAATCCCAGCCGGTCACGGCGGTCAGGATCGCCGCAATCCAGATCAGCACCAGCCCGGCGACGTTGGCATAGGACGCGCAGTCGCGATTGCCGCAGGTCGGTATGGGTTGCCGCGTGCCGGCCGCCACCGCTTCGATATACTGTTCAGGCGTCATTCCCTGCGTCGCGACGATATTCAGATATTCCAGCCCTGTCCCCAGAAACAGGACCGCAATGGCCACCATCTGCGCAGTGGTTTTCCATTTCGCAAGGTTGGTGACCTTCAGAAGCCCCGCTTTTGCGCCAAGGAATTCTCGAAGCCCCGATACAAACACCTCGCGAAACAAGATGATTGTCGCAGGCAGGATCAACCAGGGGTTCATGCCGTTATAGCCCGTCAGCACCATGATCGCGATAAGCACCATCGCCTTGTCGGCAATCGGGTCCAGCATCGCACCGAACTTGGATTCCTGTTTCCACAGCCGCGCGAGGTAGCCGTCGAACCAGTCGGTGATCGCTGCGCCCACGAACAGTGACAGCGCGAACCAATCTGCCCAGGGCCGGTGGAAATAAAGGAACATGATGGCGACCCCAGGGGCCGCGAGCAGCCGCAGAACGGTGAGAAAGTTCGGAAGCGTCCTGATCATGGACAAGTCCTAGCGGAAGGATAGGGAAGGCGAAAGAGGCACTTGCGCCGTCGCCTGCAGAACCGCAGCCGGACCAACAGTATTGGGGTGCTGCCTGACCCGGGCGCGCGCGTATTTTCGCCGCGCGACAAGACGGCATGGGCGTCCCTGATGGCGGTTTCGGCTTGTTTCTGCCTGAAGCTGGGCCCTTGACCGGTCTGGTCTATGCAAGTCCGCAGCGGTCAGATTACAAAAAACCGACACATAATCTCCCCGCGCTTCGGCATAAGGAAGATCAGATGCCGGCCGTGCCGTCGACACCGCATCTGTCAGCGCTAGACGCCGGACGCGGGATCGCCGCACTGGCCGTGTTCGGCTATCACCTGAAGACCTATTTCGGCGACCTTCCCTGGCTGCAGGGGTCATTCCTTGCCGTCGACCTGTTCTTCATCATGAGCGGTTTTGTCATCGCGAGGTCATATGAAGGCAGGCTGCGCTCGGGCAGAATGCGCCTGTCGTCCTTTGTAAGGGTGCGTGTGATCCGGCTCTATCCGCTGTACCTTCTGGCTTGCGGCATCGGGTTTGCGTATTTCGCGGTCAAGATGGCCGCGCGCACCGAAGACGCGCCAAGCGTGCAGCAAATCGTCGCCTCATTGCCGGGAACGGCGCTGTTGCTTCCGTCGCCATTTACCAGCGGCTGGGGCTTCACCCCTTTTCCCTTTGCGCCTTCTGCATGGTCGCTCAGCCTGGAATTCTGGTGCAACCTTGTCTATGCGGCTTGGGTGATCCGGTTTCGCGTGCTTGGGCTTGTCGTTCTGACCCTCATCTCCTGGGTGCTCCTGATCCATCAGGCATTGGCGTTCGGTACTCTGGACCTTGGTTGGAATATCGCGACCACCCCCGGGGGCATGGCGCGGTTCTGGTTTTCCTTTACCCTCGGTGTTCTGGTTTATCGCCTGTATCGTCCGAACTGGGTATTGCCGCCGATCACCCTGCTGTTGCTTGTTCCGGTCTTTGCCTTCGTGATGGTGCCAGCGGGGCATCTGACCCTTGGGCTCGTCTGGATCACCGTGGTCTTTCCGGCAGCGCTGGTCATCGGGGCTGCGATACGCGTGAAGGGTCTGGTCATGTGGGTCAGTGACCACATGGGTCGACTGTCTTACGGCATCTAC
Organism: Rhodobacterales bacterium; assembly: GCA_031426185.1. Lineage (GTDB taxonomy): Bacteria > Pseudomonadota > Alphaproteobacteria > Rhodobacterales > Rhodobacteraceae > JAJNPS01. Next base: position 1,809 of record JANPKV010000142.1, on the reverse strand, counting down.
ATCCTGCACGCGCCGATCGTGCTTTTCCTGACGGGCGTGTTCAAGGTCATACTGGGCGCTGCGTGGGAAGAGCACCTTGCCCTGATCGGATGGGCGATCATTGCGACCGTCCTGGTGGTATCGGCGCTTGCGACATACATCGTCGATGAACCCCTGCGCCGCGCCTTGCAGCCAAAGCGGCCGCAACCGGTCCCGACAGAAATTACCCGCGCGCGTTGAAGAAGTCGTAAACTGTCTTGGCCATCGCTTCGGAAATGCCGTCCACGGCCAAAAGGTCCGGCAGCGCTGCACGGGCCACCGCCTTGGCCGATCCGAAATGCGCCAGAAGGGCGCGTTTGCGCGCGGCACCGATGCCGGGAACTTCGTCCAGCGGCGTCACGCCGACAGCCTTGGCCCGTTTTGCGCGGTGGGCACCGATTGCCCAGCGATGCGCCTCGTCGCGCAGGCGCTGGACAAAATAAAGGACCGGGTCGTTGCGCTGCAGGGCAAACGGGGCCTCGCCCGGACGGTAGAATTCCTCTTTGCCAGCGTCGCGGTCGATGCCTTTTGCTATCCCGACAAAGGGCACATCTTCGACCCCAAGTTCGGCCAGGATTTCCGCGACCGCCGATACCTGCCCGGCGCCCCCGTCGATCAGCAAAAGGTCCGGCCAGGTCCCCGAGCTGCGCGTCGGGTCTTCTTTCAGCAAACGCTCAAAGCGCCGCGTCAGCACTTCTTTCATCATGCCGAAATCGTCTGAATTGGCCCCGGCGGCACTTTTGATGTTGAATTTGCGGTACTGACCTTTCTCCAGCCCCTCGGGACCGGCGACGATCATGCCACCGACGGCATTGGTGCCCTGGATGTGGCTGTTGTCATAGACCTCGATCCGGCGCGGGGGGCCTTCCAGATCGAACGCTTCGGCCAGTCCCTGCAGGAGGCGGTTCTGCGTCGATGTCTCTGCCATCCGGCGTGCCAGGCTTTCGCGGGCGTTGCGGACGGCATTTTCCACCAGTTCCGCCTTTTCGCCGCGCTGGGGGACCAAAAGCTCCACCCTGCGCCCGGCGCGGTCCGACAGCGCCTGTGTCACAAGATCCGCGTTGTCGACCATGTGGGACAACAGGATCATTCGGGGCGGGTCCTTGTCGTCGTAGAACTGGGTCAGGAACGCCTCCAGGATTTCGGGCTCTTCCGCGCCCGAACCGGTCTTGGGATAAAAGTCTCGGTTGCCCCAGCTTTGGTTGGCGCGGATGAAGAAGACCTGCACGCAGGCCTGCCCGTGTTCCAGATGCAGCGCCACGACATCCGCTTCGGTGACCGATTTCGGGTTGATGCCTTGCGCCGACTGCACCTGTGTCAAGGCGCGGATGCGGTCGCGCAACGCGCCGGCGCGTTCGAATTCCATCGCGGCCGATGCCTCGGCCATGTGGCGGGCAAGGTCGGCCTGAACCGTGGTCGACTTGCCTTGCAGGAACTTTTCGGCATCCGCGACAAGCGTGCCATAGCCCGCAGGATCGATCTTGCCGACACATGGGGCCGAACAGCGCTTGATCTGAAACTGAAGACATGGCCGCGTGCGCGATTCAAACATCGAATCCGAACAGTTCCGCAAAAGGAACACCTTCTGCAGCTGGTTCAGCGTGCGATTGACGGCCCCGGCGCTGGCAAAGGGACCAAAATAGCTGCCCTTTTCGGACTTCTTGCCCCGGTGCTTCTTGATCTGCGGAAAGCGGTGTTCCTTGCCGATCAGAATGTTGGGAAAGCTTTTGTCGTCGCGCAGCAGCACGTTGTAGCGCGGTTTCAGCTGCTTGATCAGGTTCTGTTCAAGCA